>NZ_JACJFB010000005.1:0-254134 GCF_014164325.1 Pseudoalteromonas sp. SG43-4 | reverse complement strand
CGGTTACCAATTGGCACAGCTCGAGTAAAAATGCGTACATCTTCATCTGATGGGCTATATTGGTTATCTGCACTCATGTAAATAGGCGTAGTAGATACTGGTGTACCAGCATAACGTGCATCTGTTTCATTGAAGCTAGCCATCGCACGACCAATGAAACGAATATTGTCTGTTAGTTCATAAGTGAAGTTAGACAAAAATGAGTTTTTGTTTGTATCAGGGTAAAACTTAGTTACTTCACCGTAGCTATATGTACAACGGCCATTACCATCAGCATCAATAGTATTTACAGTATTAGGTTCTGCATCACATAGATCTGAATTTGCATGGTAGCCTGTGCTATCTAAATAGTTAGATACTGGGCTGTACGAGCTGTATGCACCGTAAGTTTCATCATCTAGTGCCCATATATCTCTATCGTAAATAGCATCGCTTTCAGAGTGTTCGAAAGTGAAAACAATATTACCTTTTTCAGCAGTAAAACCTGACGATACAGAGAAAGTACTGCTATCACCGCCGTCAACACTTGGTTGATTAAATTCATATTTAAGATTTAAACCGTCGAAATCTTTTTTAGTGATGATGTTAATTACACCAGCAACCGCTGCAGAACCATATACTGCAGAAGCACCATCACGTAAGATTTCGATACGCTCAACGATAGCCATTGGAATTAGAGAAGTATCTGCAGATGCACCAGAAGAAGTACTTGTTCCAGGCATACGACGGCCATCTAATAATACTAGAGTCGCATCAGAACCTAAACCACGTAAGTTAATACTTGAAGTTGCAGAAGAACCTGCGCCGTAGCCAGAAACACCAGTCCAAGAACCGAATGAGTTTGAAGATAAGTTGTTAAGTACATCTCCTACAGATGGCTCACCTGACAAGTTAATATCTGCTGCAGTAATAACTGTTACTGGAGAGCTATTTTCAAGATCAACCTGTTTAATACGAGAACCAGTTACTTGAATACGTTCTACTTTATCTGCGCTTTCTTCAGCTGCGAATGAACTAGCCGAAAATGCAGCTGTTGATACTGCACCGAAAGCTATCGCTAAGCGAACAGCTTTTGAGATTTTATTATTTAACATTGGATTACCCCTAGAATATTTTTTAATTATTTTGTTTTCAAAACGGTCTGCAATTCATCACAGTACCTATTTCGATTTGAATAGTAGGCCCAACTCAAGCAAAAGGTCAACACTTTGACAACGAAAAAACACATTAATTTACAACAACTTAAAGAAACAAAAAACTAACACGTTGCAATATTATCACTATTAACCAAGGAGCAATATTCAACTTTTTGGAGCTATGCTAAGAAAATGAAATTAAATGTAAACAAACCTTGAAAGTGAATTAACATTTGTAGATTATAGTGTTTCTAACAAACAAAGGAATTGCTATGAAAACTCACCTCGTATGTATTTTAATACTCACTATCTCATTCTCGGCTTTCGCTGACTTAAAAGAACTTCCGGAAGAATTTTCAGATTTTAGTTTAAATAGAGATATTACTGTCTCATATGATGACTTAGATACTCTTCTAAGTTTTACTGTAATTGATACTGGAGCATCAGATCGTTCCAAACTAAATTCTCAAGCCTCCATCGGTACAAGAATGAAGTCGCATAAAAATAACGACACAGCATTAGAAGCAAATCGTTTCTTCTTTGAAGAAGTAACAAAATCAGAGATTAAAGACGGTTTTTATAAGATCAGAGTTAGCCTAGAAAGTCTGCCAAATGAAATCTCACTTAACGAACTCAGCCTTGATGAGCAACTTGCTTATTGGTTAAACCTTTACAATACAGCCATGTTAGAAAAACTGATCACACACTATCCTATTCGCGATACAGAAGATTTACTCTTTGGCAGCAATTCAATTTTAGAGGATGATTTTTTAAATGTTGCTGGCCATAAACTTTCTTTAAACGACATACAACAAAATATTGTTTTTAAAAAGTTTGGTATAAAAAAACCAATAGTTATGTATGGGTTTTATCAAGGAAATATAGGAAGTCCTAACATTCGTGCCGAAGCATATAAAGGAAACAAGGTTTATCATCAATTAGTTGAAAACGCTGAAGAATTCGTCAATTCAAATAGAGGAACTAGTATCAAGCGAAAAAATCGCCTTTATGCCTCTAAGTACTATGAGCAAGTTAAACCATTATTCGAAAACTTTGAGAAAGATTTACGAGAGCACCTAAAAGACTATGCAAACCCGCCAATGAGCTCTGATATAAAATATGCTAAGAGCTTTAAAATAGGTATTGAAGATTGGAGAATCACTGATATTTATGGCACAGAGCGAAAGTTTGGTGGCGCAGCGTCAACAAATCCTGCCGCCATGCTCAATGCTGTTGCAAATAACTCATCAAAACCAATAGGAGCTGATGGCGCAGGTTCAGGACTAGGTGCTGTTAACATAAGCTTTTTATCTAATTCTATTTCGGAGAAAACAATGGACTTTGGCCGCTTTTCTCCAGAAATGCTCGAAAAAATTAGAGCTCTCAAGCTAAAAGAAACTGATAATAGTGGCTCTGTAAAAATAAAAGACCTTTAATAAATTTTATTATTTAACTTTAAAAAACACCCTGTTAACATGGTACGAAAAATAGGGTGTTTTATGTCTAACTTTCTTAACTCTGCGCTCGCTGCTTATAATTCACGCCAATATAACCAAGCTATTCTTTTTTTAAACAAATGTGATATTAAAACTGTTGATTGGTATATTTTACTTGCCGCTACATATAGCGCACTTAACCAAAATGAAAATGCCGAACAAACATATTCTTACGCAGTAAATAAGTTTCCTTCATCCCTCCCTCTAATTGAAAACTATACAAACTTGCTGTGCAGAACTGCTAAACATTCGTTATGTTTAAACTTTTTAAAAAACACAAGGTATTTGGCATTAAGCAAAAAGGTATCTCTGAATTTTATAGAAAGCTTGATCAAAACCAACCAGTTGTTACAAGCAAAAAAGGAACTTTCTAAAACCGTATCTGATGAAACCTTAAAAGAGAGATATCACTGGTTAAAGCTTGAATTACTAGAACGTTTGGGTGACTTAGAATTAGTTGAAAGCTATTACCTCTCTTTACCTGCCGATTTAAAAAATCAATTTTTATTTAAATATAAACGTGCTTGTAATTTTCGCAATATGGGTAAATTCGACAATGCTTTAGATATATTTTTAATGCTAAGCGATAAGCAGAACAAGTATAGCCCCGAGGTTAACTTTTTGATTGGCTGTACTTACTATGATTTACTAAAGTTTGAGCTTTGTGAGCAGTATTTAAAACGATGTCTTGAACAGGCTCCTAACTATATACCTGCGCATGAGTGTTTAAATAAATTATACTGGGATCGTGCAAACAAATCAGCCCTTATGAGCTCCTACACTAGTACATTCTTAAATCATGCTAAAAACCCACAACTAGTTCAATCACAACTAGCTCAGCTTTTACATTTTAAAGATTTTAATCAAGCCCTTGATGTATCTTCACAAGCAATTAGGCTCTTCCCTGATAACTTAGACATAAAACATGCTCATGGCATCATTTTAGGTAAGCATGGGCAAAGTGATAAAGCATTCATTATATTAGATGAGCTTGTATCACAGGCTCCCCAATCAGCAAGATATAGTGTAGATTTGGCAAACTACTGTATTGAAAATTTTGAATATAAAAAAGCAATATTGCACTTAAACACTGCAGTTAAACACAACCCTTTTAATCAAGAAATCTGGGCTTATTTATCCACAGCTTGGCGCTTAGCTAAAGACGATAAATATCATTGGTTAACTAATTACGATATGTTTGTTAAAACAATGGCTCTACCTACGCCTAAAGGCTACAAGTCGTTTAACTCTTTTGGGAAGGAACTCAAGGAACTATTACTTACTTTACACACTAAAGAACAAGACCCGCTTGATCAAAGTGTTCGAAGAGGAAGTCAAACTGAAGGACACTTACTCTATCGCTCAAATACGTTACTCTCATTATTTAAGCAGTCAATGGAGTCATGTATATCTACTTACTTAAATGATTTACCAGCAGATAGTATGCACCCATTAACGGCAAGAAATAGCCTAAACTTTACTGCCAAAGGCAGCTGGTCAGTAAAACTAGAAAATGGAGGATATCATGCCAATCATATTCATCCTCACGGTTGGTTGTCAGCACCCAGCTATATTTCTATACCTGATGAAATGAGTAAAAATGATCCACTTAAAAATGGATGGTTAAAGTTAGGAGAAACATGCCTTGACCTAGGAAAAAGAGAATCAATAGATCGCGAGATATGCCCTGAAAGTGGACAAATTATCATTTTTCCTAGCTATATTTGGCATGGCACAAATGAGCTTAAAAGCGATAGACCTCGCTTAACAATACCTAGCGATATTATGCCAATTGGTTAATCTAGTTGATTGAAATTCAAACTAGTGCTATAAAAATAAACAAAAACAAAGGATTGATCATGATAAAATGCTTGCTACTTATAATCGCTATTGTTTTTATTCCAGTGAAAGCTGAAGAATTCTCTTTACCCGAAGAGTTTTCAGATTTTGGCTTAAATAGGGATATAAGCATATCTTATGAAGACCTAGACCAACTTCTAGAGTTAACCGTTATTGACATGGGTTTATCTGATAGGACTATTCTAAAACCAATAGTAGGTAATGGCACAAGGTTACGATCTAATAGAGACAGAGATACGGCTTTAGAGGCTAACCGCTTTTATTTCGAAGAAGTTGTAAAATCGGATATTAAGCTAGGTTTTAAAGTAATTCGCCAAAGCCTAGAAAAAGTACCTGAAGAAGTCCCTTTAAACGCATTAACCTTAGATGAGCAATTAGCTTATTGGCTAAACTTATATAATACAGCCATTATTGAAAAGTTAATTGAACATTACCCAGTTCGAAATGCAAAAAAATTACTCGAAGGGGAAAACTCAATACTAAACGATAAATTTATAAATGTTTCAGGTCATACCTTGTCACTTAATAATATTCAACATGATATCGTTTTTAAGAAATTTGGGAATAAGAAAATAGTAATGTATGGCTTCTATCAAGGGATAATCGGAAGTCCGAATTTACGTAACGAAGCTTACACAGCTGATAAGGTATATAAACAACTTTCAGGTAATGCTGAAGAGTTTGTAAACTCCAACCGAGGCGTTCAAGTTAAAAGAAATCGTCTAAACGTTTCTATTTTTTATGATCAAGCAAAAATTTTATTTCCTGACTTTGAGAACGATCTACTAAAGCATATTTTAAACTATTCTGATTCTTCTATTAATTCACAAGTAGAAGATTCGGAAGAATTAATTCTAGCTATTGAGGACTGGAATGTAACCGACATATACGGCACTGAGCGCTCATTTGGTGAGGGTAATGCCACCAACAAAGCGGCCTTACTCAATGCCGTAGCAGCCAATAGTAACGTGCCTGGTGCAGGCGCTATGAACCTTAGCTTCCTAAGCGATATGTTATCCTCTAAAGTTAGCTCTCAATCTCGCTTTTCACCTGCAGTATTAGACAAAATTAATAAGCTTCGTCTCAAGAAAAAAATCAATAGTAGTAGTGTTAAAATAAAAGACTTACCCACTAAATAATTAAATTGTATTCAGCGCTCTATTGAGTGCTGAATACTCTCAGTGATTAATCTAATACATTATTAAACTCTTCAAAATCAGAAATAGATAAGCTTTCTTTAATATACCTACTGAAATTTTTATATCTTCCCGATGAAGATGTATAAAGAGGCTTTCTCACCTGCCAAACACTAGCAGTACTTACAATATTTTTTTGTTGATGAAATAAACCGCTTTCACCTTGATATTTTACGCCTAAAAATTCGAACAGAGGCAATAATACCCCCTCGGGCTTTGAAACAAGTTCATCATAATTGACTGTAAAAATATCATTAGGATACTTTTTTAGCCAATGTGCTTTAACACGCTGCTGCGCTTTATGATAGTGCACTGTATCATTCAGTGCGGTCGCATAATTCAAACTTGGGCCTAAATGTTGAAAGTAAGCTGATAAACTGTTATCTCTAATATCGCGCTGTGTCCAAATAACTTTTGCTTCAGGGTACATCATTTTAATTATATCAATGTATAAGTAGTTCTCAGGCCGTTTATCAGTAACCAGACTACTTTTTCCCGCTCTTAACTTTAATTCTTTCTCATAACCTTGCTGAAATAATGTTGAGTTAACCGTGCTTGACAGCACTTTAGGCTTATCAATTAGATTGAATAGTTGCTTATGCAAGTAATCAATCTCTCCTCCATTACTAATCACCTCAGAAGTGCAAATTATTTGTTCTATTAAGGTTGAACCAGACCTAAACATGCCACAAATAATAATTGGAACAATATCGCCAGTCTTACTTTTTACGTTACTAAGCTCTCTTGCTAGTGTGCTACTTACTTGATGTTCAATATCAACTCTGTTGTATTGCGGGATATATTTTCGATTAAAGCTATTGGCTTTAGTATAATAAGACCATGATTTTTCATAATCTTTGCTATCGTCATAAGCTTTCCCAAGCGCATAATACATATCAGCTTTTAACACATCATCTTCTGTAGCTTCTAAAATAGATAGGCTTTTTAGTTCGTATTCTAACGCTTCTTTTTTATTAAATGTTTGTATATCAGCAATTCTCGCATGCGCCAGACCATATAAAGGATTTATCTTTAATACCTGATTAAAGCTCTTTAAACAGTTTTGCTTATCACCAAGCTGCTCATATATATTAGCAAGATTAAAATAGGCATTAATTTTATTTGGTTCAACTGTAATTGCCTGCTGTAAATAATTAGTCGCAGTCCCATAATCAATTAAAAGCTCAGAGTAGACGGATGCTAACTCCACATAAGCGGTATATATGTCGTGGTAACCAAGCTCGATAGCTGCTAAGAAAGATGTACTTGCAAGAGTACCTTTGCCATCTTTTTTTGCCATTTCACCCAATTGAAAATATGACATTGCGCTATCCGGTACTATTTCAGTGTATTTTTTAAGTAAGTCTATTGCTAAAGAGAATTCATTACTGGCGGCATATAACTGACAAAGAGTATTTACATAATCGAATTTTTTGGGGGCTATTGAAATGAGTCTTCTACAAACTTCCTTACTTTTTAGTAAATCTCCTTCATTCATAGCTACTTTAAACAATACAGCTAAAGCTTGCTCATTAACTTCAGGGTTGTCGCATAAACCTTCTAGGGTTGCTTTTCCTGCCACAATCTTTCCACTATTCAATTGCTGTATTGCAAACAGTAAACTTTCTTTTACCGATTTCATTTTTTCCCCATAAAAAAAGCGAGCCTAAGCTCGCTTAATATACATTAATTAATTCAAATTAGAATTTTAATGAAAGGCTCGCATGGAAGTAACGACCTAACGAATCGTAGTAACCAGCAATAGCATTTGCGTTTGTTGATAATGAACCACCAACTAGAGGTGCCTCTTTATCCATAACGTTGTTAACACCTACTAATAAAGACGTGTAATCATTAATAGTAAATGTACCTTTAAGGTCAATATAGCTTTGTGAGCTAATACCGTCGTCTTGTACTAATGTATCAGCACCAGTGTAATCGTTTACACCGCTGAAGAAACGCCATTTAGCAGTAGCTCTCCACCAGCTGCCCGTGTCGTAGCTAGCAGATACAACATGACGCCATTCTGGTTGAGGGAAACAACCGTTATCTAATGAGTCAACACAGTCATATACTTCACTTACACCAGGAATATTATCAAATTCCTTAGTTAACATGTAGGTACCAATGATACTAGTTTTTAATGTACCTTCAGCAATTTCCATATCGTAGTTTGCGCTTAAATCGATACCTTCGTAATGGATATTACCTAAGTTAGTATTTGTAGCAACAACTTGGCCAGAACCTATCCAAAGGCTACCACTACCAGGTGTACGGTCTACGTTATCACAAAATACAGCCGCGCCGCTTTTACCACATTGTGTAACTAGAATTTCTGGGTCAATATTACCAATCGCGTCTTCAAGTTCAATATCCCAGTAATCGATTGAGAAGTTGAAGTTTTCAAATGGGTTACCAACAACACCTAAAGTAATAGTATCAGCAATTTCTGGAGATAAATCAGGGTTACCACCAAACAGAGCATTATATTGATCCGCAGGGCTCTTACCTACATTGCCATACTGACTTGCAGAAACACCTGTATTTGCACACTCAGCAGCTGTTAGGCTTGGTGTACCAGCACATGGATCAGTACCGGCCCATAAACCAGTGCTTTGTTGAGCGAATAGCTCACCATTGTTTGCTGCACGAACTGCACGGTTGTAGCTTGAACGAATTTTCCAATCGCCTGTTACATCCCAGTTCATTGCCACTTTATAAGTCGGCTCAGCACCTGAAGTGCTATAGTCTGACCAACGGTAGCCTAATTCAACAAGTAAACTTTCAACTAACGGTAAATCTTCAACGATTGGTAGGCTAAGCTCACCAAACACTTCACGTACTTGATAACCACCATTTAAACTCTTAGTAGTACCACCTTGGCCTAGTAATAGACCTTGTGCATATACTTCATCAGCTGTTCTACTGAATGTTTCTTCACGATACTCTGCACCAAATACTGCAGCAACTGGGTACTCTGAAGATGGAAGTGAGAAATCGAATTCGCCAGTAACAAAACCACTTACAATCAATTGCTCAGTAACACCGTTCAAGATTGCTGTACCAGTAAGTGACTGTGCAGCTTCTTCTGTTACACCATCAAACTGAAAAACATCGTACGGAATACAACCAGAAGTCGCGCTACAATCTTCACCATTTGCTGATAAAGCGGTGATTATACGCGGACCAAAGAAATCATTTTCATATGCTGAAGAAGATGAAGTTGAACCGTATTGAGCAAATGCTTCGTAAGACCAAAGGTCGTTAATTTCGCCTTTACTACCTAATACTAAACGGAAAGAGTTATGTTCAAGGCTGTCTGCACGAGGGCCACCTTCAACGTTACGCTTACCAATATAAGTTGCAAACTGATCACCAGAAGTCAATCCAAAGCGCTCAGTTAGTTGTGCACGTTGTGTATCATTTAATAATGGGCTATCAAAATCAATTGAGTAATTATCATTAAAGAACGTACCAGACTCAGCAATCTGCGCTGTAGTGCGGTTACGCATAAACATTGCTTCCATGAACGGACGGAAGCTATCATTGATTTCGTAGTTAGCAAACATACCTAATGTATGACGTTCATCAGGACGCATAAAGTGGTTAATTGGCGCGTAGTTATATGTATTACCAACTGAAGGAATAAAGCTGCTATCTTGACCTAGAGTCCAGTATTCGTACTGGCCTTCACCAAAGTCTACAACACCGTCAGCGTTAGGAGCTGAGATATAAAAGTTAGGGTTAACAGCATTACCTGAACCACCACAAGCTGTACCAGCAGCATTTAGAGCACAAGATGAGTAATCACGTGCACCTTGGCGTAATTCATTTTGTCTGTTGTAAGTAAAGTAAGCTACTGCATGACCCCTACCACTATCAAATGCACCACCTAGAGTCGCTGCAAAATCAAATGACGCGCCATCAAGACCCGTATTACCTTCTTCATATTCAAAGCCAGCATCATCCATTAGGCCTTGCATGTATTCATTATCGTTATTATGTTGGTAAGCAGTTGTACCTACATTAACTTCAAAACCCTCAAACTGATCGTTCATTACAAAGTTTACAACACCAGCAACAGCGTCTGCACCGTAAGTAGATGAACCACCACCAGTCATTACATCTACGCGTTTAATTAGCGCAGCAGGAATTTGGTTAATATCAGCTGATTGTGTGTAAATACCACCAGCTTGCATACGACGACCGTTTACAAGAACAAGAGTACGCTGAGGACCCATACCACGTAAATCAAGAGTTGCAGTTCCCGAAGCACCATTTGATTGGAAAGAAGTATTAGACGCTTCTAGTTGCGGTAAGCTATTCATCATGTCTTCAACACGAGTAAAACCTGCAACAGCAATTTCTTCAGCAGTTGTTACTTGCACTGGGCTAGCTGTTTCCATATCTGTACGTTTGATACGTGAACCAGTAACTTCAATTCGTTCAACCTTATCAACTTTTTCTTCATCAGCAGCAAACGAACTTGCTGAAAAAGCAGCTGTTGAAGCTGTACCGAAAGCTATCGCTAAGCGAACTGCTTTTGAAACTTTATTATTTAACATTCGATTCTCCCAGAATACTTTATATTTTTTATATTTTTTGCTTGATTACCATTTGTTAATAAATGGTAATCATACGTTATGATAATACCAGCAATACAATGCGGTCAACATAAAATTAACTTATTGTTAATTACCAACACTTTCAAAGCTAAAGCATTACAATTTTAAAATCAAAAAATTTACATTGGTATTATTAAATAGCGCCATTACTGCATTAAGGGAAATTATAAAAAAAGGGGGGATTGAATTCACAAAGGTTAACTTTTAGCTTACGGTAACTTAAAAGAGAGAGGTTTGAGTGCTCTTTGATAGCGTCACTTTCATAGCACTAAAAATCATTTCGGCTATTGGGTCTAATTGTTTTTTTATATACAAAGGATAATTCAGTCTTTTATTTGTATCACTGAGCTCTGGTCCATCAAATGTGTAAACATACTCTATAATTTGCCCTCGTTTCACCTCAAAGTTTGGGTTCTGGGCTTTATATTTTTTAACTGCTTGGACATGTGGTGGAATATTCTTTTTATATTCAGTTAAATTTTGTCCTAACCTTTTTCTATAAATTAATTTATCGTCAAATTCTCCATTTTGTAAACGCCTAGAGTAAGAATTAACTAACTCCTCTAAAAGGCTTATTTTATAGTCACTACTGAACAAAGTTTCAAACAACTCTACTTGAAACTCTTGAGCGAACTCAGTCCAATCACTTCGAACTGCTTCAACACCTTTAAATACTAGCTCATTGTGATTTTTATTAATTTTTTGACCTACATATCGTTTTTTAGAGCCCATCGTTTTCCCCCTAATTGTAGGCATAAAAAAAGGACTGTATAAGGTTTCAAATTCAATCTCCAAAAAGCTCTCTAAGTCGTGCTTCTGACTAATTTCTTGTACCCACTGTTGATTGATATTAATAGCTAATTGTTTACCAATTTCATCGCATTGAAGCGTATTCAAACCGTCATCCAAAGTAATGAATATTGAATCTGTATCGCCATAAATTACATTGTACCCACACTCCTCTATCCATTTTTTTGTGGTTTGCATTATATCGTGCCCACGTAGTGTGATTGAACTTGAAAGACGTGGATCGTAAAAGCGACACCCCCGAGAACCAAGCACTCCATATAAGCTATTCATAATAATTTTTATAGCCTGCGATAACATAGGTTTTTGGCTATCTTTTGCTTCTTGTCTTGTTATTGATAGAGTTTTTATAAGGGCTGGTAAATGATTTTTATGTCTTGAAAAAAGTGCATTATTATATCCTGGAATTGCATCTTTTGGATTGAGCAACCCCTCAATTAAACCAAGAGGGTCTATACAAAAAGTACGCATAATTGATGGATATAAGCTTTTAAAGTCGAGTACAAGTACATTTTTATAAAACCCCGGTTTTGAAGACATTACATACCCTCCAGGACTATCAAAACTTAAGCCATGATCTCCTAAATTAGGTGCTACATAACCACTTCGGTGAAGTAAGGGCAGATAAAGGTTAACAAATGAAGCGACTGAACCGCCCATTCTATGAAGTTCAAGCCCCGTTAATTGACTCCTAACAACAGCAAAATCAAGTAAATTTAATTTGTTAAAAATACGTAGAACCAGTACGCAATCTTGTCTATTGTATTTCGCAAGGGATAACTTATTATCATTAAATTGGCGTTCAATTTCTGCTAGCTGGTCACTTGAACTGATGTACTTTTTCTCACCAAGCTCCTTAGCAGCTACATTTGACAGGCTAAAGCTATCATAGTGGTAGGTCGCATTTTTTAACGTGTCTATACCGTCTATAACAACTCTTCCTGGTATAGTTAATCGAGTATAATGGCCTACTCGTAATTTTATTTTTTCGTTATTACGTCCAAGACGCAATTCTATACCTAGAGTTTCAGCTCTGGAGTGAAGAACAGAAAAATCAAACTCAATGACGTTCCAACCAATAATAAGATCTGGATCTGTTTTTGCTATAAAGTGCTGTAATTTTTGTAAAAGATCGATTTCATCAACACACCATATTATTTCAATTGCATCACTATATTTAATAGGACTGCCAATCATTAATACACAATCAATGCCATGACCGACCAAACCAATGGAAAATAATACCCCTTCTCCATTGCACTCGATGTCTAAAGAAACTGTTTTAAACTTAGGATTTACATCTGGGTTATTTTTAAATTGGCAATTGGTTAATAGCCTATATCCGTCTTTATGTGTAATATCTCCTCTCACCCATGTGGAGCCTTTAATAAATCGCTCCATTAAAAAGCGATCTATAGGGCGTATGTCATCTTCGTATGTCACAATGCCCTCTGCGCTTAGAGCTTTTAACGCATTGTAGTAATGTTTAAGTGATTTAAAGTAGCAACCAGCCACAGTCCCCTGCTGAAAATCTTTTAATTCTACAGGGACAATTTCAAAAGAAACATCTGAGAGCCGCAGTACTTTTTCTACCGTCGCTTTATCCTTTAACTTGATAAAAAAAACAACTGACTCTGGTAAGCTAATTGCTTTTAATGGCCCTTTTTCAGTTAAAAGCCAAATAACAAAACTTACGCCCAAAGGTGAATCAACTGTTTCTGTAGAGAGAATAAACCCCGAGTCTAAGTGCATTAATGAAATAAGCCTTGTAATAAAAAACGACAAAAATAAAATTTGTAAAGCAGGTTATATTTTATTTCTTTCTAAGTTAGTCTTAAGAAAAAATAATATGAGCATTCAATGAGCCCTTCTGAAATTATCCAACACGCTAATAATCTCCTTCAACAAAACAAGCTTCAACAAGCCAAAAAAATAATATTATCTTTAATTCAAACTGCACCAGAGCACCATCAAGCTTGGCAAGTATTAGCCCAAGTACATCGACAGTTAAAAGAGCAAGAGCAATACCAACAAGCCATTAAACAATATGAGATGATTGCTTGGTTTAACCAACGTTTAGATAAAGCGAATCAGCATCTATTAAACAAAGAATTAAAACCAGCAGAAAACATTGCCCATGAGTTGCTCAAGCTTGTAGCGAATGAATACCGTGTTTTAGTGTTATTAAGTAAAATAGCTTTTCAGGCAAACGACTTAAAAGCGTATTTGGCTATTACTTCTCATAATATAAATATAAATAGCACAAAATCAGCCGCTTATGATGCGCACATTGAAGCATTATTTAATACAAAGCAATATTTAGAGCTAATCTCTTTTTATAATAGGTCGACCAAATTAGTTACTTTACTACCACAATCCCAAAGTCTACTCGCTGCTGCCTATGTAAAAATGATGGACTTCAAAAATGCATCTCTAAATTACCAATCTTTGTTAAATAAAAATTATTACCCCGCATATTGCAATTTAAGACTTGGAAACATAGAAAAGATAATTGGCAATAACCAAAGTGCTATTGCGTACTATTGCAAAACAATAAAACTAGCTCCCCATATCGGCGAAGCCTATTGGAACTTAGCAAACTTAAAAACATATACTTTCACTCAGCTCAATATAGCTAATTTAGAACAGCAGATAACAATAGACTCAAATAAATTAAATAGAGCACAACTTCACTTTGCTTTAGCTAAAGCATATGAACAACATAGCAGATACGAAGATGCCTTTTTGCAGCTAAGAATAAGTAACGATTTACAAAAGTCACTTACCCCTTACATTACTAATGACTTTAATGAGCGCTGTAAAAAATACCTAACCAAAAAAGTAGCCAATACAGTACATTCCTCAACCGAAAATGAAGTCCAGCTGATATTTATTGTAAGCTTGCCTAGAAGTGGCTCTACACTTATTGAGCAAATACTGGCATCGCATAGCCATGTTGACGCTAGCTATGAATTATCAGAAATCAATTCTATTGCAGTAGAGTTAGAAAACCTTCAGATAAAAAGCAACGTACCTTATAAGCTAAATAGTTTGACTCAAGAGCACTTGGCAACATTAGCCAAACGCTACTTAAAATTCATTGAACCTTTTCGCAATAACAAGCCTTACTTTATTGATAAACAACCAGTCAACTTTCAACATATTGCTCTTATCAAAACTTTATTCCCTAATGCAAAAATAATCGATGTACAACGAGATAAAAAAGCGACTGCATGGAGCCTTTATAAGCACTCATTTTCACAAGGCCATAGTTATAGCTACGATCAGGAAGATTTAGCTCACTACATGAATGAATATTATAAGCTGATGACACATTGGCATAGCGTATATCCTGACGAAATATATACAATTAATTATGAAAGCTTAATAAACAACTTCACTGAAACGGTTAATGATTTATTTGAACATTGCAATTTAGTAGTAGAGCAAGCGTGTTATGAGTTTTATAATAACCAACGCCCTGTTTTAACTCCCAGTTCAGAACAAGTACGTAAGCCAATTTACAAAGAAGCGCTGACTGACTGGAAAAAATATGCAAATCATCTAACGCCACTGCTTAATAGGCTAAATTAGTAAACAAGCTGCTTGTAGTTACACTCTTATAACTCTAAAATCCATAGCACTGTAATTATATACATACTTTAGGTAAATCATCCCATGCTTTCTGACTCACTAAAAAAAACAATTAGGCAAGTACACCAGCATGTGGCTAGTAACCTAAAAGATTATCGCCCTCGTAGCAGTCAAAATTATCTTGTAGCCGAAATAGCAAAAACACTTGCTGGCGAATACCATAAAAAGCAGCGCATTTGCGTAATTGAAGCAGGCACCGGTACCGGTAAGTCTCTTGCCTATTGTTTAGGCGCGTTGCCTCTTGCCTTAGCGCAAAAAAAGAAGCTAGTTATTTCTACCGCAACCGTTGCACTGCAAGAACAATTAATAGCAAAAGAGCTCCCATTTTTTAAAAAGCATTCAGGCCTCGACTTTAAATTTGATTTGGTAAAAGGTCGCCATCGTTATATTTGCGCTCACAAATTACATAATGCTGTAAACGGCGATAGCCAAACACAAATGGACTTTATGCCAACACTTACTTCACCATTGAGCGCAATGGAAACCAAGTGTTTAAATGAGCTATATAACGCCTATGTGAATAAAAAATGGCAAGGCGATAGAGACAGTTGGGTCGATACCGTACCCGACAGAGTATGGAACTTAATAGCGTGCGATAAACATTCATGCCAACGCCAAATGAAGGCCCATCAAACATGTCCGTTTCAGCTTGCTCGTAATCAATTAATGCAAATGGACGTACTGGTAATTAATCACTCTTTATTACTTGCCGATTTAGACCTAGGCGGTGGTAAAATTTTACCAGAGCCCGACAACACCATTTATGTAATTGATGAAGCGCACCATTTAGCACATATAACACGCGATTTTTCATCAGCTGCTGCCACAATTAAAGGCACAATAGAATGGCTTGATAAGCTCACCAAGTTTAGCGGGAAAATGGCGAAGGTTTTAGTAGGGCAAAGAGCCATTGGCCAAAACTTTAAACTTTGCGACAGCATTAATGACGCGAATAAAGATTTAAAAGTAGTTCGCGATATCCTTGATAATGCCGACTTTGAATATTCGAAAGACGATACTTATCGCTTTGAGCACGGTGAAATTCCACAATCGCTGCACAGTAAAGCAAAAGACATAAGCGAAGCCACGCAAGATGCGCTGCGCTGTTTAAACAAAATGCACGACACCCTTACCCAAGATGTAAGCGACGGCGACATAAAACCTTACGTTGCCGACCCAATACTAGGCGAAAGCGGTCAATACATAAACCGCTTAGAGCAACTAAACAAACTATGGTTTAGTTACGCAAAAAAAGGCGAAGGTGCTCCCCATGCACGGTGGATAAAACGTCTTGAATATAAAAGCCATCACGACCACTTATTAAGCGACTGCCCTATCGAGGTCGGTTATTACTTAAAAGATAAATTGTGGCGAGAATGCGCGGGCGCTGTTTTGTGCTCTGCGACATTAAGTGCACTGGGCTCGTTTGATCACTTTGCTTACGAAACAGGACTTGCTAAAGAAGAAGGCGTTAAATTTATTAAAGTACCTTCTCCTTTTGATTACCCAAAACAAGCCACTTTACGTATTCCGGTATCTAAAGTAGAACCTACCGATAAAGACTTTAGTGATCACCTAGCTAAAACTTTACCAGAGTACCTAAATGATAAAAAAGCGAACCTTGTACTATTCGCTTCTTACTGGCAAATGGACCACGTAACAAAGTTTCTTAGAACAAAAGGTTTTAACTTATTAGTACAAGGTGAGATGTCGCGAGAAGCATTGCTTAAATTACACACTAAAAATGTAGACGAAGGCAAAGGCAGTATTTTATTTGGAACCCAGAGCCTTTCGGAAGGTCTTGATTTACCAGGTAAATATTTAGAGAACCTAATAATTACTAAAATTCCGTTTGCTGTACCTACTTCGCCAATAGAAGAAGCGCAAGCAGAATTTGTACAAAGCAAAGGTGGTAACCCGTTTTTAACGATTACCGTGCCAGATGCCGCAAAGAAATTGGTACAAAGCTGTGGTAGACTGCTGCGAAAAGAGAGTGATGAAGGCTGTATTACTATTCTCGATAGGCGCTTAGTTACTAAGCGATACGGTAAAGCCATGCTCGACACCCTACCACCTTTTAAAAGACAAATAGATTATTAATGTTTGAACTCGCACTCGATCCAACAACCTGGGCTGTTTTATGTGCTGTTGCACTTGCCGCAGGTTTTATAGACGCTATCGCCGGTGGCGGTGGCATGTTAACTGTACCCGCTTTATTAACTGCTGGCTTACCTCCACATTTAACATTAGGCACCAATAAATTAGCGGCTAGCTTTGGCTCGTTAACGGCAAGCTATACATACTATAAAAAGAACTTATTTAGTCCTAAGTTTTGGGCAGCCTCCATTATTGCTACCGCAATAGGTGCATTGATAGGTACTGTTATTGTTGATCATTTAAGTATCGATTTTTTAAACAAACTACTCCCCATTATTATTATTTTAGTTGCTGGCTATAGCTTATTTGGTAATTTAAGCACCACCGAAGGCGATGAACTTCCTAAACTAAACAAAGCGATGAAAATAAAACAATGGCTACAAGGTTTAGCATTAGGCTTTTTTGATGGTTTAGCAGGCCCAGGTACGGGTACATTTTGGACTGCTTCTAATGGCATGCTTTACAAAATGAACCTGCTACTCAACTGTGGTTTAGCGCGTTCAATGAATTTTGTGTCTAACTTTATATCTTTAATTACCTTTGTTGCACTCGGCCATGTAAACTTTTTACTTGGCATAACAATGGGCTTTTTTATTATGCTAGGCGCATGGTTTGGGGCGCATTCAGCAATACGTTTTGGTAGCAAATTTATTCGCCCAGTATTTAATACTATGGTTATACTTTTAGCATTAAAACTAATTTACGAGGCTTACTTTTAATATGCATTCAATGGCTTTAGATAAACTACGCCAACAAGTTGCAACGCTAAAACAACAAGCTGAGCAATTTGATAAAGCTAAACTTTTTTCTAAAAATCGTTACATGCAAGCACAACCTAGCTTGTTTGACCGCGCAGTTTTTAGTACCAAAAGTATGAACCTAGTCGATTACGTAATAGAAATAGAAGACGAAGTTTCAAGGTTACCGCCAAGCGAGCATCGCCATGCTTATACCTACGCGCTTGAACGTATTGCAGCTCAAATACAAGCTGTATTCAATGTTATTAAATCAACGCCTATTTGGGTTAAAGAAAACAAAAGCCATTATAAACCACGCCCTAAGCAAACCGTTTATAAGCAAGCTGTGCAAAAAATAATGCAATCATCCCATGAGCTTTACGACGAATTAAAACAAAACCATGAGTTTGAACGCCGTTTAGTGCTCATGATTGAAGAGCGAAAAATGCAAATGGATAAAGCCTCGCCTGCTAAAGCACAAAAGCTTAACCTTGAAATATTAAGCACACACGCTCGATTAGGCCGCTGCAGAAAAGCAATTTCTGCCACCGAAGATAAAATTCAACAAGTAGAAAAACAGCAGCTGCGTTAAGGCGCACTTTACTATGCAGCTTTATTATCATCCATTGTATTCAGACCTTATACTCCCAGAACGTCATCGATTCCCTATTCAAAAGTATAAGTTACTTAAAACAGAAATAGAAAACCTAGGTGTTTCGGCTATTCACTTTCAAGAGCCTAAAAAAGCAACCAAATCTCAACTTTCGCTATGTCATAGCCAACGTTATATAGATGACTTTTTAAATGGGACTCTTAGCAATAAAGCCATAAAAAAAATGGGCTTTCCTTATTCAAATGAATTGGTAGAGCGCACATTACTATCAGTTGGGGCAAGCATCCAAAGTAGTGAACACGCGCTAAAACATGGTTTTTCGGCTAATTTAAGTGGTGGCTATCATCATGCATACAGTGATTACGGCAGCGGTTTTTGTATTTTTAACGATCTAGCTATTGCAGCAGCACATTTAATAAATACAGAGCAAGCCGACACTGTTTTAATTTTTGATTGCGACGTACACCAAGGCGATGGCACAGCACAAATCACTCAAAACCATGACCAAATTATTACCTGCTCAATTCATTGTGAACAAAATTTTCCTCGTAATAAGCAAGAGTCCACCTACGATTTTGCATTGCCCGCTAAAACAACCGACGCTGAGTACCTTGCTACATTAGAGCAAGCACTCGATTTTTGCGTGCGTATTCATAACCCCGATATTATTTTGTATAATGCAGGTGCTGATATTTGCACAAAAGACGAGTTAGGCTTGTTTGATGTATCACTAGATGGCGTATATAAACGCGACTTTTTTACTCTCAACTTTTGTAAGCAACACCAAATCCCACTAATGTGCGGCCTAGGCGGAGGTTATCAGCGTAATTTGAGCTCACTAATTAATGTTCATAAACAACTATTTAAAGCCGCTATCGATTTATAGCAAGCCATAGTATAGACTCAATTAAACGGATTATTTTAAAGCGGTGGGAATATGCGATTACACGAAGACATACACAACTATTACGAAAAGATTGTAGTCGAGGAAGTTATCAAACTTAAACTTGATGAAAAATATGATGAAGATGTAATGGCTGACTTTTGTTGTACGGTACTAAATCAGCTCCCGCCACGATATATTCGCTACGATGTAGATATGGCGTTTTATTTACCGCAATCAGAACGCATACATATGGAACAACGTGTACAAACAGCAATAAATGTTGCCATTAGCCAAATATCAAAAAAGAAAGAGTTAAATGACAAGTCCACTTGATCAGGCCCCTACACATATTAAACTTGCAGTAGATTTAATTATGATACTAGAGCAACACGATGTTGCTCCAGAAGAAGTACTTAAAGCACTTGAAATAGTTAAAAGCGACTTTGAAAAAAAGCTAGAAAAGTCATAACTCTATTCTATTATTTGTATGTCGTGCTCGGTAACGCTACCTTCGTGCTTAGTGCAATCAATTTTAACTTCACCAAATGTACGCCTAGGCGAAGCTGAACGCCGACAGGTCATATTTTGTGCTTTAACGCCAAATTGCGTTATATACAACTCAACTGTTTCGTCTATTTGTTGTTTTTGCTGCGTAGTCGCTGCACTGTAAAATGCATCGTATTGCGCAGACCAATTCTCAACCCCCGCTTCTTTTGCAACACCTAGCCAGCCCATTCCGAGTTTAGTAGATTGCTCCAAGTATTGGCCTTTTAAAAACATGAATGCCAACGTGTATTGTGCACTTTTATAGCCAAGTGCTGCCGGCTCTTTTAAATCATAAAAAGCTTGCTCGTACAGCCCCTTTTTATACGCTTTATACCAATTCGCTTAATTAAGTAATCTATTTTGAGGAAGGAGAAACTTGTTGATAGCTAGGCAAAAAATTCGCTATTTAGTTGTTCTAAATGAAAATTTTTTAACGCAGGTAGCGACACGTTTAGCCCCGCAAAATGATTAAGTATTATTGCGGATTGGTATTAATACCATTGTATTCTTTTTTCTTCATTGTATTGTCGCTGTATAGGCTAACAGGGGTCGACCCACACCCACCTAATAAACCTACAGCCAAAATTGCTGCAACCAATATACATTTAGCCATAACTAGTCCTTTATTATTTTTTATATGCGAGTACCGAATCTGGCTTACACTCTTTGCAAAGCCTGCTATTGTGTAATCCAATTTGTATAATTAAAATACTATCATGAGCTTAGCAAGTTTACTTCGGTTATTTTTTCTGGCTGCAATTTGGGGCGCGTCATTTTTATTTATGCGAATGGCAGCTAACAGCTTAGGCCCAGCGGTGTTAATAGAATTTAGAGTTGGCTTTGCCGCACTCACCCTCTTTATTGTGGCGCTGTACTTAAAACGCCGCTTAGCGTTTACTGAGCACACAAAACACTTTTTTATAATAGGCGCGTTTAACTCTGCTCTGCCGTTTTTATTTTTTGCTTACGCAGCCCAAACTATTAGCGCATCCACACTCTCAATTTTAAATTCTACAACACCAATATGGGGTGTTGTTGTTGGAATTTTATGGACAAAAACAAAGCCCAATAAAAGTATGGTGATTGGTTTACTGCTGGGTTTAATTGGCGTAGTTATTTTGGTTGGGCAAAATCATTTTGTATTAAATAGCCAATCAATAATGGCTATAATAGCAGCATTGAGTGCTTCACTTTGCTATGCCATTGCATCGCATTACACTAAAAACGCGCCTAAACTGGTCCCATTCGATAACGCCCATGGCTCAATGTGGGCTTCGAGCTTTATGGTATTACCGCTTATCTTATTTATGCCAATACGAGAAATACCAAGCACCAATATTATGCTAGGTGTATTAGTACTGGGCGTAGTATGTACCGCCCTTGCGTATATATTATTTTTTAAACTTATTGACGATATAGGCCCAACTTCAGCACTCACTGTCACCTTTTTAATTCCATTATTTGGCATATTTTGGGGGCATTTATTTTTAGATGAGCAAATAGGGCCAAATACATTACTAGGCGCACTATTTGTAATTGTAGGCACAATGCTAGTTACTGGTTTTTTACCACGAAAAAAGCACTTAGCTAAAAAAAGCTAAGTGCTTATATCAAGCGCTTTTACCAAACGCTTACTTTTGCGCCTTTTTGCTTAAGTTTTCAATTAAGTCTTGGGCGCTAAAACTGTTGTCGCTTGGTTTTATACCTTTGCCCATTTTAATATCAATCAGGGTGTGCACTTCTTTGCGTTTATCATTATTGCTCACTTGTACGCCTACGCTGCTTGTTGGGCGTGCGCGTGTTTCGCAGGTTAATAAACCACAGTTTCGCTCATATTGCTGGCTGTGTGACGCACTAATAGATGACGCGGGAGCTTGCGATTTAGACTCAACAAAGGTTTCTTTATTAGTTACAACAAACCAGTCGTAGCCTTGTGCTTGTGTAAGCTCAGCCGCGCGTAATAATGCATAGTCACCGGCATCGGCTACGTTGTTTGACACACTTTTAAACTCTACTCGGTATTGATCGTCGCTAATTTTTTGCTCGCTATAACCTTGCGATCCATTATTTGCGGCGCGATAATCAGGTTTAGATGCACAGCCCGCCATAAGTAAAATACTGATAATTAAAATAGATGTTTTCATAGTTCACCTCGTTTTATACACATTATTATTTGTTTAACTGCCACTTTGCGCTAATTGCTTGCTGCTCTTGCGCTCTATCGAGTGGTGCGCCGCTGATCATGCTATCTATAACAGCATCTAAGTCACTGTTATTAGACGCCGTTTGATATTGCGCGCCATTGTTACTTTGCTGCGTAGCTGTTCGCGCTTTAATTTGCCAACCGCTTTGCGTTTTACAAGCAATGCTTGTTTGCGTTGTATTATTTGAGCTTAGTGCATACTGCCTACAAAGCTCACCTTGCTGATTTTTAAAACTAAGCTGTGCACTAAATAGTGAGCCATCACTTTGCTTATACTCACCACTACTTAGCTGTGTATTAAGTGCTGTGGCTATGTTACTGGCTACTAAATTTTGCGACTCATTGGGTTGTAAATAGCTCGTCATTGCAACACCAAATACCACGGCAACGCTTGCAGCTATTGCTAAACTTTTATTAGCCGATTGCTTAACCTTTTGCCAAGGCGTTAAGGTTACTACATTACTGTTTAACGTGTTTTTTGTCGTTGCTGTATCAAGCTTTACAACCGTTTTAGCTAATGAGTCACTAAGTGGTGCGTCGTCAATACTTGTTGCGTGCTCTTTTACTAACATGTCTACTTCGCTAAATTCTGCAAGTCGCATTACTAGCTCATCATCGGTTTCAAGGGCTTTACGCACTTGCTCCATTTCGTGCTCGCTTAGTTCTGAGTCTAAAAAGGCGCTAAGTGTTTCGTCGTTAATGTTCATACTTGCTCCTTTTTAAAGTCGGGTTTTATTAAATTATAAAGTGTACTGCGTGCGCGCGATAATTTACTCATTACACTGCCTATAGGTATATCGAGTGTATGTGCTACCTCTTTATAAGCCATGCCCTGCACTGCCACCAGCGATACTATGGCGCGTTGCTCTTCGGGTAATTGCCCAAGTGCTGTATTTACATTTTTAAGCATTTGTTTATTTTCGAGTGTTTGGTGTTCATTGCTTGTAATTGGCTCTGGTAAAATATCGGCCTGAGCCGTATTTTGCCTTACCTTGCGTGAGCGGTATTCGTCTATCCACACATTACGGCAAATTTTAAATGCCCATTTAGCAGGCTCAACGTCATCCGGAATGCCTTTTACTAATAGTTTTTCAATTGTTATTTGCACTACATCGTCTGCATCTGCTTTACTACCCGTTAGCGAATAGGCAAAACGCCTAAGTATGGGCAATAAGGTTTTTATAGTTTCGTTCATTAATTTTTACCTCTTTTATAAAGAAGACGATTCAAAAAAACATTTATTCCCAAATAATTTAAATAATGAAATATTTCTATGTGTTAAACGTTAACTAACCAGTATGATAAATTTAATAGAGTAACCCACTATGAATATTAAAAACACACGCGTTAAACACATAATAGCCGCTTCGTTTTGTATATTTAGCGCAACGAGTTCAGCCAACATAGTAAGAGTCGATCAGGTGCTTGGGCAGCTAACCCCAATAGAGCAGCGTATTGAGCAAACTATAGAGCGAGCACAGCGCCTGCCGCTTCCGGTGCCTGTTCCACAAATATCGATTGATGAACTAAAAGCGCAAATAAGTGAGCCAATTAGCAGCTTACCCAATGTGCTTAACATTAATATAAATAGCCAAAACACCGCATTTGTTGAAGTAGAGCTTGAAAACGGCTTTAGAGCAATAGAGCGCCAATGGTTATTAATGGCAAATAGCCAACAACTTAATACCCTAAAGCAGCAAAATGTAGCCATTGTATCGGTAAAAAATTACAACGCACTTAACATGAGCTTAGTGCGCTTTAACGCCCCCCAAGGTGTTAACTCTAAAAGTGAGTTATTAAAAGCGCTTAACTTAGATGAGTCTGCAATACTTGACCGAAACCACATTTACCAAGCGCAAACAGGCGAATCTACCGCAAAAGTAACGCAAAATAAGTCTGTTGCCCCCTACTGCACACAAAGTGTAAAAATTGGCATGATCGACAGCGCCATTAATACCAAACACAGTGCTTTTAAAGGCGCAAATATCACCACGCAAAGCTTTTTACCTAAAGGGTTAAGCTCGCCAAATTTACACGGCACCGCCATAGCGGGGTTAATTACAGGTAAAGGAGCATCGCTCAGCCCGCTTTTAAGCAGTGCCAAGCTTTACAGTGCCGAGGTGTTTTATAGGCAATCTGAATATGCGCAAGGAGCTACATTATTTGCCATAGTAGAGGCACTTAACTGGTTAGTTAGTAATAAAATACCCGTAATAAATATGAGTCTAACAGGGCCAAATAACGCAATTTTAGAAGCAAGTATTACTGCAGCAATAAAACAAAACGTATTCATTATAGCTGCTGCGGGTAATCAAGGTCCGGCGTCGCTGCCGTTATACCCAGGCGCGTATAAAAGCGTGATAGCGGTAAGTGCTATTGATGCAACAAACCACATTTATAGATGGTCAAATAAAGGTGATTACATAGACTTTACAGCCCTTGGTGTAAATGTTGTTACAAGCCAAGGCAATGGAAAATTTGGGAGGGAGTCGGGTACGTCAATGGCGGCGCCGCATGTAAGCGCGGCATTAAGTTGTTTATTGTTAAAGCATGGGAATAATAAAACCAAAGCACTTAACGAGCTTACATCGCTGGTCGTCGATTTAGGCGAGCAAGGCAAAGACACCACCTTTGGTTATGGCGCCATTTACCCACCTAAAAGTGCACTTTAACTGACGCCGATAAAACCGATTGCGTATAGGTATTACTACTAAGCTTTGATTGATAATCGCCATATTCAGCCTCGGCTATTAGCGTTACGTGCTCAAACACAGCTACGTTATAAAACGCATTAACTACATTTCGGTGCTCATCTCGCGACGGTATTTGCTCAAAAAAATCATCCGTTGTTTGCTCATCGTAATCTTTATTTTGATAACGCCAGCCAGCCCCTACTTTGTTAGCCACATTAAAGGCCGTAAATTTGTGCGTAACTTTAGTAGTAAAGCCGTAGCCGTTAAAGTCGTATTGGTTGTCGTCGGCGTTTTCTTTATCAGCACTTAGCGTTGCCATTAGCATGGTTTGGCCATTATTTATAAAATGATAAAGCGCTACATCGGCACCTACACCATCGGCATTACGTGCTTTTGCAGTAGCAAAACGTTTAGCTTTGGTTTTTATGCTCATACGCAAATACGTATGTGGGTTTAAAAAGTGGCCATAGTAAGCACTAGCTTGATTAAAATGTAAAAATGTTTCGCCATCTACATTTGCTTTTGCGCCATCGTAACGAACCCCTAGCTCATGGCTATTAAAGCTGTAGCTGCCATCTAAACCATATTGATGAAGGTCTAAATCGTATTGATCAAATTCATCGTAGTCTTGTTGTTCAAACCGATAGCTTGAGGTTAATTTGGCGCCTTTGGTTAATTGCCATTTTGCATTAACACCGGCTGCGGTTTTTATGCCACTGTCGCTTTGTGACGAAATATCGTCAAGCTCCTGAACAGAGAGCGCTGAATTGCTCAATACCCCAACTTCTGCATCTGCATTTAGCTCAAAGCTACTTTTAAAGGGTTTATTTTGCTCAGATGTTTTAACGTGGTTGGTTTGTGCAAGCACCGCTTGGGCACTAAAAACACACAATGTGGCGGTTATAACTGCTTTCATATTTATTCTCCAACAGGCCGAATAGGTTTCCCTATTCGGCATTTGTGCAAACACGCGGCGTATTAAAGGCCTAGGTCTAAGTCGTTAGTAATGTTGGTTACTACTTCACTTGCGGTGCTAAGTGCTACATCGTTACTAATTTGATCAGTAACCGCTGCACTCACCTGCCCGCTAACACTTTGTTGTACCGTGCTTTGTAAACTGCTAACCGTACTATCTTGCACACTGGCAATTAAAGATTGCTGAACACTACTTACAATTTCATTACTGGTATTAATTGCATCACCTACCTGCAGTGCAGAACTCACTGAGTTTGCAGCCGTATTAGTAATTGCTAATTGGTTTGTAAGCTCACCCGCATTAAGCGCACTCGCTGCATCAGCTTGTGTTACTGAATCGGTTGCGCTACTCACATTTGAAAGTAAAGAGGCATCTGTTGGTGTATCAGTAGTATCAGGCTGAGCGCCTTGCTCAGAGCTAACAGAAAGTAATGACGATTGGATCACTGCAGTCGTTAAATTATCCGCCGATGAGGTTAACTGCGCGGTTGCATCAAGCGCTGTATTGACTGTGGTATTACCTGTGGCATTTAAAGACGAGGCCGATGCGTTCAATGAGTTATTTAAAGATGAGCTGGCAGATGCAACTAATGAATTTGCAGGCTCTGCGGCCTCACTGCTTTCTTGCGCTGGAGTTTGCGTGTTATTCGCCGTTGAATCTGTGTTTTGCGAATCATCAGCCGTTACCTGTGTATCGTTAGATACGTTTGACTCGTTGCTACCACTGGCTGTTAAACCATTTTGTGAAAGCGCAATAGATGTAGATGTTTGTTGCTGCGCCAACGTTGACTGGGATATTTCAATATCAGCGGCGTGCACTGCACCTGTAAAAGTACACACACCGCTTAACATCATTACGCTTACAATTTTATTTAATTTAGTCATTGTTTTGTCCTCTAGTTTGTCGGATTGACATAAAGAAGACGATTTACAAAAACACTTTATTCCAAAATAAATTAAAAAATTACAATAAAATCACTTATTAACTAAATTTCAAATACTTAAAGGTAAGCCAATACCCTACGGCGTTTGCGTTTCACTATTTTGTATCAGCAATAACAGCTCGGCAGTGGCGGTTGCGTCGGCCAATGCGCGGTGATGGCTGGTTAAATTTAAATCAAAATGCGCACTAAGGTTACCAAGCGAATACGACTTTAAGCCTTTAAACGCTTTGCGCGATTCAACCACGGTGCACATTTTTGGCATTTTAAAAAAGTGCCCTGCCATCTCGCACTCTTTTTTAATAAAGCCGTAGTCAAAATTAACGTTATGGGCTACAAAAATACTGCCTGCGAGTTTATCTAATAGCGGCTTAACTATATTGGCAAATACAGGCGCGTTGTAAACCATACTGTCGCTAATACCGGTTAATGACGTAATAAAGCCAGGTATATGGCGCTCGGGGTTAACTAAGCTCGTCCAGGTATCAATTACTTTACCGTGCTGCACTTTAACAATGCCAATTTCGGTAATTCGGTTGCCGCCTTTTAAGCCGCCCGTGGTTTCTATGTCAACTACGCTGTAAACACGGTTTGGATCTACAAACCACTTAACTGCGGCAATATGTACCGTAAAGCCCACATTTTTTAAATTATCAATAGTTGTAAGTTGGTTGCGCCTAAGCTTATCGCCTGGAGCTTTTACTTCTTCAAAATGTACTTGGCCATTATTAATGACCATTAAATCGGGGTAGCCGTCTTTTAGCTGTAAATAATGTTTACTCATAGCCGTTAAGTGCGCAATTAGTGCCTCAAGTGGGCTGTTTAAAATAAGCGCTTCTAGTGGCTCTAATAAATTGCTGCGCCATCTAAATAAGCCATTGGGCTGATCAAAGTATTGCGCTGCATTTTTGCACACTAAATTAAGTAATGCTTGCGACGTTTGGCACTGAGCTAAGCGCTCGTTTATCTGTGTTTGCTGCGCTTCATAAAAATTACCAAGCCTTAATACTTGCGGATAAATATCAAACTCATTGCATGGCGGATAAGGCGACTCCACAAATAACTCGTGCCAAAATACTAAACCAAACAAACTTTGCCAAAGCGTGTTTTCGGTATTAAAGACCTGCATACCTTGGCGAGTATAATAATCGTTTACGCCCTGCTCTACTTCACCTCGGTACAGTTCATCTATTTCTAGCACGCACTGAGTATCGGCAAGCATGGCACTTAAACGCGAACGTGTTTTTTTATTAAACTTACGCATTAAAAAATCGTCAGCAAAATAAAGTAAATCATCAGTAAGTGGGTTTTCGATAATGGCTTCTAATCGAGCTTTTACCCACTCTTTATTGCCAAGCCTGTATTGCTCTCTTATTTGAATTTCTTGTGCTTCGCTATCATCCACACACCCTTCAAGTAAACTAAAAGCAAGTTCGCTATCAACTGTTTTTAGCTGCCTATAAAGCCTAACTAATAGTTTGTTTTTTAATACAACGGCTATTGCACCATGTGCAGCTTGCACTAAAACCTGCGACGCTAAAGCAACATAGTCGCTCTCATCTGTAATATTTTTAAATGCTAACCGGTAACGGTTTAGTAAATAGTTTGATTGCGCTTCGTCTAGTGTTTCAAAGCGCGACAAGCTCTCGCTGTGTCCTTCGCGCGTAGCGGTTAAGCCTAAGTCACGCATTACAAAACGGTTTTGATGATTCACATCTCCACTGCTTAGTTTACCTGCAAATAAAAACTCAAAATATTCGTAGTAATCACTGCGGTTATTAATTACATACTGGCTATAAAGTGGCGCAAGCTCATGTGGGCATGTTTTAAAAAACTCACGTGCAATATCAACCAGCGCGCCTTTAGCGGCGCTCTTTTTAAAGCTTATTTGCTCACTGTAATTACTTAACAACTCAACCAAAGAAGGCTTAGTTAAGTGCGCTAAAAGCTGCGAATAATGCTGCTCGTTTGGCTCAAATAAAATACCCGCTTTTTTTAGCGTATAAATAGCCTGATGCGGCGAGGTTATTTCTTCATAATTAAGCGATTGCGCCTGCACTAAATAAGGCTTTCGCGAGTACACACGCGCCAACATGCATTGGCTTTGCTCATCTAGCTGATTAATTTTACTAATAAATTCGCTGTGTTTGGGCTTAAGTAAATGCATACATTTACTATTTACAAACTCAATAAGCTCTCTAAAATGCGCTAAATAGTATTTTGCTGGTAATTCTTTTTTCATAATATCGCCATGACTGTATATAAAAACAGTATCTAGCATTTATGCTTATTATTCAATCTTAAACTTGTAACTAAAACACGCTATAGTGAGCTTATTAAAGCAAATTCATTAAAAATAAAGGACTTACCATGAGCGCGCATCCGTACGATGTTTTATCACTCAATAACGGCGCAAATATTATTTTTACGCCTTGCCCTGGCACAAAAACACAAAACCTAGCGGATTCAATCGCCACATTAAAAGCCGCTGGCGCTAACGTGCTGCTGTCGCTTATGCCGCAAAAAGAGCTTGAAAAAAACAACGTAGAAACAATTAATAGTGAGTGCAATAAGCACGATATAACGTGGTTTCATTTACCAATAAATGACGACGAAGCACCCAAACAGCCTTTTACATCAAGCTGGAACACCCATAAAATCGACATATTACAGGCCATACAACACAAACAAACCATTGCCATACATTGCAAAGGCGGCACTGGCCGCACAGGTTTGGTCGCTGCGCTTATTTTAAATTCGGCAGGTTACACAAAAGAAGAAGTATACAGCCTAGTACAATGCATTCGCCCTAAAGCGCTTACTATAGAATTGCAAAAAGAGTACTTTGAGAGTTTTAGTCGGTAATAAAAAAGCTAGCGTAAAACAGCAAAGCTACTGATAGTTAAACGCCCATTAACTGGGTCACAGGCATAACCATTAGACGCGTTTATATTACCGGAATGCAATAAATTACTTGGGTATATAACTGCCCGATTTAGCTTAGCCTCTACACTGTAAACTTGCTCAAACAAAGTTGTACTTCCATTTATATATTGTGGATTTTTATGAAGTTTTTGCGCTATGGCTTGTTGCTTAATAGCTTGCCTATAAAGCATAAGCCGCTCTTTTGTTATACGTTCATACCCTAGGGCTCTATGCTTATAAAATGAAGTGCCACCATGAGTTTCATCACATAAAAAGTGCACCATAGCAAGTTGATTCATAT
This sequence comes from Pseudoalteromonas sp. SG43-4, assembly GCF_014164325.1. Lineage (NCBI taxonomy): Bacteria > Pseudomonadati > Pseudomonadota > Gammaproteobacteria > Alteromonadales > Pseudoalteromonadaceae > Pseudoalteromonas > Pseudoalteromonas sp. SG43-4. The sequence continues at coordinate 224,383 of NZ_JACJFB010000005.1, read as the reverse complement.
TAGGTGTATCAAAATGAGGGAGCATTTGTATTGGCCTGAGCTTATTAGGCTCAGTGCATGCAATTGAAAAAGCAGAAAGAATTACATCGAACTCGCTTTTATCCGCCATATCAAAGTGTGAATTAATAATTGGCGCAAGCGCTTTTAACCGCTCGATATAACTAAGCGGTGCTGCTTTTCTTACTCCTGGGTAAAAATCACTTTCTTGTGCGCAAAACGCTTCTCTAGCACTTTGAGAAAACGCAGCAAAATTAATAAGCGCATCTACATTATTTACAAAATCATCAATAACAATAATTGGGGTTTTTTCTTCCCCTACAGTATGTATGTGTAACGCCATATTTTCGTTTAGTTTAAAATCAATCATCGGCTAAATTAAGCACTGCATTTTTACGCTCTATCAATGGGTATATTTGGCCAAGTGAGGTTATAACAGTATAAATAGCGGGTAATAAAGCGCTTTGATGTAAAAGCGTAATTTGATCACTATTAAGTTGTGCGAGTCTTTCTTGGTTAATAGTGTATAGGCCGTTTAACTTTGTTTTTTGACTGTTCTGAAACGTGACCTCAAGCGATAATGGCTGCAGTAGATCATGCTGTAACAAGGTATCAATTAACTTTTTATTGTCTATTTCGCCCTGTAGTAAATGCCCTAAACACTGCTTTATTTGTTTGAAATAGCTACTTTCTTCTGCGCTTTGGGTATAAATTGGTTCTAAATTATTCTGGCTTTGCGCTCGATTATTAACGACTGCTGGGCTATTTAAATTAATACACACAGGGTATTGAGTTTGCTGCGCATGAGTATCACCAACAAAAAATGGCTGACGCTGTAATTGAAGCGGTAAATACACACCCTGCCACTGCGAGTTCTGATAAAACAAGTTCTCATGTTGCTCAAAGCCTAATAAAGCATTGAGTGTAAACTCCCCTGTTTCTGAGTTTTTTGCAAAAACTATAGGCTGCTGAACAGCAATTTGATTAAGTTCTGCCATAACAACAGGGACCATATTAATGTTTTCTGCGTGTGATTGTGCCTTTTGTGTGTCTATTTTTATGTGCTGATGAGCACTTTGTTCTAATGCGACTAAATTTTCCATGTGTGTCTCTTTATTGTTTTTATGTGTGAATTTTTAAGCTAAATAGTGCTAAATCCATGATTCTTAACTTTATTTAACAATTCTCGGTTACTAGGTAAGTTAGTTACAGCTTGGTTTATCATGCTCTTATTTTTATCAAACTGACTTTTAGCAAAAACAGTGTCTTCAAGCATATAGGCAGTTGTGCTGTAATCACTTTTAAAGCCCATACCATATAAAACATATTGATAACTCGCCGCTGGAAACACCTCATTGTTACTTGTAAAATCGTGATCAGCAGGGGCGCGGTATTGCCATAGTTTCATTAGATCTTGTAAGCTTTGAGGAATCGTTTTAGGGTCTCTGTTATCGCTCCAAAATGCGTTATCGTCACGGGTTGATAAAATATAATGTAACTTTAAAAAGTCGATTATTTTTTCCCACCTATAGGTAAACGTCTCATTAAAGCGTTTGGCGGTAATATCCATAATATCCCGGGTATGGGGAAGTTGTTCGCTTATCATTTGCGCTGACATTTCTACTAATACCAATGCAGAAGCTTCTAGTGGCTCTAAAAAACCAGCCGAAAGCCCAACCGCAACACAGTTGTTTTGCCAAAAATGTGAGCGGTGGCCACTTTTAATAGGGATTTTTCTAATTGTTAACGACTCTATTTTATCGCCTACATACTCTCTAAGTTTTTCCCTTGCTTGCGACTCGGTACTGTACTTACTGGAGTACACATAGCCCACCCCACGGCGGTGCTGTAATCCTATATCCCATATCCAACCCGCTTCTTGCGCTGTTGAAATTGTGTGAGATGCAATACTGTCATTTTCATCTTCATAAGGGACTTGCACTGCTAAGGCGGTATCAATAAACAGCACATCATCGCAGGGCTGAAAAGGAATCTTATAATGCTCGCCTAACAACAATGATGAAAAACCAGTGCAATCGATAAATAAATCACCGCTAATTTCACCTTGTTGCTTTGTAGTAACGCTTGCAATATCGCCATTTTTAGCATTATTGACCTGCGTTACATCAGCTAAAATATGTTTAACGCCTAGCTGCTGAGTACAATGTTTTTGTAAAAAAACGGCAAATTTTGCAGAGTCTAAATGGTAGGCATAATTGGCTATAGCAGCATATTCTGGTGTACGAATTGTTTTAGGGGCAAGCCCTTGCTCACAAATAGCTTCTTGGTAACACACTGCGTTTGAAAAAGACGTTGACTCTGCTGTGTTATTTAACCAATGCCCTGCCATATCGGTTTTTGAAAAGCCCTGCGGCAGAACTAATGGGTGATAGTAAAAATCATCATCGCTGCCATCCACCCATTTGGCGAATTTTGCTCCTTGCTTAAAGCTTGCTTCACACTCGCGTATAAAATCGGTTTCGCTAATACCAAGTGCTATTAATGTACTACGCATGGTAGGCCAAGTGCCTTCACCAACACCTATAATTGGTACATTTGGAGATTCAACTAGCACAACATTAAGACCATCGGGGGTATTACTTTTATGGTGCGCCGCTAATCGACCAGCTGTTAGCCAGCCTGCTATACCACCACCAACGACAACCACTGTTTTTATTTCTTTATTTTGCTGGTTCATGCTTGTTACCTATAAAGGCGTATTTAAAAAGTGGCTATTACTAAATGTAAAAGCCACTTTTATTATTTAAGTTAGAAACTTCCACGAACACCTAACGCAAAACGTCGCCCGCTATCTTCAACCATTAGTAATTGATTAGAGAAGCGACCACGTTTGTGTACGTATTCTTCGGTTAAGTTTATACCCTCAAAGAACACCGATACATTTTCGGTAATATCATAGCTGCCACTGGCATCGAATTGTGCATAGTCTTCAACTATCGTCACACCATCACCATTTAACTGTGTTAGTGACTGTACAAAGCTATCGCGCCAGTTATAGGCTAAACGCGCCTGAAATGGGCCATTCTCATAAAAGCCAACCACATTATAAGAGTCGCTTAAGCCTGTTAATGCAAATACTTGAGTTATATCTGCAGGGTCTAGTTCTGCATCACTATCAACAAATGTTGCATTAACCATAAAACCAAAGCCACTATCAAAACTATGCTGTAAGGCTATTTCCCAGCCATCAACAATCGCCGATTCGCTATTATTTGGTAATGTGTTTGTAAATACAGCCGTCGAGTCAGCAGCGTCAGGGTTATCTACATCGTTACCTGTTGAGGGGTCAGTCAACAATCCGCCGTCAGACAATTCAAAGGTTAAATCTTCAGTGGTATTGATAATGAAGTTAGCAACATTCTTTCTAAAGTAACCAGCGGATAAATAACTGGCATCAGCGTAATACCACTCTAATGATAAATCTAAGTTATCAGAGGTAAATGGCTCAAGCGCAGGGTTACCAGAGCTTGATGTTAAATTGCCCCCTTGGCGCGTTGTTTCAATTACTGTTACAGGCGACATACTATCGAGTGTTGGTCGCGTAATTGTTTGTGATACAGCAGCACGTGCTATTAGCTCATCGCTTATTTCAAGCTTTACGCTAAAGTTAGGTAAAATCGCTTCGTAATCTGAACTTGCTGAAATATTTTCTACGGCGCCGAAATTAGCAAGCATTTCTGTTTTATCTAAGATAGTTAACGCGCTAACCGGCTCATCTGTGCCCTTTACTTTTACATCGGTGCTTTCATATCTAAAGCCCGCTGTTGCGTATAAAGGCATGCCTGCAAGTTCAGCTTCAAAATCAAATTCTGTATAAAACGAGAAAGTATCTTCAGTTATCTCAAACGACTTATTACGTTTAACTGCATCAAAACTAATAGGCTGACCATTCGCCGCAGCTATTTGCTCAAGGTACGCAAAGTTTGCCTCTCCATCATGTGCAAGCCATGACGTTGGCATACGACCGCTGCCGCTCACATCACCTAAAAAGTCATCTCCTGCGTCAAATACAAATTGCGCTAAGCCATCCATACTTGGGTCATCTGGGTAACCACAAAAGGTACAGTGAATACCTACGCCTTCGTTGTCCCAACGATCAAGGTTTTTAGTTTCAGTTGAATACATAGTACCAAATTTAACCGAAACTAGGCCTGAGCTGCCATCGTTATGCCAAATGCTATCCCAACGAAACTGATCCACAGTATCTTCTACAGCCCAACCACGGCGAAGCATTACGTGTGCACGGCTGTTGGCTGTATCTAAATGATTTGATACGCCATCAGGTGCAACTGCAGGGTTATAAGCAACACCGTCCAGCTCTTGCTGGCCGCTATAAATGTTAGGGTTAGCAGAGGCAAACTCACTCGCGTAAGGTAAGATACCGCCATCCACTTCAAATCGAACTCGGTTAGCATAGCCAATCAACGATAGCTGATCGCCACCGCCATTATTAGCCTCACGCTTGGCTTTTGAGTGGCTCAAATCAAACTTCATATTTAAGTTATCGTTTACATGCCAATCAAAGTTTAAACCTAATGCGCTAGAGTTGGTTAAACGATCAAACTTTTTAGCGTGCATATCGGTGGCAAGACCTACCTCTTGATATAAATCAACCACAGTGCCATTTTCATCAACGGTTGGGCCTGCAGCATCACCAAAGCCTTCTAAGTTTGGCGCTGTAAACCAGTGCCCGTAAGACGTTGTGTCTGCTTCTACATCAAAATCTGAATAGAGCGCATCAGCAGTGATAACTAAATCATCTGAAGGTGCATACTGTATAACTAAATTTGCATTAGTGCGTGTACGTGTCTCTGTAGTAACTTTATGATCGTAATTACGTGGCGAGAAAATATTACCGGTGTATGCTTGCCCGCTTTGAGTTTGAGGATTTGGGACGCCCACGTTTTCTAACCAGCCGTCTACCTGTGCCTGATTTAAGCGTGTTTCGCGTTCTTGACGAGAAACGGCAAACAACAAACCCAGTGTGTCATCATTAAATGTATTACTAATTAACCCTGAAATTTCTGGTGTGGTTTCTTCGCTATTTTCATCGTAAATACCTTTAACACTACCCGCTATTTTAAAGCCACTAATCGCAAATGGACGTGCCGTATTAACGTTTACTGTTGAGCCAATACCACCAGATTGCATAGTGGCCGTTGAGGTTTTAAATACATCTAGGCTTTTAACCAATTCTGATGCAATGGTATCAAAGCTAAATGCACGGCTTTGATTCTCTGATGCCATTTGGCGTCCGTTTACTAGTACAGTATTAAACTGCGGGCCAAAACCACGCACCGTAATAAGCTGCCCTTCGCCGCCTGAACGGTCTATTGAAACCCCAGTAATACGTTGCAAAGACTCGGCTAAATTTGTGTCAGGAAATTTACCAATATCTTCTGCTGAAATGGAGTCAACCACGCCACCGGCTTCTCTTTTTGCATCCATGGCTCGACCAAGCGAGCCTCTAATTCCGCGTACTTCAATTATTTCTGGTTCTTGTGCTGCTGTTTCTGCTAATGCAGGGAGCGTTGCCATTGTGCTTAGTACAGCAAGCACTGCACTGGACACGCCATTTTTTTTATAGTTAGCCATGTTGTCAGTTCTCTCGAAGCTAGGGTCTATTAAAATAGAAATTTGCCCATCTTCGCTAACTTGCATTTGCAAGCCGGTACTGTCGAGTAAAGTCTGTAATGCATTTATTATTGAATACTCGCCAGTAATAGTATTTGTTTGTAACTGTTGAATTTTATCCAACGGAAAAAGCAAAGTAATATCGGCTTGCTCGGCAAAGTTTATTAGCGATAAATCGGCCCTTTGTCGAGGAATGTTAAACATTGCTTTTTCGTCCACCGAGCTCGCTTTCACCTCTGTGGTGACTAAGCTAAAAACAAGCACATATAGCGGTAAACAAAGTGGCAAATGTATACATTCCATGCGTATAGTTTTTGGCCATACACAGAATGAAGACGAGTGACTTTTTATTTTCCTCCATAAATATTTTTTATTTTTTTCAAATAATTTATTTTTTTGACTAGCCATACTTATTATTACTAAACCTTTATTATTTTTTGGTGTGCAAAAAAATTATGTTGTGGGGTTTCAACTAAAAAAGTTAAATATATTTTTATATTAATTAATTGGTTATATGAACACGTATAATTATAGAGCTAGCCTATACGTGTTAATAATTTGAAAAACTGTAGTACACTTGGTATTCAAATTACAAGCTTTTAACAACAAGGATTGATAGTGCCTGCAATTTTACAAATAGAAAAACAATTTATTTTAAAATTGAGTAGCGGATTTTTTATTACCAATCGTCTTAAGCTGTAATGGCAAAACAATAACAACAATTGCCAAAACCACACACACGAGACACACACTCAATGACAAAAGACACACTATTTTATAAGGCTTATCTGGCCTCGCGCAAAGGTCTCTCAAATGTAGTGGCACGCATAGTGCCTCCACATGAAATTGAAGACATTGTGCAAGAAACTTACGTGCGAATTTGTCAAATAAAAAACACTGAAAACATTTGCTCACCAAAATCTTTTATTTATAAAACGGCGCGCAACCTAGCGCTCGATTATCAAAAGCAAGCCAATATACGACTAGTCGATAGTATCGACAACATGGAAGCATTAGAGCAACTCTTAACGGAACATCAGAAAGACGAAATGTACGAAAATGCGCTTACCGATTGCGAATTTTCAAATTTTTGTGAAGCTGTCAGGCTTTTGCCTGTTCAATGCCGTAAAGTGTTTGTATTAAAAAAAGTGTATGGTTATTCGCAGCGAGAAATTGCTGCTCAATTAAACCTTAGTGAAAGTACCGTGGAAAAACATATAGCAACCGGCGTAAAACGTTGTACGCAGTTTATGCGACAATCTGAAAAAAGTGTGTATGGCAAACCTAACTCTTCTTCACAAAAAAGTGCAGGGGGTAGTCATGAGTAATGTCCACCATATAGACGAACGAAATAATAAGGCAGTCGAAGACGCACGCCTTGATTGTGCAAGTGAATGGCTTGCTAAGCTCGATAGGGGTTTAACTAAACCCGAAAAAGACGCATTGCAGCTATGGTTAGCTCAGTCATATAAAAACGTCGAAGTATTACTTGAAGTTGCACACCTATGGGACAAGATGGGTGAACTCAGCCGCTTATCTGATCTATTCCCGCAATCACAATCTAGACAAAAACGCCTCCCTGTGTGGTTAGGTGCAACGGCCGCTTCTGTTTTATTGGCTGTTGCACTTAGCTTTTTTCAAGAAGCATTTAATTTTTCATTTTTTTATCCCGTTAATCAGTCAGCTGTTGTCGCTAAGCAACTTAACTTTCAAACGGGTGTAGGTGAAAGCAAAGACATAATTTTGCCAGATAAAAGTGAAATTACATTAAACACTAATAGTTTTGTACAAATAAGATATACCCGAGACTCTCGAGTAATTAACTTACTGCGGGGGGAGATACATATAAATGTGGCGCATGATAAGGCAAGGCCTTTAAGTGTTATTGCTGGTGATAAAGTTATTCAGGCAGTAGGCACTGCGTTTAATGTTGAAGTGGGTGAAAAACAAATAGAATTAATAGTCACTGATGGAAAAGTGCTTGTTGCCGAACAAAGTAGTTCGCAACCATCAAGCCTCCAAAAAAATGGAACAAATAAGCTTGGTAAATTTTTATCAAATAACTCTACAGCAGTTTCTAAAGGTGAAAAGCTCGATTTAAGTTTCAAAGGTAAAATAGCTAAGCACGTTGAAAAAGTAGACCCTATAGACGTAGCGGCTAGTCTTTCTTGGCGTAAAGGAAGCCTTATTTTTAGAGGCGAATCTCTTGCCGATGCCATGGCCGAGATTAGTCGATATACGAATATAGACTTTGAGCTTTCTGATGATGAGCGTTTAACAAGGGTACAAGTCGCTGGTATGTTTAAAACAGGCGATGTTAAGGGCTTATTAGAAGTATTAAATAATAATTTTAATATTAGTTATGAAAGAATTAGCCCAGATAAAATTCGTTTAAATTACGCAGATCCAAGCGCTTCAATATAGTACAGTACACAATAATAAAAATCAGGACACACAATCATGACATCATCTTTATCGCCGAGGAATAATAGCTCGGCGCACACATCAAACACGTGCTCACTTTTTTACGTAATTTTTATCTCTGCCGTGGCTGCTATTGGTGGCTTTTTATTTGGTTTTGACTCAGGTGTTATTAACGGCACGGTGTCGGCACTCGGTAAGGCATTTAATTCAAGCAGTGTGGCTACGGGCTTTAACGTAGCGTCTGTGTTACTTGGCTGCGCCTTAGGTGCGCTTGCTGCGGGGCCGCTGGCTGATAAGTTTGGTCGCCGTGCAATTATGATCATCACTGCGATTATTTTTGCCATTAGTGCATTTGGTTCGGGCATTAGCGAAAGCTCTGCGGAGTTTATTTTTTACCGTTTATTTGGTGGTTTAGGTATTGGTGCTGCATCGGTATTAGCGCCAGCTTATATTGCAGAAGTTGCGCCACCAGCACTACGTGGTCGTTTAGCTACATTACAACAACTCGCTATTGTATTGGGTTTATTTGCTGCTTTTTTAAGTAACTACTTAATTGCTGATGCAGCAGGCAGCGCGCAAAATATTTTAATGCTTGATATAGCCGCTTGGCGCTGGATGTTTTGGGCTGAGCTTGTGCCTGCAATACTGTTTTTAGTGGGTGTGTTGTTTATTCCTGAGTCGCCTCGTTATTTAGTGGCGCAAGGTAAAGTGGATGATGCAAAAGCGGTATTTAGCAAAATTTCAGACGACAATGCAGATAAACAAATAAGCGATGTAAAACGCTCATTGCATAGCGACACAAAGCCAAGTATTCGCGATTTATTTATTGATAACAGTAAAAAAGTACACCCAATTGTTTGGGTGGGTGTTGCGCTGAGTGTATTTCAGCAATTTGTGGGTATTAACGTGGTGTTTTATTACGGCTCAGAGCTGTGGCAAGCCGCTGGGTTTGACGAGTCGCAATCGCTATTTATAAATGTACTCGCAGGTACTACTAATATTGTATCGACCTTTATTGCCATTGCCCTAGTTGACAAAATTGGCCGTAAACCACTGCTCTTAGTAGGCAGTATTGGTATGTTTATTAGCTTAAGCGCGCTTACTTATATATTTGGCAGTGCAGGCCTTGATGAAGCAGGCAAACTTGCCCTTAGCGATAACATGGGTACGTTTGCGCTGATTATGGCTAACTTATTTGTGGTATTTTTTGGCTTAAGTTGGGGCCCTGTTGTATGGGTATTATTAGGCGAAATGTTTAATAACCGTATTCGTGGGGCAGCACTTGCTGTTGCAGCTAGTGCGCAGTGGATTGCTAACTTTGCCATTACCATGACCTTCCCTATTATGCTTGCCAACATTGGCCTTGCCGGTGCTTATGGCTTTTATGCGTTATCGGCACTTATAAGCATATTTTTTGTTGTTAAATACATTAAAGAAACGCGCGGTAAAACGCTCGAATCTATGTGATTTTTAAAAGCGGTGATATTAATCACCGCTTTGCTTTTACATACAATGGCGTTATTTAAGAGTGATTGTTTGGATGAGCTAAACGTTAATTAATAAATATATTTTAAGCTGCTGTTAATACGTAAACGCTCCTTTTACCAGCAAGCTTTTAATACCAAAGTGTACAGCTACCGATTGCATACTTAAATATCACTATAGCTCAATACGTTAGCGAACCTTTTAACTTAAGTTTAGGCTGAATAGCAATCTACGCTCATTTATTTTAACTTTATAACCATTGCCGTATTGCCTTTTATTATAACTAATCTATTTAAATTCCTTTTTAGAATATCAAAAATTAGCTATTGTCCGCCCATTCCAACTTTATGTATTTACTAAAATGAAAAAACAGTTAATTTCAGGCTTAGCTTTAACGTGTACGTTAGGTTCGTTCAGTGCATTTGCTACTAATGGTTATTTTACTCACGGCTATGGCATGACCCACAAAGGCATGGCTGGCGCAGGTGTAGCGCTGTCAGAAGAATTAATGTCTGGCGCTAATAATCCAGCAACCTTTTTACCTAACGGAACAGAGCTATCTCTGGGCTTAGAGCTTTTTTCACCTGAACGAAAATATACTGCATCAAAAGTAGATACTTTTTACCCTGGCGCATTTTATCTTGAAGCAAAAACACAAAAAAGCGACAACACTGTATTTGCAATTCCAGAGTTTGCTATTGGCCATCAATTAAATGAAAAAGTAAATATTGGCTTATTAGTGTATGGCAACGGCGGTATGAATACCGAGTACGGCGCAGAATCCTCTCCTGAGGGGACTTTTTACGCTGGTACGACGGGCGTTGATTTAAAACAACTCTTTATTAGCCCAACAGTAAGCTATGAGTTGAATGAACAAACACGCCTTGGTGTATCCCCTATTTACGTGGTGCAACAGTTTGAAGCGCAAGGGCTTGGAAACTTTGCTCCTTTTTCGCAATCACCAGAAGCGCTCACAAATAATGGCACCGATACAAGCACAGGCTTAGGCATTCAACTAGGTATTAGCCAAGATATAAATTCGTCATTAAGCTGGGGGGCGAGTTACCGCTCATCAGTGTCTATGCAAGAGTTTGATAGCTATAAAGGTTTGTTTGCAGAGCAAGGCGGATTTGATCTACCAAGTTCGTTTCAACTTGGCGCAGCCTACAAGCTTACCCCAAGTAATCAGGTTGTATTTGATTGGCAAAAAATAAATTACAGCGAAGTAAAAAGTATTGCAAATCCAATCAGTAACTTGGTGTCAGCACCTTTAGGGGCTAACGCCGGCGCTGGGTTTGGCTGGAACGATATGACTATTTATAAGCTTGGCTATCAGTGGCAACGTACATCGCAACAAAAAATTCGTTTTGGGGTATCTTATACCGAGCAACCTATTCCTTCATCAAACGTTTTGCTTAATATTTTAGCCCCGGGCGTTCAAGAGTGGCATTTTACTACTGGCTTTAGCCATTCTTTTACCAACAAGGTACAATTAAACGCTATGGCTTTTTATTCGCCAGCAAAAAAAGTAACGGGTGCTAACTACTTAGCGCCTAATCAACAATTATCAATCGAAATGAAACAAACCGGTTTAGGCGTTTCTATTGTTTGGGAAATTTAAAAATGATAACAGAATTCACCCCAGTATCGGCTGCAATAGGCGGGGCATTAATAGGTATAGCGTGTACGTTATTACTGGTTTTATACGGAAAAATTGCGGGCATATCAGGCATTGTTAAGTCTGTATTCGCTAAAGCAAATTCAGACTCTCGTTGGCAGTTATACTTTATTTTAGGGTTGTTGTTGGCAGGAGTGGCTGTAAGGGTATTTGCGCCTTCTTTATTAGAAGGCGAATTGCAATTACCGCCTTGGCTTATTGTTGTTGCAGGGCTTTTAGTTGGCGCTGGTACAACGTTAGCTAATGGGTGCACAAGTGGCCATGGTGTGTGCGGCATGTCGCGCTTTTCTACTCGCTCTTGGGTTGCAACTTGCACATTTATGCTTGTCGCCTTCATTACAGCAAACCTTGTAGGATAAATAATGAAAGCAATTATGATGGTTGTTATAGGCTTTATATTTGGCTTAGGACTTATTATTAGCGGGATGACAAACCCCGCTAAAGTGATTAACTTTCTTACCTATGGAAACCAATGGGACGCAAGCTTAATTATAGTAATGGCCGTTGCCATGCTAATAATGATGCTGACATGGTTATGGGTTGCAAAAAAAGAGAAGCCACTTCTTTCAGGAACGTTTAATTTAAGTGATTTAAAAAAAATTGATACGCGCTTAATTATCGGCTCGGTACTTTTTGGTTTAGGCTGGGGTTTAAGTGGTATATGCCCAGGCCCGGGCTTGGTTCAATTAGTATCTCTTAAAATGGAGTTTTTATTGTTTTTTGCAGCCGTGCTAGGCGGTATGTGGTTAGCCAAAAAAGTATAATATTTGCTGCCGACTAAACTCGGCAGCTACTTTTACCCAAACAAAGGTACATAACTTGCTGCAATATATATAAAACTATATTGAACAGGTTTAAGTTATGCTAAATAAAGCGCTGGAATTTTCTAACAACACACCTTGGTTAGGCGCAGCGTCCTCCCTATTACTTATAGCTATACTACTGTTTTTAATTCGTTTTTTTGTAATGTACTGGCTAAAAAAATGGACTTCAAAAACCAAATTTATATTCGATACTTTACTAATAGAGTCAATATCTAAGCCGCTAACACTGTGCACAATTATTGTGCTACTCACCATTTTAGAGCACGACACCTTCATTATTAGTACTTCTATTTCTCAACAAATCCCTTTTAATAACATTAATATTGTATTAGCGCTGCTTGCACTTATTATGTTTTTAGACCGCTTTATTATTGGCACTATTAATTACTATGGTAAACAATCTGCCGTGGTTTTTAATTCAAAAAGCATAATTAAAGGCGTGATACGCGTTACATTATCGTCAGTGGGATTGCTGGTATTAATGGGCACGTTAGGCATTTCTATTACACCCATTATTGCCTCGTTAGGTATTACATCACTGGCTGTTGCCCTTGCTTTGCAACCTACCCTTGAAAACTTTTTTTCTGGCGTGCAGCTAGTAATAGATAAGCCTATAAGGGTGGGTGATTTTATTGAGCTTGAATCTAAGGAGCAAGGCTTTGTTGATCATATAGGTTGGCGATCTACATGGGTTAAAATGCTACCTAACAATATGATTATTATACCTAATAGCCAATTATCTAAGTCGCGTATTATTAATTACTTTTACCCTGAAAAAGAGCTAAGCGTGCCTGTTGATATAAGTGTGCATTACGATTCAGATTTAGAATTTGTTGAACAAGTAACACTTGAAGTGGCTCGTGAAATACTTATTTCACATGAATGGGGCGTTGATGATTACAATACCTTTGTGGTTTTTCATACCTTTGATAGATCAAGCATTAACTTTACGGTGATGCTTAGAGCTAAAGAATACTTTAATCGCTTTTGGGTAAAATCTGCTTTTATCAAAGCCCTGCATAAACGCTATAAAAAAGAAGGTATTGTAATCCCCTTCCCTATTACGGCTATTAACACGACTCAAGAAGCCGCTAAATTTAATAGTGATAAAAAGGTGCAAGGCGACACTTAAAAAAAAGCGCGAGTAACTCTCGCGCTAATAAGTATTAAAACTTGTAGGTTATTTGCCCAATAATTTCACGAGGGCTGCCAGGAAAGTGGCCGTTTCGCTCACTAAATCCACTAACCGCGTATTCTTTATCAAACAGGTTATTAATATTTACACTCAGTAATACGTCGTCAAAGCGACTCGTCCAGCTCATATCAAATACGGTAAATGGTTTTACTTTTTGGCCACTTGTACTCAGTTGCTCACTTACGTAATTTGCACCAAATGCAATTGATGAGTCAATTGAATCAATAGCGTAGCGAGTCCATAAACCTGCCTGGTGGCGTGGTGCATTAGCAAAGCGCGAACCGTCTCCAAATGTATTTGAAAGCGTATCACCCGTTACGCCGTCTACCACTTGCGTATCGTTGTAAGCGTAGTTGGCCGTTACGGTCCAGTGCGCTGACAAATCACCGACTAAAGTTGTTTCAAACCCTCGGCTTTCTACTTCACCTATATTTAACAGTGCAGCAATGCCATCTCCCGCACCAGTATCGTCTGGGTTGCTCATTACCACGTTTTCTTTATTAATTTGGTAAATTGCAAAGGTGCTCATTATTTTGCCGTCGAGCCATTGGTTTTTCATACCCAGCTCGGTTTGCTTGCCGGTTTCTGGTTCTAAATTACCTTCGCCTTCTACATCTTCTTGGTCGGCTGACGATGTAGGGTTAAAGCTCTCTGAGTAGTTAATATATACCGATGTGTTTTCTACTGGCTGATAAGTAACAGCAACGCGCGGCGTTATGTCGTTATCTGAGTAACTAAAACCAGTTTCTTGATTAAACTCTTTAAAATGGTCATAGCGCAAACCTGCAATTATTGTCCACTGCTCGCCTATGCTAATTACGTCTTGTGCATACACACCAAATCGGTCGGTATCAACGCCATCGCGGTTCATGTCGGTGAGGTTATAAGTGCTTGGGTCGGTTTCACCGTAGTTTAAATTAAAAATATTTAAATTAGCGACGCCATCGGCCTCATATCGGGCACGTAAGTAGTCATATTCGGTATCAACGGTGTGGTAATCACCACCAAATAAAAACTGATGGGTTAATTGTCCTTGTCCAAAGTTATAAACAAAGTCGGTGGTTATACTTGCTTCTTTATTGGCACGAAATTGCTTACGGTATTCTCGTTTGATGGTTTCGTCATCAATGTTTGCTTCGCCATCACCATTTACATCTACCCAACTTTGCGACTCATGGTAGCCTTGATCGCGTTCGTTATCCATGTAACGCAGTGTGCTACTTACAGAAAAATCATCACTAAAATAATGGCTAAGTTCTGCTTGAAGCACCAAAGCTTCCATATTTTGATAATCAACCGCTTCATTAGCGTTATAACTTGGGTCAACTAAAAAGTTACCGTTGTCATCTACCGGTACGCCACGTAGGCGGTTACCGCCTAGGTCTTGTTTTATGTAGTCAACACTTGTGGTTAGGGTTGTTGAATCACTTAAATCAAATAACAATCCGCCTGTCAGCTCGGTGTTTTTTGAGTCTGCATTGTTACGAAAGCTGTCTTGCTCTTCATAGTAACCACCCAATCTATAAGCCATTGTATCGCTTAAACCACCTGTCATATCGAGTGATGCACCACGGGTGTTGTAGTTACCTAAAGTAAGCTTTAGTTCGCGTTTTTGTGTGTAGCTTGGCTTTTTGGTTACGTAATTAATCATCCCACCAGGTTCGCCCCCGCCATACAAAGCAGAGGCAGGCCCTTTTAATACTTCAACACGTTCAACATTAAATAACTGCGGTACACCAAAGCCCGAATATGGGTCGCCACGTACGCCATCGTAAAATACATTGGCGTCATCTCTAAAACCACGAAAAGTTACGCCTGAGTAGCTGTATTCACTGACACCCGCAATAGAGCGGTATAAATCGGTAATGTCGCGCGCGGCTTGGTCAATAATAAGTTGCTCGGTTAACACCTGAGCCGATTGCGGAAGCTTAATAAGATCTAAATTAGTTTTGGTACCAATTTTACTTTCGGTTTCTAGGTAAAATTGCTGGGCACGGCCAGTTACTTCTATTTTTTCAATATCGTTATTTTGCTCGGCAAATGCCACATTAGAAAAAGCAGAAAAAGACGCAGCAATACTGAGCGCCAGATATTTTTGGTTAAACATATTGATCCAGAGAAGAGGTTTATAAAACGTTGCGAATGATAACGACTATCATTAACATGTGCAATGTAAATAATTTCATATTCATCCTTATTTTTCGAATGAAGAGTTTTTGAGTAACACACTAAATTTGCAGCTCAGCATTAAAAAAATTAATTAGCATTACTGGAATATGAAATTGATATAATATAACATACCTTTAATTATAATTTAGTAAGATTATTAAATGATAAATAAACTGCCCGTCACAGTGTTATCAGGTTTTTTGGGGGCAGGTAAAACCACTGTACTTAGCCATATTCTTAATAACAGGCAAAGTAAAAAAGTGGCTGTTATAGTTAACGATATGAGCGATATAAATATTGATGCAGCCACTATTAAAAACGATGTATCGCTCAATCACAGTAACGAAAAGCTCGTTGAAATGAGCAACGGTTGTATTTGCTGCACCCTACGAGAAGACTTACTTGTTGAAGTGGGCAAACTTGCCAAAGATGGGCGTTTTGATTACCTCGTTATTGAATCAACCGGTATTTCTGAGCCATTACCTGTAGCCGAAACCTTCACATTTGCCGATGAAAATGGCGTATCACTGGGTGATATTGCCACCCTTGATACTATGGTAACGGTGGTTGATGCCGTTAACTTTTTAAACGACTACGAACAAGCAAATGATTTACAAGATACTGGCGAATCGTTAGGAGAAGACGACGAGCGAAGCGTAGCCGACCTACTTGTTGACCAAGTTGAATTTGCCGATGTAATCTTAATTAGTAAAACTGATTTAATTACAAACGATGAATTAAATAAACTCACTGCCATTTTAAATACGCTTAATACTCAAGCTAACATTATTCCTATTTCAAACGGCCATATTAATATTAACGAAGTGCTAAACACGGGTTTATTTAATTTTGAACGTGCCCAACAAGCACCGGGGTGGCTTAAAGAAATGCGTGGTGAACATATTCCCGAGACTGAAGAGTATGGAATTAGCAGCTTTAATTACACTGCGCGCCGCCCATTTGACCCAGAAAAGTTTTATAACTTTCTTCATAGCACCGAACAATTTGGCAAACTTATTCGCTCAAAAGGTTATTTTTGGTTAGCAACACGCCCTTTATTTTGCGCGCAGTGGAGCCAAGCAGGCGGTATAGCTCATTACGGATTTGCTGGTATGTTTTTTAAAGCCATCCCCCAAAAAGACTGGCCTACAGAGCCTGAACTGCTTGCTGACATAAATAATAAATGGGTAGAACCCTTTGGTGACATGCGCCAAGAGCTTGTGTTTATTGGTCAATCATTAAATAAACAAGCGATAATTAAAGCGCTTGATGACTGCCTACTACCAGAAGATGCGGTACTTAAGGGTAAGGACTTTTGGAGAACCTATAACGACCCGTTTCCTATTTGGGAGGAAGAGTAATGAATGCCCTAGCCCCAATAACTGCGCAAATAAAGCCTGCGGAACCGCTGTACCGAAAAGCAGCTAAAGAGTGTGACGCCGATGTATTGCCACAAATTTATAACCAAGACACTAACATTGTTATTTGGCAAAGAGACCTTGAGCAAACATTTACAAATGCAGTTAATACTCTCATTAGCGCAAATGCTTTAAAGCCACTAGAACTTGCGGTATCGCCCGATGATGCGTTTGATCAATTAATAAAAACGCTTAAGCCAGAAGATAATAACCGCGATGAAGTTAAAGCGCTGTGTGAAGATATCGCACTGTTGGTTGAAATGTTTTGCTGCCTGTTTGATTTAAAACGCGCCGGTTTAAGGCTAAAAATATTAGATAAACCCATGTGCCCGCGTTTTCATGTAGACAAAATTCCGTGCCGGCTAGTTACTACCTATCAAGGTGTTGCTACGCAGTGGTTAAATCACAGCGATGTAAACCGCTCAAAGCTAGGTACTGGTAATTTAGGTAAACCCGATGAAGAGTCTGGCTTATTTAAAAGCCTAAATAATATTAATCAACTCAAGCAAGGTGATGTTGCCCTGCTTAAAGGCGAGTACTGGGATGAAAACGAAGGTGCAGGGCTTGTACATCGCTCACCAGCGGTGGCTGCAAACGAGCAACGCTTATTACTTACGCTCGATTTTATCTAAAATTTGTTGTGGTGATAAACGCTAAGCTAGTGCGCGTTTATCACCCTAGCGATTACTTCGTACAAACCTTGTGTGCTTACAGGTTTAGATACAAAGTCATCCATACCTACACTTAAACAGCGCTGTTTATCATCTTCGTAGGCATTAGCGGTAATTGCAATAATGGGCACATGTGCCTTAGTGTTTGCTTCGTTAGCACGTATTGTTTGTGTACATTCGTAACCATCCATATTTGGCATTTGGCAATCCATTAAAATTAAGTCAAAGGTGTTACCCTTAAGCACTTTTAACGCTTCAATTCCATCGTTAGCCATTGTAAGTTGTATATGAGTTGGCTCTAACATTTTTGCAATTACTTGGCGGTTTATGGGGTTGTCTTCTACCAATAGTAATTTTTTGCTACCAAGATCAGGTACTGATTGCGACTTTACTGCGGCTGTGGGCTCTATAAACTCAGCTTTAGGCGCATTAATGTAAAACTTGAGCATGCTGCCTTTACCGGGTTCACTATTTAAAGATATTTCACCCTGCATTTTTTTAATTAACCCTTGGCTAATGGCCAAACCTAGCCCGGTACCGCCATATTTACGCGCAACACCTACATCAGCTTGAGTAAACTCACTAAACAATAACGATTGCTGATCTTTTTCTATGCCTATGCCGCTATCAGACACACTCACAAATAATTGCTGGCCACTGTAATCAAACGATAAACGCACAAACCCGCGCTCAGTAAACTTATACGCGTTAGATAATAAATTAATAATAACTTGGCTTAAGCGTAAATCATCTACGTTAATACAATCTGGCAAGGTGTTACTACACTGAACTATAAACTGCACATCGTCAGAGCTTACAATGGGTGAAAACAACGATTTAATATTTTCGATAAACGGCGCTAAGTTTGTTGGGCGCGGGCTAATTTGCATTGCATTAGCCTCAATTTTAGAAAAATCTAAAATATCGTTTAAGATTTTTAATAAGTTTTGAGCACTTTTTTGTTGCGTATCTAAAAGATCTCTTTGCTCGTCGGTTAACGAACTATCACGCAGCAATACTTCACCCATGCCCAAAATACCGTTCATTGGGGTGCGTAGTTCATGACTCATATTTGCTAAAAACTGCGATTTAGCCACATTAGCTAAATTAGCACGCTCTACTGCTTGCTTAAGCTTGTTAGTTTGCTCAGCAACTTGTTTTTCTAGCTGCTGGTTAAACTCACTGAGTTGTTTGTTTAGGTCTTGGTTTTTTATATTTGACGCTTGCAGGTTTTCTATTGAATGCTGCAGCGCAGTGGCTAGCATTTCAAACTGCTGTTGTAGTTGCAATACTTCTTGCCAACTTGAATCTGTATTAAAAGTATGTTTTTTTGATTTATTAAAGCTTTGCATTAAATTAGTTAAACCACTAATTGGCTGCACTAATAAGTTTGCAAGTTGGCGTACAAACAGCACCACCATAATAATTAGCATAGCGCCTAGCAAAATACTTGGCAGCCATGCTTTGGCTACAGCCATACTCAAATGTTTACGATTATAAAAAGTGATTACTTGCCATTTGCTCTGCGGATTAACATATCTAGAACTATGGTAAACCTCATTATTATTGGAGCGAAATAAATTTTTATCGCCCATATTACGCGCATTAAAACCATCTTCGTTAAAGTCGGTTAATATTTTAAACTGCTCAAGCGAGCTAAAAACCACTTTTTGTTTATCATCCAGTACAACTAACTCGCCAGTATTTTCAAATAAATTAGGAATAAACTGCTCTAATCGTCCAAGCTTTAACGACCCCTCTACTACGCCGAAAAACTCACCATCACGATAAATAGGTGCCGACAGCGCAACAATGGCTTCATTGCCAAGCCCTCGCCCTTGAAACACACCACCGCTATAACCGAGAGGATATTGCTTAGCCTGATTAAAGTACTCGCGATCAGTGACATTACGCTGCGCCTTAGTTAGCCCCGCTATAAGGTTATTAGGCGACGTTATTTCGACGTAGCCGCTAGGGTTTGCATACAAGCTTGTAGCAAACCCTGGAAATAGATTCATTAGCCTTTTTAACTGCTGCTCACTATCTGTGCCCGCGCTTATGGCGTCGCTACTCATTACAATGGCATTTTTATGAAACGTTAAATAATCACTTAATTGAGTGCTTATATATTTGGCTTTTTCTTCAAGCTGGGCGTCTACCTCATACTCTAACCGAGAGTGGTGATCGTTCACTAAAATTACACTGGTAAGCAGTATAACCAATATAATAATAACGCTTACAACATAGCTAAGAATGCGAGCAAGAGGCCTGCCCTGATAGGCACGGCTGGCGTGGGGTACAAATACACTAAATAAATCAACTAAAGCTAAGCTAATTAACGCATTTATGAGGTACTTTGATATTGCAACAACTAGCGTTAACCATGGCAGACCAATAAGAAACTGCCCTATTCCCCAAATTATAGGTAAACCAACTAACAGCCAAAAAACAGTACCAAGAGGGAGTATGGGTTTAGAGCGGCGTAAACAAAAAGTGTAAAGCCAAAAAAGCTCGAGTAAATAAACAATACTCGGCCAGCAATGCCCCCACCTATAAAGTAAAAAGCCAGATACGATCGCAAGGCTTAAGCACGCATAACGCAGCCCAATAAACACTAAGCTACATAATACAAATACTTGCCCAAATAAAAACTCAGAACTGTCGAAAAAATATAACGGCGAGAGGTTAACTAAACCCCCTAGCAACCCTAATAAAACAGCGAGTGTCCACTTACTTCTTTGAGGCATTACTTCAACCCTAGAGTACTTTGTTAACACGCAGTGTTAAATTAATATAATTGCTACATTATTGCGTACAAGTTAAAAGTTGTCTAGCGAGAAAAGGAGCTGGAAACTATTAGGTATTATGGATTAATTTAGTGAAAAAATATAAAAATTAAGGAGTTAGCGATATACACCCAATGTTGCTTGAAGTATAAGTTGGCATAACCAAACTCGGTTTTATTGCTCCACAGCGACAAAAGTGAAGCGTAAGTTGACATAGAGTTGAATCATAAAATGGCATAAAGTGACTGGTTTTCTTGAATTAAAAGCTCCTGATACCAAAGCCAGTTTTTTAATGCTAAAAAATTCCGATTAATTTAGTAGAAATAGATATTTCTCATTAAGACTTAAACACCGTTAAGTTTCAATTTTTGATGGTGAAGAAAATGATTGGATAAATTTTATAGGATATCTATGTCGATGATATGACGTACCGATTCGCAACAAACGATTATATTAGCACATCAAGAATAGTGGAAATATCACCTCAGAACCAGCTAATCAAAACTGTCAGTGGTAGCCTTTATCAAGTTATTGGAAAAGGCAAAAAGCCGAAGTGCAAATGTGAGTGAGCCATTTAACAATTTGGTTAATACTAAATTATGTCATCTTATGCTTCTGGTTTATGCCATCTTTTAGTACAAATATGTCAACTTATACTTCAAACAACACCCAAATGAGGAATTTGGGTGGCAGTCTTACCAGCCACATCTCGGCACACACGTCACAAACTGTGGCTGCTCCCTTCCGGGCCTGACCAGGTTCGCCTGCTAGTGTTGCGAGAGGACCAATAAGACTACCATTGAGGGCCTTGGTTGGCGCGGGAAGGATTATCTCTACTTTTGCTCGGTTATTCAAGGGATAATCTAAAAAGAAAGTGCGATTGCATACTTCATATACAATCGCGACGTATTTAGCTGTTTTAGTGCGTATTAATTGTTCTCTAACTGCGCTTTTATATTACGAAGTGCTGCTTTTACTTTTTTCATGTTTTCTGGACCCATACGTAAAAGCTGTTTTTGCGCAGCAGGTAATTGCTCCCACTCCGAAAACGCATACTGATACGTCACTGAATCGCGAAGTAACGGCAAGTCACCTTCAGGCTCTGGCGTATCAAGTAATAAATCGATTGCATCGGTTAGCGTTTGATTAAACTCATCATCTCCATAACCAATTTCACTGTATGCATTATTTATAAGTGGCTTGTACTCTTCGTACATGCGAACGGCTTGCGCTGCACTCATACTGGTAAATATTTTCACATACGGGGTATAACGCTCGTAGCTGTTAGGGTTAATTGTGAGGATATCCCCTTCATTAACGCTAAATTTCTCTTCTGGCTGTACAACAGGCGTGTGCTTTTTAGCTACCTTACCTTTAGCTAGGTTATCTACATATACAACACCACGGCGAATTACATCGTCGGTCACCATTAGGCTCATTACTGAGTCGCTTAGGTACTCATCCATTTTAGCAACCACAACTGCATCACTTTCGTTAAGTGTTGGTAGTGGCTCTACTTCAGGCTCCGGCTCGCTCGGGCTTTGTACTGGTACTTCAAGCTCGGCTGGTTTTTCTGGCATTACAGATGGCGCGTCTACCACTGGGTCGTTCTCGGGTTTAAGCTCCATCATAGGTTGCTCTTTAACTGCGGGCTCTACCTCAGTGCGTGTTTCTTGCTCGTCACTTGGTGTGAGCAATACGAAGGCAGCCGCACATGCTACGACTATTAAAATAATAACGGCGAAAAGAATATTGTTATTAGGTGGACGTTTTTGAACATCTGATGCTTCTGGTTTATCTGACATACGAACTCCATAAAAATTAAAATGCGATATCACTTAGAGTACGCTAAGTGGATTAAATTCATTCTTACACAAATACTATGACATTTTATAATACGGCAATTATAGCAAAGTAAGTTACCTACTAAATTGGGTGATTAAATAATGTAATAAGCATTAGGGCAGTTATCCTTTGATTCTTCTAGCTTAAAGACTTACAGTTAATAAATAAAGTAAAGACGTAGAACAGTTTAACCACCAATATGAAAATCAAGCAAGTTGATCCACAAAAACCTAAAACTGCCTTATTACTTACAGGTGGTGGCGCACGAGCTGCTTATCAAGTCGGTGTGCTAAAAGCGCTAGCTCATAGTATGCCTCGTACTGCTCCATTGCCATTTAGAGTAATAAATGGCACCTCCGCTGGCGCTATTAACTCTGCTGCATTGGCATGTTACGCTTCTTGTGCGCATTTGGCTGTACGAAAGCTCGAATCAGTTTGGAAAAACTTTTCAACCTCTATGGTCTATAAAAGTGACTTTTTAAGCGTGTTTGGTCATATTGCTCGCAATATCTTAACGAGCTTTCAGTCAGAGCATATTAACCACCCACCAGCGAGCTTACTAAATAACCGCCCTCTGCGTAGTTTATTAAACGAGATTTTAGATTTACACCGCATTGAGCGCAATTTACACCGTAATTATTTAGATGCGCTGTCTATTACAGCCTCAAGTTATACAACGGGTGACTCGGTTGCATTTTTTCAATCTAATACGCAAACATCGTGGCAACGTGCTAAACGCGAAGGCCGCGCAACTCGTATTAATGTTGAGCACTTAATGGCATCAAGTGCCATTCCTATGGTGTTTCCAAGTGTAAATATTTATAACCATTACTTTGGTGATGGCTCTATACATCAACTTTCTCCGCTGAGTCCGTCGATTCATTTAGGCGCTGAAAAAATATTTATTATTGGGGTAGACCAACCTAAAGAATTACACCCGCCGGGTTATTCGCCACATTATCCTGGACTCTCTGCTGTTGCGGGGCATTTACTAGACAGTGTATTTACCGACACTATGCAATCGGATTTAGAGCGTTTGGCTCGTGTTAACCGAACATTAGGGCTATTACCCGCTCGTGATAAACATCAAGAACTTAAACAAATAGATACCTTTGTAATTAACCCATCGCAAAACTTTAACGCAATTGCAGCGCAGTATTACGACGATATGCCTTGGGCTATTAAAGTATTGCTACGTACCATAGGTGTTAAAAAACATTCGCAATCGAGCTTAACCAGTTATCTATTGTTTGAAAAACGCTACACCCAGCATTTAATGCAAATTGGTTATGAAGACGGTATGAAAAAATTACCGGAGATACGCAAGTTTTTAGAACTAGATTAAGCTCAAACAGAAACGTTATTCTATTCCGTCGAGCAGGTAGTGCTCTACCCGCTCAACACGCCTTGGTTTACCTTGTAACACTAAAACGTCATTAGCCAATAAGGTTGTTTGTGCTGATGGCGTGTCTATTTCGGCTCCTTCTCTGCGCAGCGCTTTTACCAGTACCCGACGCTTTTCTAAATTTAGATTTTCGATTGTTTTATTAACTGCATAAGCTTTATCAGGCAGAGCAACCACATGTAAGTACTCTAACCGGTCACTTGATGTATCTTCGTTATCTTTAAAATAGCCTGCATAAAAGCTTTGCATTAACGGATAACGATTACGACGCTCTTTACTTACTCTTCGCACAATACGCGTCATCGGTACGCCCGACATAGACAACACATGCGACACGAGCATTAAGCTTGCCTCTAACGACTCAGGTACTACTTCGGTTACACCTAGCTCTTTTAAATAATCTAGCTGGCTATCGTCACGGGTACGAATGAGTATTTTAACATTGGGTGCTATTTGCTTTATGGCATCAATCACAACTTGTGCATGATCAAACTCTGTAAAAGTAATAATAACCAAGCGAGCTCGCTCTACTCCTGCGCACTTTAAAATATCTTTTTGTTTAACATAGCCAAATA
Source organism: Pseudoalteromonas sp. SG43-4 (assembly GCF_014164325.1). Taxonomy (NCBI): domain Bacteria; kingdom Pseudomonadati; phylum Pseudomonadota; class Gammaproteobacteria; order Alteromonadales; family Pseudoalteromonadaceae; genus Pseudoalteromonas; species Pseudoalteromonas sp. SG43-4. The sequence goes on along the minus strand of NZ_JACJFB010000005.1, from coordinate 200,256 downwards.
TGACAGGCTCACCCGCCGCTTTGCCTTCTTGTACTAAAATTGGGTTACTTTCAATCGCAACATAGTCTATTGCTTCGGGCTTTAAAAAACGCGCTATAGTTTGCCCAACTCGCGAAAAACCACAAATAACAACATGGTCACTATAAAGCGTACTACTTTGTGGCTCACTCTCGAGCGCCAAACTTGGGCGATCGAGTATGCCTAAACGCTTTAAAATAAATGGCGTTTTATCAATCAAAAATGGGGTAAATGCCATTGAAAGCACACCAAGGGCAATTAAAAATGAAGCTTGCTCTGAATTTAATAATTGATGCTGGCCAGCAAGTGCAATAAGTACAAAGCCAAACTCCCCCATTTGCCACAGCATAATGCCACAGGCGAGTGAATCTTGGTTTCGCTCATGCATTAGCCGCGCGCTAAAGGCTACCACTGCAATTTTTAATACCAGTAAACCCAGCAAGGCGCCAATAATTATTACGATATGCCCCAGTACAAATAAAATATCCAGCTGCATACCTACAGTAACAAAAAATAGCCCCATTAAAATATCGCGAAATGGGCGTATATCGGCCTCTAACTGATGCCTGTAATGGCTCTCACCTAACATCATTCCGGCTAAAAAAGCACCTAGCGCCATAGACAAGCCAAACATATACGTTAAAAAGCCTGCAAACAACGCGACTAATATGGTGGTAAGTACAAATAGCTCATCGGTTCGTACTTGCGCTATTTCTTTAAACACAATGGGCAATACCCATTTACCAATTGCCCAAAGAAGCACACATACAAATGCGCCTTTACTTAGGGCAAACGCTAAAGCCCAGCCAATACTTTGAGAGTCACTTGATGCAAATAAAGGAAGTATTATTAATAGAGGAACGACAGCAATATCTTGAAAAAGTAGAACACCAACGGCTAATTGCCCACGGCGCTGATTAAGCTCACCCGTTTCTTTTAATAGCTTAACTACTACAGCGGTTGAAGAAAGCGCCATAATTGTGCCGATGGTAAAACTGGTGAGTAATGAAAAGTTTAAGCAATATAGAATAATAATGAAGAGTAAACTGGTTATACCTACTTGTAATGAGCCCAAACCAAATACTAGGTTGCGCATTGCCATTAGTCGAGAAATAGAAAATTCTAGCCCTAAACTAAATAACAAAAACACAATACCCAATTCAGCTACAAACTCTATTTCGTGAGATTGTGCAAGCCAGCCAATACCATGACTACCGGCTAAAACCCCCGTTGCTAGGTACGCTAAAATAGGCGGCAAGCCAATGCGCTTAAAAAACCACACAAAAAGAACTGCCGCGACTAATAAGCCAAAAATTTGAGCATTAATACTTTGCAAATGCAGCCTCGCGTTTAAATTAAACTAGTAGCTTGTAAGTAAATATAACAACCATATGTTTTTCATGCAATTTTAAAATATGGCACAAAAATAGCTTAGTTATTGCAAAGTAACACCCTCGGGGGAGAATTTTATGGAAAACGTCCATATTTTGACGCAGCGTGTGTCTGGTCGCGGTGATTTTTTGCCGTTTTCGGCTGAACACTCACCTACAAATGAAATAACTGAAACGCATGAACTCGTCGCAGAGCTACAAACAAGCTTAGTGATCGAGGATGTTCTGGCTATTTACGCTAAATTTGCAAAACAATTGCTCAATTTTTCTGGATTGCAGTTTCAATCAACTTTAGGTACTGCTCAAACATCACAAAGTGATACAAATAGTACACCCTATATTTTTGATTTAGCGATTAATAAAGACCACTTAGGGCAGCTAATTTATTTTAGTAAATTCCCACTTGGTCACGCAATTGAGAAAAAATTACATACATTACATAGTGCGCTGGTTTATCCACTTCGTAATGCGATGATGTATAGCCGCGTACTAAAGCTTGCCACAAAGGATGCGTTAACCGGTTTAAATAATCGTAGTCAATTTAATGACTTTTTACTTCAAAAGCTTGAAAACTGTCGCCGTTATCAACGCCCATTTAGTTTAATGTTGCTTGATTTAGATAACTTTAAACAAGTTAACGACAACTTCGGCCATAAAATTGGTGACGATACACTTAAAGAATTTTCAAAAGTACTGTGTAGCAGTATACGCGGCACTGATTCGGTATTTAGATTTGGTGGTGATGAGTTTGCTTTACTTATTGAAGACCCTGAGTTTACAACTAATAAAGTGATTGCTGAGCGTATAATGTGCTTAGTAAGAAAATCGCCATTAATGTCTAAGTATAAAGTAACAACCAGTATTGGCTTTACTTTAGCTAACAGCCAAGATTGCGAAACTGAGATATTTGCTCGAGCCGATAAAGGTTTATACAAAGCAAAGGCATCAGGTAGAAACTGCGCAAAAGCATATTAGCCTTTACTTAACTGCATTAAATAAAAAAGCCTAGCTTCCCCCGCTAGGCTTTGCACTTACCAATTTATAAATAAACAACGCAGCACAAAAACCAAAAAAGAACCCGCTAATTAAATTAAGTAATGCAGTAATAGTCGCAAGCGGTGTAAATAATACTAAAAGCAGTGGCAGACTCACGCCTAAAATAAAAAACAATCCACCTTTACCTAACCAATAAGCTAATAAAAGTACTGCAGATGCAATCCCACCAGCGACTGCATAACCTAACGTAACTATATTTAACTCAAGTAAAACATTAGCGATAACAGCTATAAGCGCTGTTATTAGCATACCCATTGGCGCTTTTTTTACTAACGATAAGCCAACATGCGGCTGTTTACTCATTTATTTACACTCCCAAAAAATACCATTTTCATCAACATGCTTAGCGCTTATAAAACAACCAACCACTTGAACTAATTCATCATTATAAAAAATAAGTGGCACACTGGCGCGTAGCCACGGCGCTATTTTTGCATCTTTAAACCAATGCTTAACTGTATTACTACCAGGCTTTTTAAGTGGTTTAATACGTGCGCTATTGCAATTAAAGCGCACTATTACTTGCTCATTTGAGTGTGGAGGTCTTACTCCAAAACCAATGCTTTTAATTAATAAGCGCCCGTCTGCAAGTTTTAGCTGCGAATGATTTAGCTCAATATCTGTTAATACTTCACTTGGTGTTACAAAATACAAATAACCTTGATGACGACGTATTTGCCCATAGAGCAAATCAATACGCATTTGCGCGTCGTTTTTTGCGCACATTGCTTGATTAATAATTTGCTCAAGCTGCTTTTGCGATGGCATGACCTGTGTAAATAATGTAAGCCACGCACGTACTATATTTGCAATACGCGCTGAGCTGTATTCGCTTATTTGGCTAATGCACAGTGCTTGGTACTCGTTAATACACTTATTTAAATCAAGCTGAGTGTACTCATCAAGTAGTGTTTGCTGTTGTTGTAGTAGCTCAATACTTCGTGCTGTACATTGTTCAAACCCAGTAAAACGCTCGGCTAACACAGGTACTATTTTTGAGCGTAAAAAGTTACGGTCAAAACTTTCATCTGTATTTGAGTCATCAGTTATGTGGTTAATACTAAAGCGCGCCGCAAACGCTTCTATATCGCTTCGCTTTACGTTTAACAATGGCCTAAAACATACACGGCCACTTTGCAGCAAACGCACTTGGTGCATGGCGCCAAGCCCTTTTAAACCCGAGCCACGCTTTAAGCGCAGTAAAAACGTTTCTACTTGGTCGTTTAAATGTTGGCCCAATAAAACAATGCTGCCTTGTGGGCTTAGCTCATCAAGTGCTTTGTAACGTGCATCGCGAGCTTGGGCTTCAAGGCTCGTACGCGACTGCTGCTCAATTACAACTTTTGCGACTTTAAAAGGCACATCAAGCTCAATACATACCTTTTTGCAAAAGCGTTGCCAGTCATCGGCATACTGGCTCAAGCCATGGTGAACATAAATAGCCGATACATCAATTGCAGGGTTATCGGCTCTTAAAGCACGCATTAAATGCAGCAACACCACAGAATCAACACCACCAGAAAGCGCCACAGTAAAAACAGTGTTACCTTGCTCAATATAGCTATTTAGTGATTTTTTTAATTGCTGATAAATTGCTGTTGTATGCATATGGCCGCACTTTTATATAAAAACTCTGAACATTTTAAAGCAAAAAAGCCGCATAAGCGGCTTTTTTTAACAATTAATGTGTTTAGCAATAACCAAACGACATTAAACGTTTGTAACGTTGATCAAGCATTTCTTCAAGCGTAAGCGCTTGTAAGTCTGCTAGGTCACGCTTAAGGCGTACTTTTAAGTTACGTGCCATAGCATCGTAATTACGATGTGCACCACCTAGTGGCTCATCAACTAAGTTGTTGATTAAGTCTAGCTCTTTAACGCGCTCTGCGGTTACACCCATTGCTTCTGCTGCAAGCGGTGCTTTGTCAGCGCTTTTCCAAAGAATAGACGCACAACCTTCAGGCGAAATTACAGAATAAGTGCTGTACTGCAACATGTTAACTCTGTCGCCAACACCAATCGCTAATGCACCACCTGAACCGCCTTCACCAATAACCGTACATATTGTCGGCACTTTAAGTGACGCCATTACTTTTAAGTTACGTGCGATTGCTTCAGATTGACCACGTTCTTCAGCGCCAACACCTGGGTATGCACCTGGTGTGTCAATAAAGGTCATGATTGGCATTTTAAAACGCTCAGCCATTTCCATTAAGCGTAATGCTTTACGGTAACCTTCTGGCTTTGGCATACCAAAGTTACGTTTAATTTTTTCAGCAGTATCACGACCTTTTTGTTGGCCAATAACCATTACCGGTTCGCCATCTAAACGCGCAATGCCACCTAAAATAGCTGGATCGTTAGCAAAAGTACGATCGCCAGCAAACTCGTCAAATTCCGTGAAAATGCGCTCGATATAATCTCGAGTGTAAGGACGCAACGGATGACGTGCTAACTGTGATACTTGCCAAGCGCCTAAATTAGAAAAAATCTCCTGTTTTTGTTTGGCACTTTTTTCTTTTAATTTGCTGACTTCCTCTTCTAACTCAAGGTCTAATTCGCCAGCGCGGCTGATACTTTGTAATTCTTCAATTTTTGCTTCTAATTCTGCAATTGGAAGCTCAAAATCAAGATAATTGAGGCTCATGCTCTAAACTACCTAATTAGTTAAATTCTAGTTCTACATCTTGCGCAGCCATTAGTGATAACTTATGGATTAAGTCGTCACTTGGCGTAACACACCATTCGATCCCAAGAGTTAATTGCGCCAACGCATCTGGACGTTGGTAATAAACCTTGATCGGACACGTTCCCATTTTATAGGGTTCGAGTACTTTTTGTAATTTATCGAAGAAACCTGCCTCGATTTGCACCATGTTCAGCGTCATTTTAATCGCTTTAATACGCTTTTCACGCGCTTGAGCAATGGTGTTTATTTCTCTGGCGGTCATTGTAATACCACCGGAGAAGTTATCAAAGCTGACCTGTCCAGATATTACCAAGATATTGTTAACTTGGAGCATATCTTGGTACTTTTCAAACTCGTCTGAATACAAGCGTACATCAATCCGTGCACTCTTGTCATCTAAAGTTACTAAGGCCCAACGATTTCCTTTTTTATTAATTAATACTCTAGAAGCAATCACCAAACCAGCGGCCGTTGCAAACACATCACGATTAGTTGGCTGTAAATCAACTATTTTTCCGCTAGTGTAATGCCTAAGCTCACGGCGGTACTGATTTATTGGATGCCCAGTTAAATAAAGGCCTAGCGTCTCTTTTTCGCCATCTAACCACTCGTTATCAGTAAGCCCTGTGGCTTTAATAAAAGCTTGTTCAACTTCATCAGGCTCAGTGGCTAATAAACCAAATAAGTCACTTTGTCCTAATTGCTCAGCTTTGTTGTGTTGATCGGCCGCACGCATAGCATCTTTTAAACTGGCTAGTAATGTAGCACGCCCAGATTGGGTTTTCTCTGGTCCTAATTGATCCAAAGCACCCGCGTAAATTAATTTTTCGGTAACACGTTTATTTAAGCGTTTTAAATCAACACGGGCACAAAAATCAAATAAATCTTTAAATGGGCCGCCTTTTGCACGCGCTTCTAGGATTGCATCAACCGGTGCTTCACCCACGCCTTTTATCGCGCCAATGCCGTAAACAATTTCACCTTCAAGGTTTACTGTAAACTTAAACTCACCTGCATTTACGTCTGGTGGTAATAAGGTGAGCTTCATGTTTTCACATTCATCCACCAAAATAACTATTTTGTCGGTGTTATCCATATCGGCCGACATTACCGCAGCCATAAACTCTGCAGGATGATGCGTTTTCATCCACAATGTTTGATACGATACGAGTGCGTAAGCTGCTGAGTGAGATTTGTTAAAACCGTAACCTGCGAACTTTTCTACCAAGTCGAAGATTTTTATCGCAAGCTCGCCGTCAATGCCGTTATTTCTTGCACCATCTTCAAATGTTGAACGCTGCTTTGCCATTTCTTCGGGTTTTTTCTTACCCATTGCACGACGCAGCATGTCGGCGCCACCTAGCGTGTAACCTGCTAGTACTTGCGCAATTTGCATTACTTGTTCTTGATACAAAATAATGCCGTAGGTTGGATCAAGTATTGGTTTTAAGCTTTCGTGCTGATACTGCGCATCTGGGTATGAGATTTCTTCGCGGCCCAGTTTTCGGTCGATAAAGTTATCTACCATGCCTGATTGCAGTGGACCTGGGCGGAACAAGGCCACAAGTGCAATCATATCTTCAAAGCAGTCGGGCTTAAGGCGGCGTACTAAGTCTTTCATACCACGCGACTCTAGCTGGAATACAGCAGTCGTTTCGGCTCGAAGTAGCAACTCAATACTTTTTTTATCATCCAGTGGAATGGTGTTTATATCAACGGGGTCTTTACCTTGGCGCTTCATGCGCACATTGGTCATATCGACCGCCCACTGCAATATAGTCAGTGTACGTAAACCCAAGAAATCGAACTTAACTAGGCCGGCTGTTTCTACATCGTTTTTATCAAACTGTGTTACTGGAAACTTACCTTCGTCGTCGCAATAAAGCGCAGCGAAGTCGGTAATAGTGGTTGGCGATATTACTACGCCACCCGCATGTTTACCGGCATTACGTGTACACCCTTCAAGGATGCGACACATGTCGATTAAGTCTTTTACCTCATTGTCGCCATCGTAGGCTTCTTGCAAGCGCGGTTCTACATCAAACGCTTTGGCAAGTGTCATACCGGGGTCACCCGGAATCAATTTTGAAATTCGATCAACAAACCCGTAAGGATGGCCAAGCACTCGCCCTACATCGCGTATTACCGCTTTTGCAGCCATGGTACCAAAGGTAATAATTTGCGAAACCGCATCCCGACCATACAAAGCCGACACGTGATCAATTACTTCGTCTCGTCTATCCATACAAAAATCGACGTCGAAATCGGGCATTGATACACGTTCAGGGTTTAAGAATCGCTCAAAGAGTAAGTCAAACTCAAGTGGATCAAGGTCGGTAATTTTAAGTGCGTACGCAACTAACGAACCTGCACCTGAACCACGACCAGGTCCAACAGGAATATTATTATCTTTACTCCACTGAATAAACTCCATTACGATTAAGAAGTAACCTGGGAATCCCATTTGGTTGATTACACCGAGCTCAATTGCAAGACGCTCATCGTATTCAACACGTTTTACTTTTCTATCTTCTTCGTCGGGGAATAAAAACTGTAGTCGTTCTTCAAGGCCGTCTTGTGACACTTTAACTAAAAAGTCTTCAATTTTAAGCGAGCCGGTTGGGTAATCAGGTAAAAAGTAAGTACCTAATTGCACAGTTACATTACAACGCTTAGCGATTTCTACGGTATTTTGTAGGGCTTCTGGAATATCGCTAAACAACTCAGCCATTTGCTCAGGTGTTTTTAGATATTGTTCTTCAGAGAACCGTTTAGGGCGGCGCTTATCATCGAGCGTGTAACCGTCAAAAATAGCAACACGAATTTCGTGCGCTTCAAAGTTTTCGGGCTTTAAAAACACCACTTCGTTGGTGGCTACAACCGGTAGTTGCTCTTTAGCAGCAAGCTCTACCGCCATGTGCAAGTAATCTTCTTCAAGCGGTCGATTGGTGCGAACAAGCTCTAGGTAGTAGTTATCGCTAAAATGCTGCTTATAAAAACTAACAACCGATTCAATTACAGTCGGATTATTTTTTAATAATGCTTTACCTAAGTCACCGTCTTTAGCGCCTGAGAGAATAATTAAGCCTGCTTTTAGCTCAACTAACCACTCGCGGTCAATCACAGGGCGATGAAATACATGCCCACGCTGATAAGCTTTAGATATCAGCAAGGTAATATTTTTATAGCCGTCGTTGTCTTTGGCTAATATAGTTAAGCGGCTTGGCTCATCAGGAAACTCTGGGCTACGAACCCAAAAGTCAGCACCCACTATAGGTTTAATACCTGCATTATGCGTGGCGCCATAAAAACGCACTAAACCACAAAAGTTCATTTGATCGGTAATTGCAATGGCTGGCATTTGCAGCTCTTGCGCTTTTGCGACGATTGGCTTTGTTTTAGCAAGGCCATCAACCATCGAAAAGTCTGAATGAACTCTTAAATGAACAAAATCAGGAGCAGCCATGCTTAGCCCTCACCATTGGCTTGCGCCAAAACCCGCTGCACAGGTTTAAAGCTTTTACGATGCTCGTCAATTGCACCGTACTGTTCAAGCGCTGCAAAGTGCGCTTTAGTGGGATACCCTTTGTGCCCTGCAAAACCATATTCTGGGTGGCGTGCATCAAGTTCAAGCATTTCGTCATCGCGCGCTACTTTAGCTAAAATAGACGCTGCTGAAATTTCGGCCACTAAGCTATCACCTTTAACAACAGCTTGTGCTGGCATAGTGAGTTTTGGCAATCGATTACCATCTATAAATACAAATTCAGGTTGTGTGCTTAATGCCTCTACTGCGCGAGTCATGGCAAGCATCGTTGCGTGTAGAATATTTAACTCATCAATTTCTGTTGGACTGCAGCGTCCATACGCGTAGCACAATGCTTTTTCTTTAATTTCAACTGCAAGTGCTTGGCGTTTTTTATCCGTTAATTTTTTAGAATCTGCTAAACCTGCAATTGGTTTAGTGGGATCTAAAATGACGGCGGCAGTGACTACATCACCAACAAGCGGGCCGCGCCCTACTTCATCTACACCAGCAATTAAGGATACATTGGGTCTATCAATTTGCATTTATTAACTCCGCCACAGCATTGGCTGCTTGTTCACTGGCATTTAATCTGATTTTTTCGTGAATAGCTAAAAAGCGTGCTTTTAGCTCTTTGTTATCTGTGTTGAGCATAGGGGTAAGTGCGTTTGTTAAGTTAGTCACATTACACTCGGTTTGTAAAAACTCAGGCACTAGCTCTTCGTCGGCTAATAAATTAGGCAGCGAAAAGTACTTAATATTAAACGTAAATAAAGTTTTAAAAATCCAATAGCTCAAAGGCTTTATTTTATAGCCCACAACCATTGGTTTTTTATAAAGCATACCTTCAAGTGTTGCTGTGCCCGAGGCTAATAAAATAGCATCAGCAGCTTGCATCGCTAATTTTGATTGCCCATCAAGCAGGTTAACATTAAGGTTTGGTGCGGTAGCGTTTAATATATCACTAAACTGCGCTTTGCGTTTTTCGTTAACCAACGGCACCACAATTTTAAGATTGGGGTTTTTAGCTTGCAGCTCAGCAGCTGTTTTAATGTAAGTCTCGCTTAGCAAACCAACTTCAGAGCCTCGACTACCAGGTAGCAGCGCCAGTACTTTGTCATCAAGGCTTAAGCCGAGTTCTTCTCGTGCTTTAGTATCGTCGTGCTCAAGTGCTATGTCGTCTGCCAAGGTATGCCCCACAAATGTACATGGCACTTGGTGCTTATCGTAGAACTCTTTTTCAAATGGTAATAATGCTAACACTAAGTTAGTGGCTGCACTTATTGTATGAATGCGCTTTTCGCGCCACGCCCAAACAGACGGACTTACATACTGTACGGTTTTAATACCCGCATCTTTAAGTGGCTTTTCTACACGTAAGTTAAAATCCGGTGCATCAATACCTATAAATACATCAGGTGGGTTATCTACAAAATGCTGCACGAGTTGTTTACGTATTTTAAGCAAACGTGGTAAACGCCCTAGCACCTCAACAAGCCCCATAACCGAAAGCTCATCCATGTCGTAAAGTGTTTTACAGCCCTGCGCTTGCATTTTAGGTCCTGCTATTCCTTCAAAAATAGCGTCCGGAAAGTGTTTTTTAAGGGCTTTAATTAAGCCTTCACCTAAAATATCGCCCGACAGTTCACCTGCCACAATACCAATTCGTAGTTGTTTTTTATCTTTATTCATTTGATTTTATTTCACAAGTAAACCAGGCGTTCATGCTTGTTAGTTTACCGTGTTTTACTGTTTGGTTAAACGCTTTAAATAACTGGTTTTTTATTACCTAAGTTAAGGCTTTATGTTGTTTGTTTTTAATACTGATGTAGCATAGGAAATATATATTACGCTTTACTAATATGTATGTTGACAAAGATTGCACAAACGTAAATACTATTACAAACTTTCAGTAATTACTGAAAGTTCATTAAATTTTAACTTTGCCAATAAAATGTTGCCCTGTTAATCCGTCACTCTCAAGGAGCCAATAATGATAGATGAAACCTTTGTGGATCTATCGCGATTACAGTTTGCTGTTACCGCTCTCTTTCATTTCTTATTCGTACCGTTAACGATAGGTATGACCTGGATTTTAGTTATTATGGAATCGGTTTATGTTATGACCGGTCGCGAAATTTATCGTGATATGACTAAGTTTTGGGGAAAATTGTTTGGTATTAACTTTGCAATTGGTGTGGCAACAGGCCTTACCATGGAATTTGAGTTTGGTACTAACTGGTCTTATTACTCCCATTACGTAGGTGATGTTTTTGGGGCTCCCCTGGCTATTGAAGGTTTAATGGCATTCTTTTTAGAATCGACCTTTGTGGGTATGTTCTTTTTAGGCTGGGACAGGCTTTCTAAACGCCAACATTTAGGCGCGACCTTTTTAATGGCCATTGGTACTAACATGTCGGCGCTGTGGATTTTAATTGCCAACGGTTGGATGCAAAACCCAGTAGGCGCTGAATTTAACTATCAAACCATGCGCATGGAAATGACCAGTTTTGCAGAGCTTGTGTTTAACCCTGTAGCCCAAGTTAAGTTTATTCATACTGTATCGGCAGGTTATGTAGCAGCGTCTATGTTTGTGCTTGGTATTAGTAGCTGGTACATATTGAAGGGTCGTGATTTAGCATTTGCTAAACGCTCTTTTTCAGTCGCATCAGGCTTTGGTTTAGCGTCAATTTTGTGTGTAATTTTACTCGGTGACGAATCAGGCTACGAAGTAGGCGAAGTCCAAAAAGTAAAACTTGCCACAATTGAAGCCGAATGGCACACAGAAGAAGCTCCGGCTGCGTTTACCGCATTTGGTTTTCCTGATTCAGAAGAGCAAGTAACACATGCGGCGGTTAAAATACCTTACGCACTTGGGTTAATTGCTACGCGCTCACTTGATGAGCAAGTAACGGGTATTAACGACCTAGAAAAACAACATGAAGTACGTATTCGCAACGGTATGATTGCTTATGAATACCTTACAAAACTCAGAAACGGTGAAGATACGCCAGATAATATTGCCAAATTTAATACTCTAAAAGATGATTTAGGTTATGGCTTGCTACTTAAGCGCTACACACCAGATGTTGTAGATGCTACTGAAGAACAAATTCAAAAAGCTGTTAAAGACTCTTTTCCTAAAGTAGGCCCTATGTTTTGGTCATTTAGGATTATGGTTGCCTGTGGTGTGGCCATGCTAGGTGTATTTATATTGGCATTTTACTACAACGCACACCGCGTTATTGAGCAAAAACGCTGGTTGTTATGGGCTGCCGTATTGAGTATTCCACTACCTTGGATAGCGATTGAGTTTGGCTGGATTGTTGCCGAGTATGGTCGTCAACCTTGGGCTATATCTGAAATACTGCCGACCTTTTTAGCCACGTCGTCACTAACAGTAAACGATATTTTAATTAGCTTAACTGGGTTTATTGTTTTCTATACTGGTTTAGCCATTGTGGAAGGCTGGCTGATGATCCGCTTTGTTAAGCAAGGGCCAAGCTCGCTACATACTGGTAAGTATCATTTTGAATTACCAAGCAAAGCTGATAAAACTGAAGGAGAGCAATCATGATTTTTGATTATGAAACATTAAAAATGCTTTGGTGGTTGATCATTGGTGTGCTGCTTATTGGTTTTGCTATTACCGATGGTATGGATATGGGCGTTGCTATGTTGCTTCGCCTCGTTGGTAAAACAGATTCAGAGCGCCGCACAGTAATAAACACAATTGGCCCGCATTGGGATGGTAACCAAGTATGGTTTATAACTGCAGGCGGCGCGTTATTTGCGGCGTGGCCTATGGTTTATGCAGCTGCATTTTCGGGCTTTTACTTTGCCATGATGCTAGTACTCTTTGCTTTGTTTTTTAGACCACTTGGATTTGATTACCGCAGTAAAGTAGACTCAAAACGCTGGCGCAATAACTGGGATTGGGGCTTGCTTGCAGGCAGCGCAATTCCAGCATTAGTATTTGGTGTTGCGTTTGGTAATTTATTTTTAGGCGTACCGTTTAATATTGATAACCTTATGCGTGTTAGCTACCAAGGATCATTTTTTGGCTTGCTTAACCCATTTGGATTACTTGCAGGTTTAGTAAGTATTACCATGTTAGTTGCGCATGCAGGTATGTGGTTACAACTTAGAACAGCAAGTGTGGTCGCAGAGCGTTCGGGTCAATATGGTCGCTATTCTCTTATTATGTTTATCGTGTTATTTGCTGCAGCTGGTTTTTGGGTGGCTAACTTAACGGGTTACCAAGTTGTATCGATGGCTGATACACAAAGTCATGCAGACCCTCTAGCTAAAGTAGTCACTACAGCGCAAGGTGCTTGGTTAAGTAATTACAGCACTCGTCCGTGGACAATGACCTTCCCTATTTTAGCCTTTGCAATGGCATTAAGTGCACTTGTGTTTTCAAAATTAAATAAACCTGCACTTGGACTTATTTCAACAAGCTTAATGTTAATTGGCGTAATTATGACGGCCGGTGTTTCTCTGTTCCCATTTATTATGCCATCAAGTAATAACCCTAATATTAGCTTAACAATTTGGGATGCGGTATCGAGCCATAAAACGCTCAATATAATGTTTGTTGCAGTGTGTATTTTTGTACCACTAATATTGTCCTACACCACTTGGTGTTACGTAAAAATGTGGCGCAGAGTAACGGTAGAAGAAATTGAAAACAACACTCATGGTAGCTACTAAGGAGACTAAACAATGTGGTATTTCGCTTGGATTTTAGGTGTACTTTTGGCCTGTACCTTAGGTGTGATAAATGTAATGTGGTACGAATTTCATCAAAATAAAAACAGTATTGCTGATGATGAACAAGCCATGCACGATCTATTAAATGATGCTAACAACACAAAAGATGGCGACTAACCCCCGGCCAGATCGCGCGCAGCAGCAATCACTGCGCGCTTTTTTAAAGCGTCAAAGTAAACCCGCTGCAGTGTGGTTAAAGTTAAGCATTGCACTGGGTACTTTTAACGCATTACTGATGATTGCAGGTGCTTATTTACTGGCTCAAGCTATTCATAATGTAATGTTTGAAGGTAATAATTTAGCCCAAGTCACTCATTTATTATGGCCCTTAGCAGGCATTATTTTATTGCGCGCGGTGTTTTTAGCGTTAAGTGAGCGCTTAAGTGCATTTGCTGCGCTTAAAATAAAATCGGCTATGCGCCAAACACTTCTCCATAAGCTCAGCTTACTTGGGCCTAGTTATATAGAACAACACGGCCAAGGCGCTACATTAAATACCCTGCATAATGGCGTTGAAGCACTTCACGACTATTATGCTAAATACTTGCCAGGTGTTGCTTACAGCGCGCTTATTCCGCTGGCAATATTGGTAGTTATTTTTCCGACAGATTATAAAGCTGGGCTGATATTTTTATTAACCGCCCCACTTATTCCTTTTTTCATGATTTTAGTAGGCTCTAAAGCCGAAGCTTTAAACCAAAAACGCTGGAAGCAACTTGCTGTACTGGGCAATTACTTTTTTGACCGCGTGCAAGGTTTAACTCAGCTAAAACTATTTAATGCAACATGTACCGAGCTTAAACAAATAGCTAAAATTTCAGATGATTTTAGACACGCGACACTCGATGTTTTAAAAATCGCGTTTTTATCATCATTTGCACTTGAGTTTTTAGCCACTATTAGCGTGGCACTCGTTGCCGTAATTATTGGTTTTAGACTATTTTTTGGCACTCTTGATTTTGCCACTGGCTTTGTGGTGCTACTTTTAGCGCCTGAATTTTATTTACCACTGCGCCAACTAGGTAGTCATTACCATGCACGTTTACAAGGTATTAGTGCGGCGGCCGATATGGTTGCGATTTTAAATGCCCCACTGCCAAGTGACGAAAATGCGTCAGTAACTACAAGCGCACCTGAAAACAATTTAACTTTAAATACAATTAATTCAATAAGTATTACCGACCTTAATTTTATATACCCTGGTAGTAACGAAGGGATTAAAAATATAAATTTAACATTGCCAAATAAAGGCTTAATTGCAGTTGTGGGCAGTAGTGGCTCAGGTAAAAGTACGTTGTTTGATTGTCTATTAGGGTTTCACCCTGAGGTGATTAACAACCTATCTATTAATGATCAGAGTTTAAGTACAACCGATATTACTTACTTGCAAAATAATATTGCATGGATACCACAACAAGCGACGCTATTTTACGACACCATTGCTGCCAACATTAAATTGGCCAAACCCACTGCCACACAGCAAGAGCTTGAACACGCGGCAAAACAAGCTGGTGTGCTTGAATTTATTAATACCCTACCCGATGGTTTTAACACCCAGATAGGTGAGCAAGGTGAAGGGCTTTCTGGCGGTCAAAAACAACGTATTGCACTGGCTCGCGCATTTATAAAACAAGCACCAGTCTTAGTGCTTGATGAGCCCACTGCGCACCTTGATAGTCAAACAGAGCTGCTTATTCAAGATGCTATTAATGAATATGCTAAAAACAACTTAGTATTAGTTATTGCCCATAGATTAAATACCGTTAAACATGCCAGCAATATCATTGTGATGCACGATGGAAAAATAGCTGAGCAAGGTCACTTTGAAACACTTGCAGCGCAAAATGGTGCATTTGCTGACTTACTAAAAACGGCTGAACAAGGGGTGGTGCATGCGTAATTTTATTCGTTTATTAAAACTTTGTGCTCCTCATTACAAAGCTATGCTATTGGGTACATTTTTAGCGACGATTACGGTATTAGCTAATGTGGGCCTGTTGGCTATATCTGGCTGGTTTTTAGCATCAATGGCCGCTGCTGGTATTGCGGGCGTACAAATGAATTATTTTACTCCTGCCGGCACGATTCGTTTTTTAGCTATTGTGCGAACAGCATCGCGCTATGGCGAACGCCTAGTTACTCATAACGCCACATTTTTATTACTAAGTGAAATACGTACCAAAGTATTTGCAACGTTAAGCAAGCTTAACAATGTTGATTTAGCAATGAGCCGCAGCGCTGATCTAGTTAACCGATTACAAAACGATGTAGACGCACTCGACAAATTTTATTTAAACGTTTTACTTCCTATGCTGGTCGCTCTTTTAAGTGTGCCAATCATCATGCTGTTTATGTCGGCCTATAATGGCAACGTCGCCCTTATTTGCTTTACTGGCATTATACTTATTGGTGTGGTTATACCTGCCCTACTCAGCATAAAGCTCACTAAAAACAGCCATAAAGAAACACAACTTAGTGCACAACTTCGCTCTGAGCTTTCAGATACACTTACAGGCCTTAGAGAGCTTAGTATTTATCAAGCCCGTTCGCAGCAACTTAATAAGTGCGACGAATTAAGCGAGCAGTACAATCAGCAATTATTTATTCGCCACAAAGCACTGGCAAACTCAGATGGATTAAGCTTGTTGGTTGTTCAATTAGCCATGCTTGCTAGCATAGTAACCATTGTGCCGCTGGTTTACGCAAGCAGTATGGTAAATGTAGAACTTGCTATGTTAAGTTTATTTGTACTGGCAAGCTTTGAAAGCGTATTACTACTACCCAACGCGTTTATAGAGCTTCCAAATGTTTTAAAAGCAGCAGAGCGATTGTTTACACTTGAAGATAAAGCAGCTAGTACGCAAATTGAAAGTAAACATGTAGACATTGATGAAAACTTTAGCGCGCAAAATCACACGTTAGTACTTAACAATATTAGCTACCAATATGGTGAACAAACAGCGCTAACTAATATCAGTTTTGAACTAATGCCTCAGCAAAAAGTAGCGATTGTAGGTAGAAGCGGCAGCGGTAAAACGACGCTTGTAAATTTACTTACTGGTTTATGGCCTTTGCAACAAGGCAGCATAACGCTAAACAATCAAAATAGCGTTGTTGACTTACATTCGTTAAATAATGATATACGCGCAAATGTTATAAATATACTCGCCCAGCAGCACCATATTTTTGATGGCACATTAAGTGAAAACTTACGTTATGCCGCGCCAAATGCAACTAAAGAGCAAATGATTGAAGCGCTCGCATTAGCTCAATTGAGCCCATGGTTTAATGAGCTAAAAGAAGGTTTAAAAACACGATTAGGCACTGGCGGGCGTAACGTGTCGCAAGGTCAATCTAGGCGTATAGCCATTGCCCAAGCATTACTTAAAAACCCTACTATTTTAGTTCTTGATGAACCAACAGAAGGTCTTGATAATCAATCTAAGCAAGGGGTAATGCAAGCAATAATGCATGTTATGAATAACGCCAGCGTGCTGACAATTACGCACGATCCCGCTCTACTTGCTCAAATGGATAATGTTGTATGGTTAGAAGGCGGTAAAGTAGTCGCACAAGGCTCTCATAAAGAGCTCAGTAGCACTTATCCCGACTATATTGCGCTAACTACCCGGTTTTAAAACCGTTACTGATACATCAATAACGCCGACTTTAGGGTCGGCTATCTTTTCAAACATACTCTTTGATAAATCAATAATACGACCTCGCACATACGGGCCTCTATCGTTAATTCTTACCGTGACTGATTTATTATTAGCGAGGTTGGTAACAACGACCTTAGTGCCAAAGTCGAACTCTAAATGGGCTGCTGTGGCGGCTTGTTGGCTAAAGCGCTCTCCGTTGGCAGTTGTTCTCCCGTGATATTTGTCAGCATAAAAAGATGCTTTACCAACTTGAGTAACCTCTCCAGTAGATGATTTAACAATAGGTTGGCTACTACAAGCGGCTAACGCTGAAGTAATAAAAAGAGTGACAACTAACTTAGGTAAACGCATAGGATGACTTTTATTATACAAATTAGATGCATCCTAACTTGAGCTCGCTGAGTATTAACTGAATTAGGTCTAAACCGTGGGCAATAAAAAACCACCTTCGATTTATCATCTAGGGTGGTTTTTTTATGCTTAGAGCAAAACGCGCGAATTATCTTACAATGCCGCGCTCTGAGCTTTTAACAAAGTCGACCATCAATTTCACAGCAGGGTACTTTTCAGCATCTTCACTAAGCGATTCAATCGCTTCGTCTGCACCTAAGCTTTTACGGTAAAACGCTTTGTATGCACGTCGTACAGCCATAATTTCATCACTTTCGAAACCACGACGTTTCATGCCTTCTTTATTGATAGCGGCAGGGCCTGCTGGCATACCAATGGTAGTAACAAAAGGTGGTACATCTTTGTTAACACCTGAATACATACCAATAAAGGCATGTGCACCAATTTTACAAAACTGATGAACTCCCGAATTACCACCTAAGATAACCCAGTCGCCTACATGTACATGGCCGGCCACACTTGCATTGTTAGCAAAAATTACGTTATCGCCAATTACCGCGTCATGTGCAACGTGTGTATAAGCCATAAATAAGTTATTACTACCAATTTTAGTAACGCCTTGGTCTTGAATTGTACCACGGTGAATAGTGGCACATTCACGGATAACATTGTTATCACCCATGACTAATATGGTTGGCTCGTTGTTGTATTTTTTGTCTTGGCAGGCTTCGCCCACAGACGCAAACTGAAAAATATGATTGCCAGAGCCAATAGTTGATGGCCCTTTAACAACAACATGAGACTCAATAATACAGTTATCACCGATAACAACATCATTGCCAATATAACTATACGGACCAACTGAGACATTGTTACCTAGTTTAGCGCCAGGTTCGATTATTGCTGTAGAATGGATCACTATTAAAACTCTCTTCTCGCACACATAATTTCGGCACTACACACTACTTTGCCGTCGACTCTAGCTTCTGCTGCAAACTTCCAAATGTTGCGACGTTCTTTTAAAAACTCAACATGAAGGTGCATTGTATCACCTGGGATCACTGGCTGTTTAAAACGTGCGTTATCAACAGCAGCAAATAAATATAATTCGTTTTCACTACGATTTTCTACTGTTTTAAAACCTAATAAACCCGTGGCTTGCGCCATTGATTCTAATATTAGCACACCAGGAAAAATTGGCTGATTTGGGAAATGGCCAGTAAATATAGGTTCGTTTATAGAAACATTTTTAATAGCATGTAAAGATTTGCCAGGTGTAAAATCAATAACACGATCAATTAATAGCATCGGGTAACGGTGCGGTAATAAACTTAAAATTTCTTGAATATCAAGGCTATTTAATTCGTTTGCCAAAATAGCATCCTTATTAGTGTTCAACGTTATGACTTAGCCAATGCTTCCAGCGCTTTAAGACGAGATTTCATGTCTGAAAGGTTACGCAAGTGAGCTATTGATTTACGCCATTCTTTGTTTGTTGTATGGGGCATACCAGATGAGTAAATACCTGGTTCGGTGATTGATTTTGTCACCATACTCATGCCGGTAATTATAACACCATCACATACAGACATGTGACCATTAATTGCAACCATGCCACCAATTTGACAGTTTTTGCCAATGGTAACGCTTCCTGCAAGTACGGTGCAGCCCGCGATTGCGGTGCCTGAATTAACTTCAACGTTGTGCGCTATTTGACACTGATTATCGATAATAACATTGCTATGGATAATGGTATTGTCCAGTGCGCCACGATCAATTGTCGTGCTTGCACCAATTTCAACTTTGTTACCTATGATCACTGAACCAAGCTGAGGTATTTTTACCCATTGCCCGCGTTCGTTCGCATAGCCAAACCCATCACTACCTACAACACTATTTGCTTGAAACAAACAATCTGAACCAATTTCAACATCGTGATAAATAGTCACACTAGACCAAAGCTTAGTGCCAGAGCCTATTTTAACACGTTCTCCGATAAAACTGTTCGGACCAATTTGCGCATTGTCACCTATCACCGCATCAGCTTCAATGACTGCATTAGCCCCTATAGCGGCGCTGTCACTAACAATCGCTGTTGAATGAACAGTGGCACTTGGATGAATACCCGTCGAGGCTGAGCGTGGTGTTGTATCCATAAATTGCGCTAATTTTGCGTAACTTACATACGGATTCGCAACAATAACTTTGCTACCACTAAAGTACTGAGCATCGGCTTGGCTTACTATTACAGCGCTAGCTTGAGTAGTCTCAAGTTGCGAGCGATATTTTGAGTTCGCTAAAAATGCAATATGCCCAGAATGGGCATTTGCAAGTGTCGCTATTTTTTTTATTTCTAAAGCGCCATCACCCTGAAGTTCGGCGCCTAGAAGTTCCGCAATTTGCGAAAGCGTATAATTTTGCATAGAGTGATTATTTCTTACTAACTGCAGCTACAACTTTAGACGAAAGATCAGTTACTTCTTTAGGATTAAAGTAAATTGTTGTGTCTTTTACTTTAACTTCGTCGAAGTCGCCGTCTTTAGCAATTTCTTCAATTGTTTTGATGATTACACCTTGAACTTTAGCAAGTTCTTGGTTTTGGCGCGCTTTGATTTCTTGCTCTAAAGGACGACCTTGTTCAGCAAGATTTTTTTGCATGCCTTGGATTTTATCACGTAGTGCATCTTTTTGAGCTTGGCTCATAGTTGTACTTTCGCGTTTAAATTTTTCAGCTTCAAAACGAATATCGCCTTGTAACTTTTCAAGCTCTTGACGACGTTCAGCAAACTCAGTTTGTAAAGACTGTTCAATTTTAGCCATTTGAGGAATTTGCTTGTAGATTTCCTGCATATCAACAATACCTACTTTGTGTGCAAATGCATTCACAGAAGTACCCATCATTAAAGTTGCTAAAACTGCTACAGCTGTTGATTTAAATAATTTTTTCACAAAAAACTCCTTTAGAAAGTGTTACTAATGTTAAAGCTGATGGTTTTCGTATCGTCATCTTCTTCTTTTTGCAATGGATACGCAAAACTGATCAGCATTGGACCCATTGGAGAGATCCATTGTAATGAAAGACCGGTTGAAACCCTAAAGCGCATTGGGTCTGAATAGTCATCTAATTTAGCACGTTCATCAACGCCTAAGTTTTGATAGCGGTCTACGTTAAACTCAGTATCCCATACGTTTGCAGCATCAACAAAGAAGCTAGTACGTACAGAGCTGGTATTTTCTTCATCTAAGAATGGCGTAGGAACAATTAGCTCCATACCTGCCACTGCTTTTGCATTACCACCAATACGGCCTTGCGGCACTAGAATATCAAATTCTGATGCGCCACCAATGCTACCGGTTGTAGTACCGTCTGCACCTGGCGTACCTGGAATAGACTGCGGTATACGCGATACAGCACGTGGTAATATTGTATTACGGTCAAAGCCACGAAGTTCCATTTCCGTTATACGGAAGTACTCTTGGAATGGAAGTGTTTGCTCATACCCGTTTGTAGAACCATAACCATTACCATAACCAAGCGCTGCACGCGTTGAGAATACCCAACGGTGGTCATTTGATATAGGCCAGTAAAAACGCGAATCGTAATTCAGTTTAAAGTACTGAAGATCTGAGTTAGGCGTTGTTGCTGTTAAGTTTAGAGTTTGACGCGAACCCGCTGTTGGGAATAAACCACGGTTAACTGTAATACGCGACCAACCAACACTCAGCTCATACTTAGTAAAGTCAAAGCCTGCATCTGGGTTGTCTGGATCTAAGAATGTTTCACGAAGTACACGCGTTTGCTCGTACTCTGCAATATCCGAAAGCTCTTCTTTAATCCAACGGGCGCCAAAGTTAACACGATTTACAGCATCAATTGGAAAACCAATATTTGTGCCTAAACCATAACTTTTTGATTTGTACTCAACAAGACTGAATTTACTTGCATCGTAGTTTCTGTAAAAGATGCTACTGCCTTGCGATACACCATCTGGCGTAAAGTATGGGTCTGTGTACGATAAGCTTAAGCTTTCAGAACCTGTAGACGTGTTAAGGTTTAAACCAATTTGGTTACCTGTGCCTAAAAAGTTAGATTCTGTTACACCAATATTAAACTGCAGACCTAAGTAAGAACCATAAGCAAGACCAGCATTAAAGCTACCCGCTGATTGCTCTTTTACAGTAAAATCTACATCTACTTGGTCATCCACACCTGGTACAGGCACTACGTTAAAATCAACAGTTTCCATGTAAGGCAAACGTTGAATTTGTAGTTTTGAACGCTCAAGGTTTTGATTAGATAACCAGGCGCCTTCAAGTTGTGTCATTTCACGGCGAAGTACTTCATCAGCTGTATTTTGGTTACCACCAACAATAATACGACGAACATATACACGCTTACCTGGATTAACCGATAGTGTTAGTTGTACTTCTTGCTTTTCGTCGTCAATTTCTGGAATTGTACGTACTTCAGCATTAGCGTAACCAAAACGTGCTAAGTAGCTTTTAATAAATTCTTCTGACGAAGTAACGACTGAGCCATTGTAAAGCTCACCCGCTCTAAGTGGGATAACACTTTTAATTAAGTCTTCACGGCCAAGCAAGTCACCAATAAAGTCAAAGCCTTTAACGGTATATTTTACGCCTTCGGTTAAGTTAGCTGTAACGTAAACTGATTCACGTTCAGGGCTCACTGATACTTGCGTTGAATCGATATTAAAACGTAGGTAACCACGGTCTAAATAATAACTACGAATTTTTTCTAAATCGCCTTCAATGGTTTGCTTTTGGTAGCGATCGCTACCCATAAACTGCCACCAAGGTAAATCTTGCTGCGATTCAGCAATTTTAAGAAGCTCTTCATTAGAAAAAAGTTCATTACCCACTAAGTTAATTTGTCGGATAGAAGCTGCATCACCTTCATCAAACTCTAATTTAAGTTTAACGCGGTTACGAGGCAACTTAGTAATACTGATATCTACTTTAGCGTTGTATTTACCAATACTGTGGAAAAACTCAACTAAGCCCTTTTCGATACTATCGATAACGGTTTTATCAAGTGGTTCACCTTGGCGAATATCTTGCTGATCAAGAGACTCATTAAGCTGCTCGTCTTTAATGTCTTTATTGCCTTCAAACTCAATGAAGCTGATGGTAGGACGTTCCGTTACTTTAAAAATAACGTTGTTGCCATCACGAAGGGCTTTTATGTTATCAAAGTGCCCAGAACGATAAAGTGACTTTATTGTTTTTGAAATCGTATAGTCATCAACATTATCGCCTACGTTAATAGGAATATGTGTTAGCGCTGCACCAAGTGCTACACGCTGTAAACCTTCAACTTTCAGGTCTTCAACAATAAAGGAGTTTTGGCCTAGGGCTGCAAAACTTGCACCCAATAAACTTGTTACTGCCAAATGTTTTTTTATAGCCATTTTATTATCTTTATCCTTTACAACTGTATTACCGCATAACACCCTACTAAAGTGGTGCTTTACAATCGTGTTCTAATTAGTAATTTGCCACGCTGTAAAACTACAAACGCGATACATCATTGAACAAAGCGAAACATGTTAGAAAAATGAGCAACAAGGCGCCCACTTTAAAACCAAACTCTTGTGTCTTTTCAGAGACCGGCTTTTTACGAAAAAGTTCAATTATGTAATACATTAAGTGTCCACCATCAAGTACTGGTAAGGGTAATAAATTAAATACACCCAAGTTAACGCTTATTAAGGCTAAAAAGCTTAAAAAGGCCACTAACCCATAGCTTACGCTAGTTCCAGCGCCTACTGCAATGCCCACAGGGCCACTTAAATTCTTAACCGAAACCTGGCCTGTAATTAAATTACCAATCATGTCAAAACTGAGTGTAATTAAGCGCCACGTTTCTTTTGTGCCTCGCACGATACTATCGAGCGGGCCGTAATGTCTAGTCTCTACATAACCATCAGGCCATTGCTGTACAACAGGAGCAACACCTAAAAAGCCTTGCTCAATACCGTTATTATCAATGCGCCCTTTAGGGGTTACTGTAATGGCTTTTATAGTATCTTGTCTTTTTACACTAAATTGTAAAGATTTGTTAGCTGATTGCGTAATAAGATTAACTAATTGCTGCCAATTGCTTATTGTTTCACCGTTTACAGCCAAAATTGTGTCATTAACTTGTAAATTAGCGTGTTCTGCAGCTGAGTCTTTAGTTACGGCGGCAATTGTTAAAGTTGCTTGAGGTCTAAACGGTACAATACCTAACGAGCTTAATGGTGGCACGTCTTGCTGATCTAGTTTCCACCCCTCTAAATTAAGCGTTTTAACACGTGGTTGAAGGTTTTTATCGCGCACTATCACTTCAACGCTTTCTTCACCTAAATTAGACATAAGTGCAAACGTGGCATCTTGCCAGGTCGTTATATCATCATCACCAATTTTTATAATATGTTGAGAAGGCATAATGCCCGCTTGCTCTGCTCGGCTACCCTCGGTAATACTACCTACCACAGGCTTTACCGACTGCACACCCACCATATACATTACAGCAAGAGCAAAAATGGCAAACAAAAAGTTGGCCATTGGACCCGCTGCAACTATGGCAATACGTGCTTGTACAGATTTAGCGTTAAACGATAAATGACGTTGGTTTGCCGGCACGTCATCAACACGCTCATCAAGCATTTTTACATAACCGCCTAATGGAATAGCCGCAATCACATATTCGGTATTATATTTATCGTGCCATTTTAATAGTGGCTTACCAAAGCCAATTGAAAAACGCAGCACTTTAACGCCCATTTTTCGTGCAACCCAAAAATGGCCATATTCATGTATGGCCACTAAAATACCAAGCGCTAAAATAAATGAGCCAAGATTCCAAAAAAAATCAAACATATTAATGCGCCACTTTTGTTATAAATTCTGAAGCGCTAATACGCGCTAATTTATCGCACTCTAAAATTTCATCTAAGCTTTGTACATTGGTATACGTTGCAGATTCAAGCGTTTGTGCATTTATTTTGTATATATCAGTAAAACCAATTTTACCGTTTAAGAATGCACTTACTGCTATCTCATTTGCAGCATTAACCGTTGTAGTCGCGCCCTGCCCTGCACTACACGCATCAATCGCTAATTGTAAATTTGGATAGCGAGAAAAGTCAGGCTTGGTGAATGAGAAATCACATATATCAGAGAAGTTTAACGGTTTAACGCCTGCATTAATTCGCTCAGGGTATGCAAGTGCATGGGCAATTGGCGTGCGCATATCAGGGTTACCCATTTGCGCTAAAATAGAACCGTCATGATATTGCACCATTGAGTGAATAATACTTTGTGGATGAATCACTACGTCTATATCACTGGTGTCGCAATTGAATAACCACTTAGCTTCAATAAACTCTAAGCCTTTATTCATCATAGTGGCCGAGTCTACTGATATTTTTTGACCCATCGACCAGTTAGGATGCGCCACGGCTTCACTTACAGTTACATCTTTTAGTGTGTTTATATCGCGCGTTAAAAACGGGCCACCAGAACCGGTAAGCAAAATTTTACTTACGCCATGTTGCTGTAAATTTTGATCGCCTTTGGCACTTTGTAACGAAGAAGGTAGACATTGAAAAATAGCATTATGTTCGCTATCAATTGGCAGCAAGGTCGCTTTATGTTGTTTAACTTTATCAATAAACAACTGACCTGACATAACTAACGATTCTTTATTAGCAAGGAGTACTTTTTTACCTGCTTCTACTGCACTTAATGTTGGCAGTAAACCAGCGGCACCTACAATTGCCGACATCACGACATCAACATCTGGGTGAGCACATAAGTCGCACATTGCTTGCTCGCCGTGCATAACAAGCGTTTGGCATGGTGTATTAGCTAAATAAGCAGATAACTGCTCAGCGGCTTGCTGGGTAGCCATAATCGCATAAAGTGGTTCGTGTTCAATACACAGCTCAGCCATTTTTTTTGCGTTTTGCCCTGCAGCTAAAACAAAAACATCAAATAACTCTTTATTGCGCGATACAACATCTAGTGTACTTAAACCAATTGAACCTGTTGCGCCTAAAATAACCAGCAATTGCTTTTGGCTCATAAACTAAGAGTCCACGCATAGCACATTACAAACATTGGAGCTGCAGCCGTTAAGCTGTCAATGCGATCTAAAATACCGCCGTGCCCAGGTAAACAACGGCCGCTATCTTTTAAACCAGCTTCACGTTTAAACATGCTTTCAAGTAAATCACCTACCGCAGAGAACAATGCAATAAATGCAGTCATTATCGCGTAGATAGGCCAAACACCTAAATCAACATCGGTAAAGTGACAAAATGCTAAAACAAAAATGATAGAAGCGACTACACCGCCTGCTAACCCTTCAATTGTTTTATTAGGGCTCACTTTTGGCATAAGTTTATGCTTACCAAAGCTCTTACCTGAAAAATAAGCACCAACGTCTGCACTCCACACAATACCCAATACGACTAAAATAAGTACAGAGCCAAAATGTGTTGATTCAGCATATTGCGCACTGCGCAGCGTATTTAGTGCAAGCCATAACGGCACAAGTGTTAATAAACCTGCAATGCCGCGCATTACTAGACCTTCATTCCACGCTTTAGCCATTTCTGGATAGCGCCAAATTAAATAACTAGCAACAATCCACCAAGCAAACGAAAGCGTAAATAAGTAATTCGCATCACCTACTAGCTTGCCACTTTCCCATAGTGATTCAATAGGCCAATGTAAATTAAGCAGGCCAAGTAAGGCTGCAATCAATACAACAAAAGCACCACGTTTGAGCTTATCGCATAAACCCATAAACGCAGACCATTCCCATGCGCCTAATAATACTATTGCACCGGCAAAGTAACTAAATAACGTAAGCGGTGTATAAAAAACCAAAGCTAATGCCGATGGTGCAAGCACAAGTGAGGTTAAAATTCGTTGTTTTAACAAAATGTGACCCTTATTCTATTTAGGTTTGAGCGAGTAATTGTTTTATTTGTTCGCCCGTACAACCAAAACGTCGCTCTCTGGCAACGTAACACGCTATAGCCTCAGCAAATGCTGCTTCATTAAAATCAGGCCAAAGTGTTTCGGTAAAGTAAAGTTCTGCATAAGCAACTTGCCATAGTAAAAAATTACTAATACGAACATCGCCACCAGTGCGAATAAGTAAATCAGGTTCTGCCTGATCTGCCATGCTCATATGCTGTGCTAAGCGCTCTTCTGTAATATCTTCTGCGTTGAGTGTGCCTTGCGCAACTTGCAAAGCAAGTTGTTTAGCCGCGTTAGCCATATCCCAACGACCACCGTAATTAGCTGCAACATTTAAGCGCAATCCGGTATTATTTTCAGTCAGCTTATGCGCAGCGTCTACCTTGCTACGTAATCCTTCAGAAAATCGTGATAAGTCTCCAATAATGGTTAGTTTTACATTGTTTTTATGAAGCTTTTTAACTTCCTTTGTTAAAACAAATAAGAAAAGCTCCATTAGAGTGTTTACTTCGTCTTCAGGGCGGCGCCAGTTTTCACTACTAAAAGCAAATAAGGTTAACGATTGTATCCCTAATTTAGTACAAAACTGAACAGATTGACGAACTGCGTCTACGCCTTTTTTATGCCCATACACACGAGGTCTATTTCTAGCTTGTGCCCAACGTCCGTTCCCATCCATGATGATAGCAACATGTTTGGGTAAACATTGCTGTGAAATTGTGTCAGCATCTAGAACCATAAATATCGAGTATTCCATAAAAAAACGCCGCCTAGTATACCCTAGACGGCGTTTCAAAACTAATAATTTTAATAGGTCCTGTCGACCTTTCAGGATTGTAATTTATTCAATCTAGGCAGAACCCTTTGGGCAGCGCGTTTTTAGATTTTATGCATTGCTATCGCCTAATAATGGGAAATAACCACACTACGTAGGCTCTGCCTTGCCTTAAAACCAAACACACTACTGCAAATTCAACCTCAAAAGATAAACGGGCCCTACTTAGATTTCCATTAACTCTGCTTCTTTAGCAGCTAATAGCGTATCCATTTCTTTGATAAACTTATCTGTAAGTTTTTGAATCGCATCATCTGATTGACGCGCTTCATCTTCAGATATTTCTTTATCTTTTAATAAACCTTTTACATCGCCATTAGCATCACGACGAATGTTACGAATAGCAACACGACCGCCTTCAACTTCGCCACGTACAATTTTGATTAGGTCTTTACGACGCTCTTCTGTAAGTGGAGGAAGAGGTACACGAATAACAGTACCTGCCGACATAGGGTTTAAACCTAAGTCAGACGCCATAATTGCTTTTTCAACAGCTTGCGCTAAAGACTTATCAAATACACCAATAGCAAGTGTACGAGAATCTTCAATTGTTACGTTAGCAACTTGGTTTAAAGGCGTTGGTGCACCGTAGTACGATACCATAATGCCATCTAGGATTGCAGGATGTGCACGGCCAGTACGAATTTTAGATAATTGGCTACCTAGTGCAGTTACACTTTTTTGCATGCGCGCTTGCGCGTCTTTTTGAATATCGTTAATCACGGTTTAATCCTAATTATTTGATTATTTCATCTGAGGCTTGTGAAGAAATAAGTGTTCCTTCTTCTTCACCCATAATTACGCGTTTTAGCGCGCCTGATTTATTCATATTAAATACGCTCAATGGCATATTGTGATCGCGGGCTAGAGTAAATGCCGCTAAATCCATAACTTTTAATTCTTTTTCAATGATTTCATTGTAGCTTAAGTGGCTGTAAAGCGTCGCTTCTGGGTTTTTAACAGGATCATCACTGTACACGCCATCCACTTTAGTCGCTTTAATTACTGTATCCGCTTCAATTTCGATACCGCGTAAACACGCTGCAGAATCGGTAGTAAAAAATGGGTTACCGGTGCCTGCTGCAAAAATAACAACGCGGCCAGTTTTCAATAAACTAATTGCTTCAGCCCAGTTATAAGCGTCACATACACCATTTAGCGGAATAGCCGACATTAAGCGACAGTTTACAAATGCACGGTGTAGCGCATCACGCATTGCAAGGCCATTCATAACCGTTGCAAGCATACCCATGTGGTCGCCTACTACGCGGTTCATACCTGCTTCTGCAAGTGAACCACCGCGTAAAAAGTTACCTCCACCAATAACTAAACCCACTTCTACGTCAAGCTCTACTAGCTCTTTAATTTCTTGTGCCATACGGTCTAAAACTTTAGGGTCGATGCCGAAGCCTTCGTCTCCCATTAAAGCTTCACCACTTAATTTGAGAAGAACACGTCTAAAAATAGGTTTGCGATTGATAGTCATAGTATAGGGGCCAACTTTTATTGAATTATGGATAAAAAATAACCGCGCTTATGTTAAACATAAAAGCGCGGTTATTTTAAAGAATTTCTAGCTGTGAAGCAAAACCAAATAGTACTTTAATTGCATCTAATTTCCTTTTGCATCACAAATAGTTAATCTTACTGACCTTTAGCAGCTGCAATTTGAGCAGCAACTTCAGCAGCAAAATCTTCTTCTTTCTTCTCGATACCTTCACCAACTTCTACACGTACAAAGCCAGTAACTGTTGCGTTTTTCTCTTTAAGAATATCGCCAACAGATTTTTTAGGTTCCATGATGAAAGCTTGACCAGTAAGAGAAACCTCACCAGTGAATTTTTTCATGCGACCAACAACCATCTTCTCAGCGATTTCAGCAGGCTTGCCTTCATTCATCGCGATTTCGATTTGTACTTGCTTTTCTTTTTCTACAACGTCAGCTGGTACGTCAGAAGGAGTTAAGTACTCTGGACGTGAAGCAGCAACGTGCATTGCAACGTGCTTAAGTGTTTCTTCATCAGCAACACCTGCAACAACAACACCGATACGGTCGCCATGACGGTACTCAACTAGGTTTTCACCAGCGATGTACTGCAGACGACGTACGTTGATGTTTTCGCCAATTTTAGTTACTAGCTCAACACGGTCTTCTTCAAACTTAGCTTGTAAGTCTTCGATAGTAAGAGTGTCAGCAATTGCAGCTTCAGCAACTTTATCAGCAAATGCTAAAAAGCTTACGTCTTTTGCAACGAAGTCTGTTTGACAGTTAACTTCTACTAGTACTGCAACACCAGCGTTTTGCTTGATGATGATAGTACCTTCAGCAGCAATGTTACCTGCTTTTTTAGCAGCTTTAGCAGCGCCACTTTTACGCATGTTTTCAATCGCTAACTCGATGTCGCCATCAGTCTCAGTTAACGCTTTTTTACAATCCATCATGCCAGCGCCTGTGCGCTCGCGTAATTCTTTAACTAGGGCAGTAGTTACAGCCATTAGTAAATCCTCAAATCTGAAATCTGGTTTAGATAAGCGGGTTACCCGCTCTACAAGAATAACAAGTCTTCACCTTAAAAAGATGAAGACTTGATGATAGCTAATTACTCAGCTTCAACGAAATCGTCTTTCTCAGCTTGAGCAACGATGTTATTCTCGCGACCTTCAGTGATAGCAGCTGCAACAGCGCTAGTGTAAAGGCTTACAGCACGGATAGCATCATCGTTACCAGGAACGATGTAATCAACGCCGTCTGGGTTAGAGTTAGTATCAACGATTGCAACAACAGGGATACCTAGGTTGTTTGCTTCACGGATAGCAATGTGCTCGTGGTCAGCATCGATAACGAAAAGCGCGTCTGGAAGACCGCCCATGTTTTTGATACCACCAAGGCTCTTTTCAAGCTTTTCCATTTCGCGGTTAAGCATTAACGTTTCTTTCTTAGTTAATTTCTCGAAAGTACCGTCTTGGCTTTGTACTTCAAGGTCTTTAAGACGCTTGATTGATTGACGTACAGTTTTCCAGTTAGTCAACATACCACCTAACCAACGGTGATTTACGAAGAACTGATCGCTTTCTAAAGCAGCTGCTTTAACTGCGTCGCTTGCTGCGCGCTTAGTACCAACGAAAAGAACTTTACCTTTGTTAGCTGCAGCACTTGATAAAAACTTAAGTGCGTCGTTGAACATTGGTACAGTTTGCTCAAGGTTAATGATATGTACACGGTTACGTGTGCCGAAGATGAAAGGCTTCATCTTAGGGTTCCAGTAACGTGCTTGGTGACCAAAGTGAACACCAGCTTGAAGCATATCGCGCATTGAAACGTTTGCCATTTTATAGATCCTCTATAGTTGTTTAGGGTTAGGCCTCCACATATCCCATAGCACCAACACCGAAGTAATTAAACTTCAAATGCACCCAAGTGTATGTGACGATACGTGTGTGTGTTAAAATAAAATTGTGTTTGCCTTAAATACAAAAAATCATTTAAGAATTTATTTGTAAAAAGACGGCGCGCTTTATACCATATTAAAATTAAATACTCAACGTCGCGTGCAAAATTTGTTCGGCGATAAATGTTAGAAACTCAACTTTGGAGCCTCAATGAGCGCTATTATCAAGACCCCTGAAGAAATAGAGAAAATGCGCGTAGCTGGGCGCTTAGCGGCCGATGTACTTGAAATGATCGGCCCTCATGTAGTGCCGGGTGTTACCACCGATGAGCTAAATACACTTTGTCATGATTATATTGTTAATGTGCAACAAGCAATCCCTGCTCCGTTAAATTATCATGGCTTTCCAAAATCAGTTTGTACGTCAGTTAATCATGTTATTTGTCACGGAATTCCAAATGACAAAGCATTAAAAGAAGGCGACAGCGTAAATATTGACGTAACTGTCATTAAAGATGGCTACCACGGCGATACTTCTAAAATGTTCCACGTTGGTACACCAAACATCCAAGCTAAGCGTCTTGCAGAAGTAACACAAGAAAGCTTATACCTTGCTATTAAAATGGTAAAACCAGGTGTGCGCTTAGGTGATATTGGCTCTGCTATTCAAAAATATGCAGAAAGTTTTAATTACTCTATTGTTCGTGAATATTGCGGCCACGGTATTGGCGCAGGATTTCATGAAGAACCACAAGTAATGCACTACGGTAAAGCGGGTACTGGCGAAACTTTAAAAGCGGGCATGTGCTTAACAATTGAACCAATGGTTAATGCGGGTAAACGCCAATGTAAGCTACTTAAAGATGATTGGACTGTAGTAACTCGCGACCGCAGCTTGTCTGCACAGTGGGAACATACTTTATTAGTGACTGAAAATGGTGTTGAAATTTTAACGCTACGATCAGATGATACTATCGACAGGATCATAGAACACTAATAATAAATAAGAAATTAGGAGCCAGCCCACGTGGCATTACCCAACAAAGTAAAAAAGTTGCTCAGCGATGCAGAGCAACTTAGTGATTATCGCGATTGTTCTAGCTATTTTTATAAATGGTTACATAACGAATTTTCTAAACAACCGGTTGGGAATTTAATTAATGCCCGGGCTGAGTTTATTGACCGCCTACTAATTAAGCTTTTTCATGTTTACGACTTAGCGCGCGAACCTGATTTAGCACTAATAGCAGTAGGCGGATACGGACGTGGCGAGCTACATCCCTACTCCGACATCGATTTTTTATTGCTTGTAACTAAACCACCAAGCGAAGAAATATGCGAAAAAATAGGCCAGTTTGTCACCATGCTATGGGATCTCAACTTAGAGATTGGCCACAGCGTGCGCACGATAGAACAAGCCATTGAGCAAAAACGTGAAGACGTTACTTTTGCCACCAGTTTACTCGAAAGCCGCCTTATTTTTGGTAATCATATTGAGTTTGAAAAACTCAAAACGCATATTCTAGAAACCCCCGTATGGCGCTCCGGTGAGTTTTTTACTGCCAAAGTTCAAGAACAAAACTTACGTCACAAAAAGTGCCATGGCACCGCGTATAATCTTGAGCCAAACATTAAAGAAAACCCCGGTGGCCTGCGCGACTTGCAAACCATTATTTGGGTCGCAAAAAAGCACTTTAGAACCGAAACCCTGCAAGAGTTAATAAGTCACGGCTACTTAACCCATGAAGAGTTTCAAGAGCTTTCAGAGTGCCTAGAGAACCTATGGAATATTCGCTTTGCACTGCATCTAGCCGCAGGTCGGGCTGAAAACCGCTTATTGTTTGATCATCAACCACAAGCCGCCGAAATTTTAGGTTTTGGTAGCGACGGTAAAGCCTCTGTTGAGCGTATGATGAAGCGCTTATTTAGAATAATGAGCCGCGTGCGCGAACTTAACCAAATGCTACTTTCATACTTTGAGCAAAGTATCATGCCCGAAAGTAGTGAAAAAACGGTGATAGTACTCGACAGAAACTTTGAGCAAGTGGGCCATCAAATACGCGTAAAAGATCCATCTGTATTTTTTAGACGTGACCAACTTTTTGTATTGTTTGAGCACATAGCAGACAACCCTGCAATAACGCATATTTACCCAAGCACTATTCGTACAATCCGCCAAGTACGCCGCCGTTTATTGGGGGATTTACAAGATTATGCAGCCTGTCGTGAAGCTTTTTTACGCTTAGTTAAACACCCTAATGGTATGGGCCGCGCATTTACGTTAATGCACAAACACGGCATGCTTGCCGCCTACTTACCGCAGTGGCGTAATATATTTGGACAAATGCAGTTCGATTTGTTTCACGCCTACACCGTAGATGAGCATACTCACAAATTAATCAAAAATATTTACGAATACTTTGATAAAACTGGCATTAGCGAGTTTCCTATTTGTAGTGAAATAGTCACTCGAATGGACAAACCAGAGCTACTTTATTTAGCCGGTATATTTCACGACATTGCTAAGGGACGAGGGGGAGATCACTCTGAACTTGGCGCTGTTGATGCTATAGCCTTTGCTAAACTACATGGTTTTTCATCCTCTGATGCAAAATTAGTAGCATGGCTTGTAAGTAACCATTTACTTATGTCGGTTACCGCGCAGCGTAAAGATATTAACGACCCTGCTGTAATAAAAGACTTTGCAACACGTATTAAAACAGAGCGCCAACTCGACTATTTATATTGTTTAACCGTTGCCGATATCCGTGCAACCAACGACAACTTATGGAACGATTGGAAAAACACCCTACTGCGTGAATTGTACTTGCACACGCAACGCGCGTTGCGCTTAGGGCTCGAAAACCCAATGGATCAACGCGACCAAATTCGCGATAAAAAGCACCAAGCTAAACAACGTCTACTCAACTTAGGTTACCCTGAGAATAAAATTGATTTAATTTGGAGTCGCTTTAAAGCCAATTACTTTACCGCCTTTAGCGAACAGCAAATATCGTGGCAAAGTGAGCATTTATTAACTAGCACCGATTTAAGCCAACCCAGTGTAATTGTATCTAACAAAGCAATGCATGGTGGTACACAAGTATTTGTATACAGCCCCTACTCTGGTGCGCTATTTGCGAGATTAGTGAGTGTAATTGGCTCTAAAAAAGCACAAATACAGCACGCGCAAGTACTGACCACAAAAGATGGTTACGTCCTGTTTAGTTTTGTAATACTTGAAGTAAGTGGCGACCCTATTGCAAGTGGTCGAGCGCAATCAATTAAACGCGGGCTTGAGCAAGCACTTAGCGATCCGCGTAAAAAAATTCGCTTTAAAAAGAGCCGCTCTCAACGCTTTAAAGATTTTAATATTAAACCTAAAATTGTGTTGCGCCCACATGCACGCAAAGACCGTAGCTTAATAGAAATTCAAGCCGTCGATATACAAGGTTTACTAACCAAAATAGCCGAAGTTTTCCAAGCGCATTTACTACACATTCACGCTGCCCGTATTACAACGGTAGGTGAACGTGCAGAGGATTTCTTTGTTGTATCTAATAACGAATACCAAGCGCTGACTGATGAAGAGCAAGCAAAAATTCATCAGGCATTACGTAAAAAATTCAACGCCGAAACAGAATAGAGGACACACATGTCAGATTTAAAAACGATGATCGAAAACGCATGGGACAACCGCGATAGCATTAGCCCAAGCACAGTATCAAGCGACGTAAAACAAGCCATTATTGATGCACTTGATTTGCTTGATAGCGGCGCAGCACGCGTTGCTGAAAAAATATCAGGTGAATGGGTTGTACACCAGTGGCTTAAAAAAGCCGTTTTACTGTCGTTTCGTATTCGCGACAACCAACCAATGAACGACGGCGTAAACCAGTTTTACGACAAAGTACCACTTAAATTTAGCGACTACACGCCAGAGCAATTTCAGCAAGGTGGTATGCGCGTAGTACCAAACGCAGTAGCACGTAAAGGCAGCTTTGTAGGTAAAAACGTCGTACTTATGCCATCGTACGTAAATATTGGCGCATACGTTGACGACGGCACCATGGTTGATACATGGGCGACTGTAGGCTCATGTGCACAAATTGGTAAGAACGTACATTTATCAGGTGGCGTAGGCATAGGCGGCGTTTTAGAACCTCTACAAGCTAACCCAACCATCATTGAAGACAACTGTTTTATTGGCGCACGTTCTGAAATTGTGGAAGGCGTAATTGTTGAAGAAGGCGCAGTAATTTCAATGGGCGTTTACATCAGCCAAAGCACTCGTATTTATGACCGCGAAACCGGCGAAATTCACTACGGCCGCGTACCAGCAGGGGCAGTAGTTGTTCCAGGCGCACTACCGTCAAAAGATGGCACCCACAGCCTTTACGCTGCAATCATCGTGAAAAAGGTAGATCAACAAACACGTGAAAAAGTAGGCATAAACGCCCTACTACGCTCAATTGATGAGTAACACGTAGGTTAAGTTGAGTGAAACGAAACCCAACGATACTTTTAAGTTAAGTGTTTTAGCTAAACTTTAATTATATATAGAAAGCTCTAAGCCCTTTGGTTTGGAGCTTTTTTAAATTCTTCTAAATGAAGTTTTAGTACTAGACACTTCTACATCAAAATTTAATGAACTCAAAAAAGACTTTAAGCCTTTAACAGCTAACTCATTATTTTCTGATGGTCCTATTATAATTTCATCAATTGAATTTTTAGGAAAAGGTATCGCTCTATATGGGGCTATAATGCCAGACTTTAGGGTTCTGTAGCATAAAGGAAAAAACTCTTTCACTCCATTTTCAAGCTCTATAAAATCAATATTAGAGGAGTCTATAAAATCAAAATAACCCTTTTCAGTATTTTCATTTAATGAGACTAAACCAGGGTAAAAAAGAGTAAAACGATACTCTTCTTCATATTCGAACGCTTGATCTTTTATGCTAGCAATCTTAAAAATCGCTTCATTAAAAATTTCAATTGCAGCAATAGCACATTTTTCATTTAGGTCATTTCCATTTAAATTTGGATCTAACACATAACTTAAAACCTCAGGCAGATAGTGTTCTTCAATTAAAGAATGAAGCATTTCCTCAGTTGGTTGGTAATCAACATCATCATAGCCACTCAAAAGTTT
Source organism: Pseudoalteromonas sp. SG43-4 (assembly GCF_014164325.1). NCBI lineage: Bacteria > Pseudomonadati > Pseudomonadota > Gammaproteobacteria > Alteromonadales > Pseudoalteromonadaceae > Pseudoalteromonas > Pseudoalteromonas sp. SG43-4. Next base: position 164,417 of record NZ_JACJFB010000005.1, on the reverse strand, counting down.
TCTTTGCCTAAAGTACTCATCATCAAATAGCTTTTCTTTATTAAACTTTATGCAATATGAAGTTTGCTCTGACCCGTAAGTTAGCCAGTGGTTTAGGCTATCACGCTTAGTTGTAAATGAAGTGGTATAAATTTCATCAATGGTATTATTATCAATTATATTCCATAGAAAATTTAAAAAATGATTTGCGAGATGCACGTCCTTACTTCGCATTTCTTTTTGGGTAACATCTAAAGGTATATTTTTGTGTTTGGCATAAATTTCTTCGAGTTTGATTTGTGAAAACTCAGACAAACTCCCTCTGAGTGATTTTATTCTATCAATACCTTGCTTTATTTCTCTAAAATCATTTAGATACTCTGCGTTAGTAGCCCATAAACTTTTGCCCTCTAAAATTCCCTTTAAACCATCTGCAGAAGTGTAATGATAAACATATTCCATATTTAAAATCCCAAGTAATGTTAATCTTTAGTTTAACCTTGATAAGTGGCAACAATAAAATTTGATAATCTTAAACAAGAGACTGAATTAGCCAACACACCCAAGATATAATAAGGTAGTAAAGTATAATTGAAAGTTAGCAATTAATATTAAGGATTAATATGACAAAAACTGCTTTACGCTCAACTATTTTGCTACCGGTATTTTTACCTGCAGTGGTTATTATTCTGCTCTTGGTAATTGGTACAATTAGCAACCCTGAACTCGCAGGGCAAGTATTCAGCGTTACCCTCAAGTGGATAACAGAAACCTTTGGTTGGTTTTATATGTTATCAGTCGCTATTTTCTTAGTTTTCATTGTTTGTGTAGCAGCCTCCAGCTGGGGAAATATCAAGCTGGGCCCTGATCATGCGCAGCCGCAATACAGTTTCGCTGAATGGTTTGCTATGCTATTTTCGGCCGGTTACGGAGTCGCATTACTTTATTTTGGTGTAGCAGAGCCCGTGCTCCATTATGCATCTCCGCCCGCAGGCGCAGCAGAAACCGTCGACGCTGCCAAGCAAGCTATGCAAATTGCATTTTTTCATTGGGGTTTTCACATATGGGCAATCTATGGGATTGTCGGTTTAGTCCTTGCGTATTTTGCATTTCGTCATGGCCTCCCACTGTCGATTCGCTCAGCGTTGTATCCACTTATTGGTGATAAAATATATGGTCCTATTGGTCACACTGTTGATGTGTTTGCCATATTAGGCACGTTATTTGGCATTGCCACAACGTTAGGACTTTCCGTTACCCAAATTAATGCTGGGCTGCATTATTTGTGGCCAAGTATCCCTATTAATACCACAGTACAAATTACTGCTATTGCCATTATTACCGCAGCAGCTACTCTCTCAGTAGTGGCTGGGATGGATAAAGGTGTAAAGCGCTTATCTATTGTAAACATGACTCTTGCAGTGTCGTTAATGGCCTTTGTATTTTTTATTGGCCCTACTATTCATATTCTTGAATCGTTTTTACAAAATACCGGCAGCTACCTTAGCGGTATTGTTGAGCGTACTTTTAATTTACAGGCGTACAGCCGTAGTGATTGGATTGGTAACTGGACCCTATTTATATTTGGCTGGACTATTGCTTGGGCACCCTTTGTTGGCATGTTTATCGCTAAAATTAGCCGCGGCAGAACCATCAGGCAATTTGTTGTTGGCGTGATGCTAGTCCCGACTATTTTTACCTTTTTATGGTTTTCTGTGTTTGGTGATACCGCGTTAAATCTAATAATGAATGAAGGGTTCAATACTTTAATTACTGATGTTCAAGCAAACCAAGCTGTTGCATTGTTTCAGTTATTTGAGGTGTTACCGTTATCATTTATTATTTCGCTACTTACCGTTATTCTAATCATTACCTTTTTTGTTACTTCGTCTGACTCAGGATCATTAGTTATTGATTCTCTCGCCTCTGGAGGTAATATTAATACACCCGCATGGCAACGCGTGTTTTGGGCTGTGCTAGAGGGCGCGGTGGCTGCTGTTTTATTAGTGGCAGGTGGGTTAAGTGCGCTACAAACTATGACTATAGCCAGTGCCTTACCCTTTGCGATCATTATGCTTATTGCAACCGCTGGGCTTTGGCGAGCACTCACCATTGAAGGCCATCGCGATACTAGTTTACAAGCACATGCGCTTAATGGCCGTAATATTAACTTATCTCATTGGAAGCGCCGTTTAGCCGCCATGGTTAATTACCCCAATAAAGAAAAAGTACACACCTTCATTAGTAGTGTGGTAGTACAAGCAATGCAAGCCGTTCAGGCTGAATTAAAAGCGCGACAATGGCATGCAGAGGTTGATTTTGATACCGACTTAGGCCGTGCTCATTTAACTGTGCTACGCCATGAGCATGTTGATTTTGTGTATGACATTCGTCTAACCGAACACCCTATGCCAAGCTTTGCCTATTCTGAGCTGAAACCTGAGATTGATAACATCGAAATGTATTACAAGGCTGATGTTTTCTTACGCCGTGGTGGGCAATCTTACGATGTGTATGGTTACAGTGAAGATGATATTGTGAAGGATATTCTTGATCAATTTGAGAATTACTTACACTTTTTAGGTAACAGCCCAGGTGAACTACCTTGGGATATGGCCGAACACGATGACATGTTAAATAGCGATAAACCTTAAATAAGCATCGTATTTAATACACAATTATTGCAATAAAAAAGGCACTGAAAAGTGCCTTTTTAGTTCGCTCAATTAATTTTTAACTACAGCGCGTTAAATACGTCGTCTGTTTTAGCTGCGCAAATAAAATCGTTTTTGTGTAGGCCTTTAATTGAATGGCTCCACCATGTAACGGTTACTTTGCCCCACTCGGTTAATAAACCTGGGTGATGGCCTTCGTCTTCTGCCATGTCGCCTACTTTGTTAGTAAACGCGATAGCCTGTTTAAAGTTTTTAAATTTATAAACACGCTCAAGCTGCATAATGCCGTCACGTACTTCTGGTACCCAGTCTGGGATTTTAGTAATTAATTGTGCTAACTCTTCGTCAGATACTTTTGGCGCATCTACATGACAGGCTTCGCATTTTTGTGCACTTAATGAAGACATTCTAAATCCTTACTTTTTAGCTTTTGTAGCATTAATGTTTAACTGGCTAATTTTTCTTTTGGTGGAAATTTTGGGTCGTGCAAACCAAGCTCTTTAGCTCGCTCAACCAAAGTCATAATATCCATTTGTGATATATCAAACAGATCATGAATCGAATTTATGGTGTAGTACTGTGGCTGCATAATATCAATACGGTACGGCGTACGCAGTACATCTAGAACATTCATTGGGCTGATTACTGGCGTATTTGAGTATACGTACTGAGTCTCCCCTGGGCTTGATAAAATACCACCGCCGTAAATACGCAGACCGTGTTCGGTTTGCATTAAACCAAATTCGACTGTAAACCAGTATATACGCGCAAGGTATACACGGTCTTTTTTCTGCGCTGCGTAACCTAATTGCCCGTACTTGTGTGTAAACTCGGCAAAGTCAGGGTTAGTTAGCATGGCGCAATGGCCAAATATTTCATGAAAAATATCTGGCTCTTGTAGGTAGTCAAATTCTTCGCGGCTACGAATAAATGTAGCTACCGGAAACTGCTTGTTTGCCAGTAATCTAAAAAACTCATCAAAGTCGATAAGCGCAGGTACTGGTGCAACTTGCCAACCGGTTGTGGCTAGTAACACTTCGTTTAGTTCGCTTAACTGCGGAATGCGGTCGTGCGGCAGGTTAATCTTTTTTAACCCTTGCATGTACTCATCGCAGGCTTTGCCTTCAATGCATGCAAGTTGGCGCGCTACAAGCTCAGACCAAATTTTATTTTCTTCATCACTCCAATGTATAACACCATTTTCGTCTGGTGTTTTGGATGTGTATTTACTTGCTTTAGCCATAAGTACCTTCTTGGGTGTGAGCCCTAAATCGGTGTCAGTGTGATACTCAAACCTAATGAATATCGAATGGCCCCATACTATGCAAAAGTGAAGAAAAGTTTAATAGATAGGCTAACATCAGTATTTAGCGCGATCACTTAGATTGTAAATTTAAAATTACACCTGTGGCACATTAAAAATACAGGCCTTTAAACAAAGGGCTACACCTTGTTTTTAGTGTATATAATTAAATACACCTAACCAATTTTAGTAAAAGCTTGGTCTAAATCACTAATAATGTCGTTAACATCTTCAAGCCCAACCGAGAGTCTGATCAGCCCATCACTTATTCCAGCGGCAGCTCGCTCCTCTGGCGTATAAGGCGAGTGAGTCATAGATGCAGGATGCTGAATCAGTGTTTCAGCGTCGCCGAGGCTTACTGCAAGTGTACAAAGTTTCATACTATCAATAAATTGTGCGCCATCTTGTAGCGTGCCTTTTATTTCAAACGCAATAACACCACCAGCGGCTTTCATTTGATTACCAATAAACTTATAACCTGGGTGCGATTTAAGCCCCGGGTAATATACGGTGCTTACTTGTGGGTGAGCCTCTAGATATTGCGCTATTGTTTGTGCGCTTTGACAATGGCGCTCTATTCTAATAGCGAGTGTTTTTAGGCCTCGATTAATTAGCCATGCATCGTGTGGGCTTATGGTTGCACCAATATCTTTTAGTACGGTCATTTTAATGTGTGTTATGTGCTCAAACGATCCACATACAATACCGGCAACTACATCTCCGTGGCCGTTTAAGTACTTGGTCGCACTGTGCATTATAATGTCGATACCGTATTTTTTAGGCGATTGCAGTAGCGGCGTTAAAAAGGTGTTGTCGACCACACTAATTAAGTTGTGCTCTTTAGCAACTGCGCCAATAAGTGCCAAATCAATAACCGCCATAGTGGGGTTGATTGGCGTTTCTACAAATATCATTTTTGAATTAGGTTTGATGGCAGCGCGTAGTTCGTCCTCGTTGGTCATATCAACAAAAGTGACTTCGATTCCCCAGCGCGGCAACATATGCGAGAAAAACGCAAAGGTACAACCATACAAAGCACTTGAGGCAACAAGGTGATCTCCCTGCGATAAAAAGCTCAGTACTGAGGCTGATACAGCCCCCATACCTGTTGCGGTTGCAGCAGCTGCTTCACAGCTCTCTAGTTGAGCAACTTTTTGCTCAAGCTCTGTGGTTGTAGGGTTTCCTAAGCGCGTATAAATATAGCCAGGTTCGTCGCCTGCAAAACGCGCAGCACCTTGTGCGGCATTTTCAAAATGAAAGGTAGAGGTTTGATACAAAGGAGAAGTGAGTGCGCCGTGCGGGTCGTTTGCTTTTTGTGGTCCGTGAATACACTGGGTGTTTATATGATGCTTGCTCATTGTAGGCTCATTTTTTTGATTATTATGTTTTTGCGATTCAACAATCAAAACGTATGCGCTTACAAACAGCAAGCATGCCGGATGCTCAGATGGCTATTTGTGTAAAAACCGTGCAGCGCACGTTTGTACACAAATATTGCCACCAGGGCGTGTTGACCTTTGCGGATTGAAATTTGTTCAATCCAAGGAAGATTAAATCGCGGCGCGAGGTTTGTAACCTAGTGGGCTCGGTAACTGCTCCTGCGTTACCCTACTGGCTTACATCCATGTAAGAATAAGTAAAACCGAGCAAAGCTTCCGCGTTCTGCTCACGCCCCTTACCTACATCCATGTAGGCAACAAAGAGTAAATAGCCCCTAGGAAGAACCCTTTGGGCAGCGCCTGTTTGGCATTAATGCTACGTTATCACCTATTTATGGGGAATAACCACACTACATAGGCTCTGCCTTGCCTAAATACCAAACAGACTGCTGCAAATTTAACCTTAAAAGTTCAACAGACCCTAGTGTGTTGGTTCCGCCTTTTTACGGCTCATAATTTTACCTGCGATGCTTTGCACAGTGCCTTTTAGTAAGCTGCGTTTGTTTTCAAGCCGTGGTAATGGGCGACTAAGCTCCATTGCTTTGTAACCAATACGCGCTGTAAAAATACCGGCGCTGACCCCTTGCGCAGCTCGTCCCGAAAGCTTACCTAAAAGCTCAGCACTTAGTGCAGTTGCAGCAAGGTCAGATACAAGCTCTGCACTGCCAACAAACATTACTTGTTTTATCAACATACGGTAAAGCTTAATGCGGCTCGCGTAGCCAAAACCAATGCCGTAAATTTTACCAATTTGTTCTATTAATTTAGTACCGCGCCAAAGCACAGCCATCATATCCACCAGCGCAAGTGGGCTTAGGGCAACTAGCAGTGCAGATTCAGTCGCAAAACGATTTATAAGCTTTTTAGCTTTGGTGTCTTGGGTTATTAATAAACTGTTGGCGTACAGCGTCATTATTTCTTTGTCGCTGTGATGCATCGCTACTTGGTTTTTAAAGGTTTCAAAGTTATCAAGCTCTTGGTGTTTATTAAGCTTTTCGAGCCAAGGTAATGCACCACCTACTTGCTCGCTGTTTAAAAGCCTGTCGGCTTCAACTCGGTGCAATTGGTTACGCTTTAAACTGCGCAGCATTCGGTACTCTCGCCACAATAAGCGCCCTATTAGCAGTACGCCACTTACAACCGCAGTTAAATAAACACTGCCTAAAATAATTGACTGCTCGAAAGCAAATAATAACGAGTACGCAAACTCTAAAAGCACCAGTACTATAAAACTAATAGCAAAAACACCTTTAAGCGTTTGCCACTTTGACTTTTTGTACACCGGTTCCAGATCTATTTCGGGCTCTAGTGCTTCATCTTCAAGTTCTTCGTAATCACTTTGCCCGTGCTGAATAATTTTTGCAGGTGCTAAAACGGGTTCGTTTTGTTCAATGCTTTGCGTATCTATCCGACGCCCTGCTTGAAATGTTTGGTTTGACTCACTCATGTTAATTTGTCTCCTAGCAGGTACTGCATGACATGATCTAATCGAATATGTTGTAGTTGTTTATCGGGGCTCGGCATTGGAGAGAACGATAAAAACTCAAATCCCTGTGCTGGCCACTCATTTTTATTAAGCATCCGCGAGGGTGGTTGCGGCGGTAGATACGTAAGCCAATCAGGCTCGTGTAATGGTTTACCGTAAATGCAGTCAAGCGTTTGGCCTTTGTCGGTAATTTGGCGCGGTTGCGTTGCTGTAATTGACGACATGGCCATGGTTTCTATTTTTACACCATCAAACTTTAAATGATTACTTTGCTCATGCACGAGCGAATCAAGTAGCAGTGCTAAATCTTTATGGTGCTTAGCACTTATGTGATCTGATTTATTAGCTGCAAATAATATTTTGTCTATGTTGGGCTTAAATAAACGTTTAAAAAAGCCCGACTCGCCATAGTTAAAATGTGCGAGTAATTGGTTTATTACACTGCTTTGCTCTTGGAGTGTTTCGTGCCCTTCGTTTAATGCACTAAGTACATCTACAAGTACAATTTGGCGATCAAAGTGCCTAAAATGCTCATTATAAAATGGTTTTACAACTTCTTTTATATAGGCGTTAAAACGCTTAATTAAATGCGCTAAATTAGAACCCGCAACGACATCGTCACTGTTTATTTCACCCGATACCGGAAAAAACAATAACAATGGCGCGCCTTGTAGGTCGCCAGGCATAAGCATGCGCCCAGGTTGCAACATGGCAAGTTTGGTGTCTTTTTTAAGCCCGACTAACATGCTTTGATAAAGCTGAGCAATATGGGCAAGTGCGTTTTCATCAACGGGGGCGTTTAAGTCAAGTTGATCAACGGCCACTAAAAAGTCACTTGATGTGTTTACGCGCGAAGGCTGAGTTAATAACGGATATTGCTGCTCGCACCATTGAGAATAGCTTTGCTCAAGCATAGGTAAATCAAGGAGCCATTCACCCGGGTAGTCAATAATATCTAAATAAAGCGTTGATTGCGGCGAAAAGTGCCCACGCAGCCCTGCATTACTTTGATACTTTATTGCCAAGCGCAGCGTATTAATACGCTCGGTAGATGCAGGCCATGTAGGCATCCCATCGCTGGGTAATAAAGTATTGAGTGCTCGAGGGTAATTAAACGTAGGGACTTTTAACGCCTCTTGCGGCACAACTTTAGTGGCCACATGGCGGTGCTCGCGCATTACATCAAAAAAAGGTAAGTTTTTATCGTCCGCTTGGGTTGTTAAGTGTTTAACAAGCGCGGTAATAAAGGCAGTTTTACCACTACCACTTAGGCCAGTTACGGCAAGCTTTACGTGTTGGTCTAAACTGCGATGAAGGGCTTTTTGTGCTTTGCCTTTAATGCTTTTAAAGGTCTTTTTTGCAAATGATTGGCTCATAAAGTGTCTTGCACCTAATTTGCCGTAATTTATCACGCTGCAAATAAGGTGCTATTAAATCCTTTAAAGTTTGTTAATTTCACGGCTCACCGTAAACTCGCTTGAAGTTACATGGCGCTCCATATCTTGAAGGCGAGTATCTACACGCGTTAAACGCTCTTTTAAATCTTGCAATGCGCGGCGCGGCGGCTCGCCTTTTTGCCATACTTTAAATTTTACTTCTAGCGGATCATCAGTTTTAGTTGAGCTTTTTGTTTGCGCTGTTGCGGGCTCTTTTTTATCTAAAATGAACCAAGCTGCAATATACGCTACCACAAATAATGGGCCACCCGTTAGCAGTACCGCACTAACAAATATAATGCGAACTAACCATAACTCCATATTAAAGTAGTCACTTAATCCCGCACACACACCGGCTATTTTACCGCGTTGTGGGTCTCTTAATAATTCGCGTTTGGCACTCATACTTTGCGTCTCCATTGTGGTGACTCTTGATCAAGCAATGCTTCAAGTGTTTCTAATCGATCAGCCATTTTTTCAGCTTTGTGTGCAAGCTCAAGTAATTGGCGATGTTCGTGCTCACTTAAACCTTGGCTTACTTGTTTCTTGCTACGGTAGTGCAAAATTAGCCACAGCGGAGCAACAAAAATCATAAACAAGATAAATGGTGCAACTAATATCTCTGGATCAAACATAATCCTCTCCTGACAATCCGTTTTGATGTTTTTAAGCTGGGGCACAAGGGCCCCATATATTTTTATATGTAATTATTTATCAGCTAACTTCTTTTTAAGTTCGGCTAGCTCATCATCTATCTTTTCATTTTTTTGTAGATTAGCAATTTCATCCGCTAACGTCTTTTTACCTAAATCGTACGACTCAATTTGAGATTCTAGTCCATCAATTTTGGTTTCGTAACGTTCAAAGCGGTTAAGTGCTTCTTCTACTTTTGAGCTATCAAGTGTCTTTTTCACTTCAAGGCGCGACTCAGCCGAACGTTGGCGAAGTATAATCGCTTTTTGACGAGATTTAGCATCTGCTAGCTTTTCTTGTAGCGTCGTTACTTCTTGCTGTAATTTCTCAATATGAGACTCTACATGTTCAAGCTCACTCGCTACTGAAGCAACTGCATCTGCCGACTTTTGCTTTTCAAGTAAGGCTGAACGCGCTAAATCGTCGCGGTCTTTACTTAAAGCCAGTTCGGCTTTATCTTGCCAATCACTTACCTGCGCTTTAAGTGTATCTAAGCGGCGTACAATTTCTTTTTTCTCAGCCAATGTTTTAGCTGATGTAGAACGTACTTCAACAAGCGTATCTTCCATTTCTTGAATAATCAGACGAACCATTTTTTCTGGGTCTTCTGCTTTATCTAAAATGGCGTTGATATTAGAATTAACGATATCTGCAAAACGTGAAAAAATTCCCATAACATTTACCTCTGTAATTAAAACTTAGTTAGTCTGCTATAACTAGTATCAATATGCTTGCCAACTTTTTAAAAGTTAAAATACACTTTATTTTCATTACGTTAAACTAAATATACAAATTTCTTTAGTTATCCCTAATTATGAAATACACTAACTGTTAGTAAAAATGACCAAGAGTTAGGAAATATGAGCCAATATCGCCAACAGGATAATTTACTCGGCCAATCAGATAGCTTTCTGTCTGTATTAGATCAGGTATCGCAACTGGCTAATTTAGATAAACCGGTACTTATTATTGGTGAACGCGGCACAGGTAAAGAGCTAATAGCAGCACGCTTACACTTTTTATCAAAACGCTGGGATCAAAACTACGTAAAGCTTAACTGTGCAGCGCTTAACGAAAACCTACTCGAAAGTGAGTTATTTGGCCACGAAAGCGGTGCTTTTACGGGGGCAAGTAAACGTCACGAAGGTCGTTTTGAACGCGCTAACAGCGGCACACTGTTTTTAGATGAATTAGCTAATACCTCAGCTATGGTACAAGAAAAACTGCTGCGCGTTATAGAATACGGTGAGTTTGAACGTGTTGGCGGCAAACAAACTGTAAAAGTAGATACCCGCTTAGTGTGTGCGACAAACGAAGATCTTCCTTATTTGGCCGAGCAAGGTGAATTTAGAAGTGATTTACTCGATCGCCTTGCCTTTGATGTAATTACCCTGCCACCACTGCGCGAACGCCAAGACGATATTATGCTTCTTGCTGAGCAGTTTGCGATGAATATGGCGCGCGATTTAGAGTGGGAACTGTTTAGCGGTTTTACCCGAAGCGCAACAGAAACACTGCTTAGTTATGATTGGCCTGGTAATATTCGTGAACTTAAAAATGTGGTTGAACGCAGTTTGTATCGCCACGGTAGTGAACATATTCCCGTTCACCAGATTATTTTAGACCCATTCGATAGCCCATTTAGACCAAAAGCGCGTATTAAAGCACCTATAGCAGCTCAAACTGTTAATGCCGAGCCTATTGTTGTTGCGCCACCGGTTACTCAAGCAAGCAATTATTCAGCCGTTGATATTCAATTTCCGTGCAGCTTAAAAGAGCATTCAAACGACTTTGAAATAAACATGATTAATAAAGCACTCGAACATAGCCAATTTAATCAAAAGAAAACTGCAGAAGTACTTGGTTTAACGTATCATCAATTACGTGGTTATCTTAAAAAATACAACTTATTGGATCAACAATAGTCAGAGGTTATGCGGGTGCATAAATTATTACTTGTTTTGCTTACCACCACTTTAGTTGGTTGCCTTGATAGCAAAGAAGAAATCATAGAAGAAAAAAACCAAGGCTTAGTTTATTGCGCTGAAGCTAACCCTGTGTCGTTTAATCCGCAAGTCACGACCACCGGTTCAACTATTGATATAATTGCTAACCAATTATACGACCGCTTAATTAGCATTGACCCTGTTACGGCAGAGTTTCAAAGTGAGCTGGCGACCGATTGGAAAATTAGCAAAGATGGTAAATCGGTTACCTTTACCCTGCGTAAAGATGTAAAGTTTCATACAACTTCTTATTTTACCCCATCGCGGGACTTTAACGCCGACGACGTTATATTCACCTTTAGCCGATTATTCGATGTATATAATCCATATCACTTTGTGGGCGATGCCGATTACCCGTATTTTCAAAGTGTAGGAATTGATCAACTTATTCGCAAAATTGTGCGCGTGTCTGACTACCAAGTCCGTTTTGAATTGTTTAATCCTGAAAGTAGTTTTTTAGCTAATATGGCTACCGACTTTGCCGTGGTGCTTTCAGAAGAATACGCCATGAAACTTAAGAAAAATAATCAAAAAAACTTATTTGATCAGTACCCTATTGGCACCGGCCCGTATATTTATAAAGAATACCGCCGAGATCATCTTGTGCGCTTTTACCGTAACCCACTTTATTGGAAGCATGACGTTGCACTTGAGCAATTGGTTTACGATATAACCCCTAACGGCACTACGCGCATAGCAAAAATGCTGACTAAAGAGTGCGATGTAACGGCTCATCCAAGTAGTGCACAATTGAGCATTTTAGCGCAACGCGATGATATAAACGTCGAAAAAGAAACAAACTTAAACATAGGTTATTGGGCATTTAATACAGAGCGTGCTCCGTTTGACGACTTACGCGTACGCCAAGCGCTTGCGCACGCAATAGATGTAGATAAAATAATGCAGGCGGTTTATTACGGTAATGGTACTCGCGCACAATCGATTTTGCCGCCAACCTCTTGGGCATTTGAGCCACAAGAAGATATACCTACATTTGATCCAGAACTTGCTAAAAAGTTACTTATTGAAGCAGGGTTGCCTAATGGCTTTGATATGACGATATGGGCTATGCCTGTGAGTCGTATTTATAACCCCAACGCACGTAAAATGGCTGAGCTTATGCAAAGTGATTTACGCAAAGTAGGCGTTAACGTCAGTATTGTAGAATATGAGTGGAATACGTTTATTCAACGTATTGGCGAGCATAGGCACGACAGTGTATTACTTGGTTGGGCCGCAGATACACCCGACCCTGATAACTTTTTTAGCCCGCTGCTGAGTTGCACCGCTACTTTTAGTGGCAAAAACCCTGCAAACTGGTGTAATCCCCAATTTGATTTATTGCTTACTAAAGCACTAGACACCACTGATTTAAACAAACGTAAAAAATACTACGAAGATGCACAAAGCTTAATTATTAAAGAGTTGCCGTTATTACCTATTGCTCATGGCTTGCGCTTTCAAGCAAGTAGCGCTGATGTGGAAGGCATAACACTTGGCCCGTTTGGTGCTATTTCGCTTGCTAATGCGAGGAAAAAATAATGATCTTAGATTATATTTTACGTCGCCTTGGTTTGTTCTTTTTTATGATACTAATGCTCAGCGTATTTACGTTTTCACTGGCGTATTTATTTCCCGGTGATCCGCTAAGTAATTTAAGTGGCATACCAAGTGGTAACTTTGCACAGCATAGTGAGCTTGAGGATAAATATTTATACAACAGCAATTACTTTATGCAATACATTGCCTTTTTAGGGAGAATATTTCAAGGCGATTGGGGGCTTTCATTTGCCTCTGGTAACAGCGTGTTTAGCCATATTATTGACTTACTACCGGCTACTTTAGAGCTAAGCGTATATGCATTAATTGTATCGGTTGTTATTGGTGTACCTACTGGCATTTTAGGCTCTGGCTATCATAAACGCTGGCCCGACAAACTTATAAACTCTGTCACTATGGTAGGTTATTCAATGCCTGTGTTTTGGCTCGCATTGTTGTTAATAATGGTTTTTTCATTAAAGCTTGGCTGGTTTCCTATGTCGGGCAGAATGGGCCTCCTTTACGAAATACCCGCCAGTACAGGGTTTATATTAATTGATATTGCTCTAGCTGGATTTCCATATAAAGGGATGGCCTTTGTTGATGCGCTGCGCCATTTAACACTCCCTACTATTGTACTGGCCATGTATCCAACCACGGTATTAGTGCGCTTTACTCGCGAGTCTATGCTTAAGGTAATGGATCAAAACTTTATTAAAACAGCTAGGGCAAAAGGCCTTAACCGCCGTCAACTTATCATGCACCATGCACTGCGTAATGCTCTACTACCGGTAATTAAGCAAATTGGTTTGCAATTTAGCACCTTGATAACACTTGCGATGATTACTGAAGTTATTTTTTCTTGGCCGGGTATTGGCCGATGGTTAATCGATAGTATTTATCAGCGCGACTTTCCTGCAATTCAAGGCGGATTAATGGCGGTGTCTTTATTTGTTATTTTAGCCTCTATTACAGCTGAGCTTACTTACACTTTATTCGATCCACTCTCGCGGAATCAGGCCCATGGCAAAGTTTAATTTATTTTCTGAAGAGTCGAATAAATCGCCACTTGCGCGATTTTGGCGCAAATTTAAAAACAATCACCCAGCTTTGGTTGGTTTATGGATATTTATGGCGTTTGCATTATTGGCCGCCACAGCTCCTTTTTTAGCGCCCTATGGCGTAAACCAACAGCATAGTGATGCACTACTCATACCGCCCTCATGGCGAGAAATGGGCGATGTACGCTTTATTTTAGGCACCGATGATTTAGGCCGTGATGTACTCTCGCGCTTAATGAATGGTGCAACATATACGTTTGGACTTTCTGTTGTAGCTGCCCTAATCACGACCCTGTTTGGTGTATTAGTGGGGACTTTTGCCGGGATTAGTAAAGGGTTGCGTTCAAGCTTTTTAAATCATTTACTTGATATAACACTTTCTATTCCTTCTTTGTTATTGGCCATAATAATAATCGCCATACTCGGTCCTGGTTTAATGAATACCGTATGGGCAATTATTTTAGCGTTACTACCGCAATTTATTCACTCGGTGCGCAACCTAATTGTTGATGAATTAAGTAAAGATTACATTACTGCGTTTAGACTCGATGGCGCATCTAATTGGCATATAATATCGCGCGGTATTTTCCCTAATATTTATGAGCATATTGTGGTTATATTCACGATGGCGCTTTCTACTGCGATATTAGATATTTCAGCACTGGGATTTTTAAAATTAGGGGCTCAGCCACCAACGACCGAATGGGGCGCAATATTAGCCGAAAATCTAGGCCTTATTTATTTAGCGCCGTGGACTGTAGCGCTACCTGGTGTACTGTTATTTTTAGCCGTGTTATCTACTAATTTAGTAGGCGATGGCCTGCGACAAGTGCTAAAAGCACGTAAGGCTGATTAAATGCAATTACTCGATGTTCGTAACTTAACAATTGAACTACGTACCTCTGAAACTGTAATTAGAGCTGTAGACAGAGTGAGCTTTAGCTTAAAAGAAGGTGAAGTACATGCGCTTGTGGGCGAGTCTGGCTCTGGCAAAAGCTTAATAGCAAAAGCGATTATTGGTGTATTAAACGAGCGCTGGGATATTACTGCCGACCGTATTCATTGGCGCGGCGTAGACTTAATGCGTTTAAGCCCAGAGAAACGCCGTAAAATAGTAAGCCAAGATATAGCGATGATCTATCAAGACCCAAGTCGCTGCCTTGACCCAACCGCTAAAATATTTGACCAAATTGCCGAAACACTCCCAGAGGTCGCAACTAAAGGTTTCTTTTTAAAACGCAACCGAGAGAGAAAAGACAGAGTAAAGGCGCTTATTCATAAGGTGGGTATTAAAAACCACGAAGCGGTACTAAGTAGTTACCCTCATGAGCTCTCTGAAGGCGTATGTCAAAAAGTAATGATTGCGATGGCCATTGCTCGCACGCCTAAACTTTTAATCGCTGATGAGCCCACTACAGCGCTTGAGAGCACAACTCGCGCACAAGTATTTAGGTTACTAAAAAGCTTAAACCAACTTAAAAACATGTCTATCTTGATGATCTCTCATGAACTGGAAGAGATTGCACATTGGTCGCATGGCATTCATGTTTTATATTGCGGGCAAATGGTTGAAGCAGGCCCAACCCATGAAATATTTAAACAGCCTCGCCATCCATACACGCAAGCATTACTAAAAAGCTTGCCAGACTACGAGCAAGGATTAGCACATAAAGAACCTTTTTATGCACTTAAAGGGACTATCCCTACCCTGCAACATTTGCCTATTGGCTGTCGCCTTGGGCCGCGTTGCCCACAAGCACAAAAAGCCTGCGTGGTTACACCAGCCCTGACTAAACATCATGGGCATAGTTATGCGTGTCACTTTCCGTTAATTAAGGACATGAAGTAATGCAGCCACTGTTAAAAGTACAAGCGCTTTGTAAAACCTTTAATGTACGAGCTGGGCTTTTTTCACGTAAAAAGTTTGAAGTCCTTAAAAACATTTCATTTTGCGTAGGTAAAGGTGAAACCATTGCCATAATTGGCGAAACAGGCGCAGGTAAAAGTACGTTGGCAAAACTACTTTCAGGAGCTGATAGCGCTGATAGCGGGCAAATTTTGCTCGAGAATAATATTATCGAAGATAATGGCGTACGCGATAATCAATGTCGCCATATTCGTATGATTTTTCAAGATTCAGCTGCATCGCTCAACCCGGGCTTAACCATTGGCGAAATGCTTGATGATTGCCTGCAATATAATACTGAGCTTGATGCTAGTGAACGCACTGAAAAGATTGATGCAACGCTTTCTAAGGTGGGTTTGTTAATCGATCATAAACACTACTACCCGCATATGTTTAGCGTGGGGCAGTTACAGCGTGTAGCGTTTTCTCGTGCATTAATTTTAGATCCTAAGGTGATTGTACTTGATGAAGCTGTTTCGTCTTTAGATCCCTCTATACGAGCGCAAATAGTAAACTTGTTACTTAAGCTGCAGCGCGATACAGGCCTTACGTATGTGATGATCACTCATCATTTAAGTTTAGTACGCCACATTAGTGATTTTGTAGTTGTTCTTGATAAAGGCGAAGTGGTTGAATACGGTCCTACTGAAGATGTTTTTCAAAACCCTCAATCAAAAGTAACGCAGCGTTTATTAAGCTGCTAAAGCAGATTATAAATACCTAACTTTTTTGTAAGGTAACCGTATTTAACTAGGTCTTCTTGTTAATTGTATTTAATTAACAAGAGATCTCATGCTTAAACAAAAGTTACTACTTAGCCTTTCCCCATTACTCCTTCTATCAGCCTCAGCTATTGCTGATACAAATTGGGTTGGTGGCGTTGATCATTTAGGTTTAACCGTATCAAACTTAGATGCATCCAAAGCATTTTTTACTGATGTACTTGGCTTTAAAACGCTAGGGAATGACCCAGCCTATCCTGCTTATTTTTTATCAAACAATAAAATAACCATTACATTATGGCGCGTGAAAAGCGATGCAAAACGTGTGGAGTTTAATCGAGCAGAAAATGTGGGCTTACACCATTTAGCACTCAGTGTTGAAAGTATCAAAAAGTTAAGCGAGCTACATGAACACTTAAAAATGCAAAATAATATTATTATAGAGTTTGCACCCGAAAACTTAGGTAGCGGCCCAACCCAACATATGATGATAAGAGAGCCTAGCGGCAATCGGATTGAGTTTATTGCCAGAGGTAATTAAAAGACAATAAAAAAGGCGCTTTAAAAGCGCCTTTCTTTATGAGCTAAAATTAATTACTCAACAGTTTGTGTAGCCGTTGGTAAGTTAAGCTCAGCATTGGCTTTAAGCGCTTCAATAAATACCATGTAGTTTTTATTAGCTTGCGCCATAGTAATGCTTTGTTTTGCTTGAGGGTCAATATTAGCTGCAACTTGTGCATCCGTTACCGACTTAAGCGCTACAATTGCTGCATCACCATTATTTAAATTAACGAGATCGACTACCGCAGAATCCGCTGGGTGAGCCATTTTAAAAGCTTGAGTCACAATAGCAGGTGAAACAGTGTAGCTTTGACGTGTTAACTGCGCTTCTTGGCGAAGTGTTAAGCTTTGCTCGTTAGCAACATCGTTTAAGCTCTTACCTGCTTGTACTTCTGCAAATAAGCTACGTGCCTTTTCTTTAGCAAGCTCAGATGATTTTTCATTCACTAAACGCGCTTTAATTTCCTCGCTTACTTCGTCTAACGGCTTAGTAGCAGCAGCTTTATGCTCGTTAATACGAACAATGATTGCATGCTCATCGCCAAGCTCAATAACTTCAGAATTTACTTTATCTTCAAGTAAATCAACTGATGTTAATGCTGTAACAACTGCAGGGCTGTTTAACGGCTCTGGTAGAGCATTAAGTGCTAAAAGAGGTGTAGATTTAACTTCCACTTCAGCAACTTCTGCAGCATCATCTAAGCGGTCTGAAATTTCAAATGCAAGTGCACCCATTTCAGTTTGCTTTTCGTAAAATGCATCTATTTTTTCAGCTTGTTCTAATTCAGCACGTAAGTCAGCTTTAACATCGTCATACGCTTTAACTTGTTGTGGTTGAATGTCAGTAAGTTTAATTATGTGATAACCAAACTCAGAAGTAACAACGTCAGAAATATCACCTTTATTTTCAAGCGCGAAAGCCGCGTCTTCAAATGCAGGGTCCATTACATCACGCTCAATCCACTCAAGATCGCCGCCCATTTCGCCACTAACGATATCGTCAGACGATGATTGTGCTAACTCAGCAAAGTCTGCACCTTGCTCTAGCTGTGCATGAAGAGCATTGGCTTTTTCTTTTGCTGCATCATCGTCTTCACTGTTATCAATTAAGATATGTGATACGCGACGCTTTTCTGGCTCAACGTATTGTGCTTTGTTTTGCTCATAATACGCTTTAACGTCATCCTCGGTTACCGATTCAACATTGATATCTGCTGCTTTAAGCTCAATGTAACTTACTGAAATAAGCTCTGGAGATAAAAATTGAGATGCGTTTAAGTCGTAGTAATCAGATACTTCTTGATCTGATACTTCAACATTCGCGGCAAGTGCCTCTTTGTTTACAACTACGTAATCAATACTACGAGTTTGCTGCTGAAGAGCAATTGCGCTTTTCAGCTCGCTCTCTAGAGCAAAGTCTGTACCTGCAACAGCAGATACTACCTGGCTGCGTGTCATATCTTTACGTAAATATTCACGAAAAGCATCTGGTTGAAAATTCATTTGACGAATTACTTGTAGGTAACGGTCGTTATTAAATTTTTCACCAATTTGAAAGTACGGTAATTCTAAAATTGTTTTACGTACACTTTCGTCGCTTACGCGAAGGCCTAAATCAGCCGCTAGCTGTGATTGCAATTCTTGTTGTACTAAGCGGTCAACTACACCTTGACGAATTTGTGCCATGTAATTTGGATCAGCTGCAATTTGTGTAAAGTATTCACCAAATTGTTGCTCTAAACGGCTACGTTCATTTTGGTAAGCACGGTTAAAATCGGTTTGACTAATTTTAATTCCATTTACTTCAGCAACGGGTTGTTCTGTGGTTTGACCTAAGTAACTACCGATCCCTGCTAAGGCAAAAGATAAAATCACCGCGCCTAAAATTATTTTGGCTACAGGTCCTTGCGAACCTTCTCTGATTTTCTCAAGCATTTGTTTATCTCTTTTTGATCAAGGTATTTTACCTTGTCACATGTAAAAAAAGCGTATCTTACCAGATACGCTTTTTCACTTGAAGTAACTGGCGGAAAAGTTACTTAACTCATCTGTTGTGGTGAATCAGTAACTTTACACTCGCCATAACTAATGTGTTTAAAACAGTGATTAGTTTACTGCGTCTTTAAGCGCTTTACCGGCTTTGAAAGCTGGAATAGTTGCAGCAGCAATTTGGATAGTTTCACCAGTTTGCGGGTTACGGCCTGAACGTGCAGCACGTTCACGTACTGAGAAAGTACCAAAACCTACAAGTGCAACTGAGTCGCCATCTTTTAGCGCGCCAGATACAGATTCGATGAATGAATCTAGTGCACGACCTGCAGCCGCTTTAGAAATGTCAGCATCAGCTGCGATTTGATCGATTAATTGAGATTTATTCACAATATCATCCTCTTTCATTGTTATTATCAAGAGCGATGGTTTTTTAAACTAACATCACTTTTTTGAAAATTTTAGAGCAAACTTTTAATGCCCACATGATTATATTTTTCTTAAGCCTAGGCCCCGTAAGGGCTAGGCTTGAAAACCAGTGCTTAACTTATCATACCGTTTAGATTTGAAAAGCCCTAAAAAGCACTTTTTTTAGCTTTTTTCTTGGTTTTTAGGTGTTTCGACCGAAAAACTCTCAACAGGATGCACTAAAGCAAGCTTTAACACCTCGTCAATCCAAGTAACTGGGTGAATATCAAGACCTGCCAGCACGTTGTCTGGTATCTCTTTTAAGTCACGTTCGTTAATTTTTGGAATGATCACTGTTTTAATTCCACCACGATGCGCCGCTAATAACTTCTCTTTTAAACCACCAATAGGAAGTACTTCACCGCGTAGTGTAATTTCACCTGTCATTGCAACATCTGCTCGTACAGGATTACCCGTTAAGCTAGATACAAGACCCGTTACCATTGCTGCGCCCGCACTAGGACCATCTTTTGGTGTTGCGCCCTCAGGTACGTGTACGTGAATATCACGTTTTTCGTAAAAGTCGCTGTTAATACGGAAAGTATCTGCTCGATTACGCACAACCGTCATTGCCGCTTGAATCGACTCTTGCATTACATCGCCAAGAGAACCGGTGTAACTTAACTTGCCTTTACCTGGCACTGCCGCACATTCAATTGTTAGCAAATCACCGCCAACTTCTGTCCATGCTAAGCCTGTAACTTGACCAATACGGTCGCCATCTTCAGCTTTGCCATAGTCAAAGCGCTGCACACCTAAAAACTCTTCTAGGTTATCTTGATTGATGGTCACTATTTTAGTGTCTTTTTCAAGTAAGATATTTTTAACTGCTTTACGACATAGTTTCGAAATTTCGCGCTCTAAGTTACGTACACCCGCTTCACGTGTGTAATAACGAATAATGCCAATAATTGCGCTGTCTTCGATAACTATTTCAGACTCTTTTAAACCGTTACGTTTAACTTGTTTAGTAATTAAGTGCTCTTTTGCAATGTTTAGCTTTTCATCTTCGGTGTAACCCGACAAGCGAATAACTTCCATACGATCTAATAATGGACCAGGAATGTTAAAGCTGTTTGATGTTGCTACAAACATAACGTCAGATAAATCGTAATCGACTTCAAGATAGTGATCGGCAAAATGACTGTTTTGTTCCGGATCAAGCACCTCTAACAATGCTGATGCTGGGTCGCCGCGCATGTCCGATGACATTTTATCGATTTCATCTAATAAGAATAATGGGTTTTTAACGCCCACTTTTGTCATGTTTTGAATTAGCTTACCTGGCATTGAACCTATGTATGTACGACGATGACCGCGAATCTCAGCTTCATCACGTACGCCGCCAAGCGCCATACGAACATACTTACGACCAGTCGAACGTGCAATAGATTGCCCAAGTGATGTTTTACCAACACCTGGTGGTCCAACTAAACATAAAATTGGCCCTTTGAGCTTATTAGTACGCTGTTGTACTGCGAGGTACTCAATAATGCGTTCTTTTACTTTATCTAAGCCGTGGTGATCGCTATCAAGAATTTTTTGTGCGCCTGCTAAGTCTTTTTTCACTTTAGAGCGTTTTTTCCATGGCACATTAATTAATGTATCTATGTATGAACGCACTACAGTTGCTTCTGCAGACATTGGCGACATCATTTTAAGCTTATTGAGCTCTGTAGTTGCCTTTTCTTTAGCTTCATCAGGCATGCCAGAATCTTCAATACGCTTTTTAAGCGCTTCAAATTCATCAGGCACATCATCAAGCTCACCAAGTTCTTTTTGAATGGCTTTCATTTGCTCATTGAGGTAATACTCGCGCTGAGATTTTTCCATCTGCTTTTTAACGCGGGTACGAATTTTCTTCTCAACTTGCAATAAGTCTATTTCGCCTTCCATTAGTGCCATTAAATATTCAAGACGTTCTGTGACACTTGAAATTTCGAGCACTTTTTGTTTTTCAGGTACTTTAAGCGGCATATGCGCTGCCATTGTGTCGGCAAGACGTGCTGGCTCATCAATACCTGAAACCGAAGTTAGTACTTCAGGTGGAATTTTTTTATTTAGCTTTACATAGCCTTCAAACTGGCTAATTGCGCTTCGGATAAAAATATCTTGCTCTTGTTCATCTACAGAATCAGATTCAATAAATTGAGCATTAGCGACAAAAAAGTCATCGTTATCTACAAATTCTTCAATTTGTGCGCGCTGTGTACCTTCGACTAAAACTTTAACTGTACCGTCTGGTAATTTTAATAACTGAAGTACAGTGGCAATAGTACCGATACGATAAATATCATCTTGCTCTGGTTCATCTACAGTTGCATCTTTTTGTGCAACCAAGAAAATTTGTTTGTCTTTGTCCATTGCCGCTTCTAGGCATTTTATTGATTTTTCACGGCCAACAAAAAGCGGGATCACCATGTGCGGGTATACCACAACATCGCGCAGTGCAAGGACTGGGATTTCGACTCGGTCGGTTCTCTCAAGCGTCATTATAGTTTCTCTTCGCACTTCATTTATTTTAAAGATTACTCAAGTATATGGGGATAACCTAATTAAAGTTCAACAATTTTCCCTAACTCGATTAAATTAATTATAAAAAAAGGAGCCTAAGGCTCCTTTTTCCATTCAAATAGCTTAAAAACTATTCTGATGCAGCTTTATCTTGTTTATTATTTTCATAAATCAAGATTGGATCTGACTCACCTTTAATAACGGTTTCATCAATAACTACTTTGCTTACATCATCCATTGAAGGAAGCTCGTACATAGTATCAAGTAGTACACCTTCAACAATTGAACGAAGACCACGTGCGCCTGTTTTACGCTCCATTGCTTTGTGGGCAATTGCAGCTAAGGCATCATCGCGAAACTCAAGTTCAACGTCTTCCATACCAAACAATACTGAAAACTGTTTAGTAATCGCGTTTTTAGGTTCACTCAATATTTGTACAAGAGCTGCTTCATCAAGTTCTGTTAGCGTAGCCACTACCGGCAAACGACCTATAAACTCAGGAATTAAGCCATATTTAACTAAATCTTCTGGCTCTACATCTTTAAATGTTTCACTTAAAGAACGACTCGCCGCAGACTCTTTTACGCTAACGCCAAAACCGATACCGGTGTTTTTATGGCTACGTTGCTCAATTACTTTATCTAGGCCTGAAAATGCACCACCACAAATAAACAAGATTTTAGATGTATCTACTTGTAAAAACTCTTGCTGTGGATGTTTACGACCACCTTGCGGTGGAACAGAAGCAACGGTGCCTTCAATCAGTTTAAGTAGCGCCTGTTGAACGCCCTCGCCTGATACGTCACGCGTAATTGAAGGATTATCTGATTTACGAGAAATCTTGTCAATTTCATCGATGTAGACAATACCGCGCTGTGCTTTTTCAACATCGTAATCGCACTTTTGTAAAAGCTTTTGAATGATGTTTTCAACATCTTCACCTACATAACCTGCTTCGGTTAATGTAGTGGCATCGGCCATAGTAAACGGCACGTCAAGTAGGCGCGCTAATGTTTCTGCAAGTAATGTTTTACCACTACCTGTTGGGCCGATAAGCAAAATATTACTTTTACTTAATTCAATGTCTTGCTTAGTCGATTGGTTACGTAGGCGTTTATAATGGTTATAAACGGCAACAGACAATACTTTTTTAGCATGGTCTTGACCAATAACATAATCGTCTAAGTGTTTACGAATTTCTTTTGGTACAGGTAGTTTGTCAGACGTATCATGCTTAGGAGCAATGTCTTTGATCTCTTCCCTGATAATATCGTTACACAACTCTACACATTCATCACAAACGTATACTGAAGGGCCTGCAATTAATTTACGCACTTCATGTTGGCTTTTGCCACAAAAAGAGCAGTATAACAATTTATTACTTTTGTCGCCGTCTGTAGGAGTGTCAGACATTCAGCTACCTCATTTTATTACGTTGGCCACCAAAACTATTGGCGGCTATTTCAATACGCTTTAACTATACCAAAATTTATTGGTTTTCGCATAGTAACTCAAAGTGGCAAACAGGCAGTCCTGCTTACCAAGCGCTTACTTTTTGTCGCGATTTGTAAATACAGAGTCTACCAAGCCGTAATCTACAGCTTGCGAAGCACTCATGAAGTTATCACGATCAGTGTCTTTAGAGATAATATCTAATGGTTGGCCTGTATGCTCAGCCATTAAGCGGTTAAGCTTATCTTTAATAGACAGAATTTCTTTAGCGTGTATTTCAAAGTCAGATGCTTGACCTTGGAAACCACCTAATGGTTGGTGAATCATCACACGTGAGTTTGGTAGGCAAAAACGCTTACCTTTAGCACCAGCAGTAAGTAAAAAAGCCCCCATGCTTGCAGCTTGACCTACACATATTGTACTTACATCTGGTTTGATGAAGTTCATTGTGTCGTAAATAGCCATACCCGCAGTTACTGAACCACCTGGTGAGTTGATATATAAAAAGATATCTTTATCAGGGTTCTCTGATTCTAAAAATAGCATTTGCGCTAAGATCAGATTTGCCATGTTGTCTTCAACTTGACCTGTTAAAAAGATAATACGCTCTTTTAATAATCTCGAATAAATATCATACGAGCGCTCGCCTTTTGGTGTTTGTTCAACAACCATTGGGACCAATGCATTTAGGGGATCTGTAATACCAGTATTCATACTTATTTAATTCCTTATGCGCTTATACTTATCCTTATTATAAGGAAGCATAGTTATCGTTTTTCGCAAATTTAGAGCCAAAAACTAAAATGGCCCGGGCACGCTGTATAAACAGAGTAACACGAGCCATTTAATCGTTAGCGAGAGCTTAAGTCAATGACTTATTAAGCACCTTGCTGTGGATTCATGATGTCATCAAATGCTTTTTCAACATCAGTAACAACTGCTTTAGCTAAAATAGCTTCAACAGCTTGCTCTTCCATTGCTACATTACGCATTTGCTGCATAAGTTGATCATTACCTTTGTAGTATTCTACTACTTCAGTTGGATCTTCGTATGCAGAAGCTACTGTTGCGATTAATGCTTCAACTTTAGCATCATCAACTTTGATGTCGTTAGCTTTAATCACTTCACCTAATAAAAGGCCAGTTTTTACACGTGTTACAGCTTGCTCGTGGAACAATTCAGCTGGAAGCTCTGGCATGTTTTGAGCGTCGCCGCCAAAACGTTGAGCTGCTTGCTGACGTAGAGCATCAACTTCTTGATCAACAAGTGCTTTAGGCACTTCGATTTCGTTGTTAGCTAAAAGACCTTTGATTGCTTGGTCTTTAACGCTTGCTTTAACCGCTTGGTCTAGCTCACGTGTCATGTTCTTTTTAACTTCTTCTTTAAGCGCGTCTACGCCGCCTTCGGTAACACCGAATTTAGTTGCAAACTCTTCGCTTAATTCTGGTAATTCTTGCGCTTCAACTTTTTTCACTGTGATAGTGAATTGAGCCGCTTTACCTTTTAAGTTTTCAGCGTGGTAATCATCAGGGAAAGTTACATCAGCAACTACTTCTTCGCCTGCTTTTTTACCTACGATGTTATCTTCAAAACCTGGGATCATACGACCTTGGCCAAGTTCTAATGGGAAGTCTTCAGCTTTGCCGCCTTCAAATACTTCACCGTCGATAGTACCTACGAAATCAACTGTTACACGGTCGTTTTCGCCAGCAGCTGCATCAACATCAGCCCACGCTGCGTGTTGCTTACGAAGTGTTTCTAGCATGTTAGCTAAATCTTCGTCAGTTACTGTTACTGCTGGTTTTTCAACAGTAATTTTATCTAAACCTTGAACTTCAACTTCAGGGTAAACTTCAAACGTTGCTGAGAATTCTAAATCTTTACCTGCTTCAAGTGATTTAGGAGCGAATGTAGGCGCGCCAGCTGGGTTGATTTTTTCAGAAACGATTGCTTCGATGTAATTACGTTGCATTACTTCGCCAGCAACTTCTTGACGAACTGCAGGGCCAAAACGCTTGTTAATTACAGATACTGGAACTTTACCAGCACGGAAACCATCTATACGCTGTGTTTTTGACAGTTGTTGTAGGCGTTTTTTTACTTCGGTCTCAACGTTCTCTGAAGGAACGGTGATAGTTATACGGCGCTCAAGGCCTTGGGTCGTCTCAACAGAAACTTGCATGATTTACCTCAATATTCAATTTTGGCGACTGTTCGCCTTCCTTTACAAACAAAGTGTTCTGCATGAGTCTTGATAAAGTTTAAGCGGTTTTTCACACTTAAAAGCATCCGTCGCTACCATGAGACACCATTGCTGCTTTGCCCTTCGGGCACTATGTTAAACAATAGACGCGGCATTATAACCTAATATTTATGATAGTCGAGTATAGGGGGCAATTATTTGGACTAGATAAGGGACTATAAAGACTAACTGAATAAAAAACAGGCTAACTACGGACTAAATAGAATAAAATAGAAATTATTTAATAGAATTATAGGCTAACAGATTTAGAATTATAACTTAGAGGAATTTACTTATTGTTCTTATTAGATAAGAAAATGGTCGGCGATGCAGGATTTGAACCTGCGACCCCTTGGACCCAAACCAAGTGCGCTACCAAACTGCGCTAATCGCCGACATTGAAGAGTTAACTTCTTTTTTCATACTGAACACTTAAACTGAGAGTTTAAGACCATTTTAAGAAAATGGTCGGCGATGCAGGATTTGAACCTGCGACCCCTTGGACCCAAACCAAGTGCGCTACCAAACTGCGCTAATCGCCGATATTCGTTGTAAATGGGGTGACTGATGGGGCTCGAACCCACGACAACCGGAATCACAATCCGGGGCTCTACCAACTGAGCTACAATCACCGCTATATTTACATGTTTTCAAATGGTGCACCCAGAAGGATTCGAACCTTCGACCGACGCCTTAGAAGGGCGTTGCTCTATCCAGCTGAGCTATGGGCGCATCGAAAACTTCATAGTTTACCAATAAGCTATTCGATTATAAAAAAATTATAAAAAAATGGTCGGCGATGCAGGATTTGAACCTGCGACCCCTTGGACCCAAACCAAGTGCGCTACCAAACTGCGCTAATCGCCGAAACTTATTATTGTTAGCGAGTGACCTCGTTGACAACGGGGTGCATAATAGTGATTTGACGGGGTTAGGTCAAACGTTTTTTTAAGAAAACCAATCAAGTGCTCATTTTTAGTGCACAATGGTTAAATATTACAATAGTCGGCTGAATTTTAAACTATTTAACAGCTCAAACGTTATATACCTTAAAAGCAACTTGGCGCTGCTATGCTTTTCTGCGAAAATAGTAGGCACATTATAAAACGAGTTAAATAAAGAGCGTATTTTTCTTTATTAGCATTTTACCCCTATTTTATTATGCATTCGTTTTTAGAGTATCGGTATCTAGTTAATTAACCCCAATTAAAGGTCACCCATGACGGCAAACATCATTGATGGTAAGGCAATCGCAAAACAAGTACGTAGCGCTGTAGCAGAACGCGTAAGTGAACGTGTAGCAAATGGTTTACGTGCACCAGGACTTGCAGTAGTACTTGTAGGACTTGATCCAGCAAGCCAAGTTTATGTTGGTTCAAAACGTAAGGCCTGTGAAGAAGTCGGTTTTATCTCTAAATCATTTGATTTACCTGCAGACACACAAGAGCAAACTCTTTTAGATTTAATTGACGAGCTAAATAATGATGCCGAAGTTGATGGAATTTTAGTGCAGTTACCACTGCCAAAAGGTCTTGATGCTGAAAAGATTTTAGAACGTATTACCCCACATAAAGATGTTGATGGATTTCATCCATATAACATTGGTCGATTAGCACAGCGTATGCCTGCCCTTCGCCCATGTACGCCTAAAGGCATTATTACATTACTTGATTCAACGGGTGTACGCTATAAAGGGATGCATGCAGTTGTCGTTGGCGCGTCAAATATTGTTGGTCGTCCAATGTCGTTAGAGCTTTTATTAGCAGGTTGTACTACCACTGTGTGTCATAAGTTTACTCAAGACTTAGAAACACATGTTCGCCGCGCTGACTTATTAGTTGTGGCTGTCGGTAAACCTGAATTTATACCGGGAGATTGGATAAAAGAAGGCGCTATTGTTATCGATGTGGGCATTAACCGCTTAGATACGGGTAAATTAGTCGGTGATGTTCAATACAGTGTGGCCGAACAAAAAGCGCATTTTATTACACCTGTACCAGGTGGCGTTGGCCCTATGACTGTCGCAAGCTTAATTGAAAACACACTTGAAGCGTGTGAAAAGTATCACAGCTAAGCTGTTAAAAAATCAAAAAAGGGTTGCCATTTGGCAACCCTTTTTTAGTTTGACCTGAATTACTTTAAACGCTTACGCTTTACGCCACGTTGTTTTACCAGCTGAATCTTCAAGTATTACACCTAACGCATTAAGTGCATCGCGAGCTTCATCAGCAGCAGCCCAGTCCTTACTAGCACGTGCTTCATTACGTTTTACAATTAATGCTTCAATTGTCGCAACTTCGTCGTCATCTTGCCCACCTTGTAAAAAAGCTTCCGGAGCTTGTTGAGCAACGCCTAACACTTCACCAAGGCTACGCAGTATAAACGCTAACTTGCCA
Source organism: Pseudoalteromonas sp. SG43-4 (assembly GCF_014164325.1). Taxonomy (NCBI): domain Bacteria; kingdom Pseudomonadati; phylum Pseudomonadota; class Gammaproteobacteria; order Alteromonadales; family Pseudoalteromonadaceae; genus Pseudoalteromonas; species Pseudoalteromonas sp. SG43-4. The sequence goes on along the minus strand of NZ_JACJFB010000005.1, from coordinate 136,548 downwards.
GCTTGACCTGCGTCACTTTCTTTTACGCGGTTTAATTCTTTAGCAAGTTCGAACAACACAGGTAGTGCTTCTGGTGTATTAAAGTCGTCATTCATTGCTTTTCTAAATTTAGCAACAAACTCATTGCCTTCTAAATCGCATTCTACCGGTACGACATCACGAAGCGCTGTATAAATGCGTTCAAGTGATGAACGCGCTTGGTCTAAATTTTCTTGTGAGTAATTTAATTGGCTGCGGTAATGCCCTGAAATTAAAAAGTAACGAACAGATTCGGCATCGTATGCTTTTAAAACTTCACGCACTGTAAAGAAGTTATCTAACGACTTAGACATTTTTTCTTTATTTACTTGCACCATGCCAGTATGTATCCATGTATTTACATACTTGCCGTTGTTTGCACAGCACGACTGGGCAATTTCGTTTTCATGATGTGGAAACTGTAAATCAGACCCGCCACCGTGAATATCAAAATGCTCTCCTAAGTGTTTTGAGCTCATTGCCGAACATTCAATATGCCAACCAGGACGCCCATCACCCCACGGTGATGACCATGATGGCTCACCTGCTTTGGCTTTTTTCCATAACACAAAATCAAGTGGATCGTCTTTATCTTGAGCCACTTCTACGCGAGAGCCCGATTGCAACATAGTTAAATCTTGCTGAGAAAGCGCACCGTATTGCTCAAACGTTGATACATCAAACAAAACATCGCCATCAGCTGCAACATAGGCATGGCCTTTTTCAATCAAGCGCTTAACCATAGCGATGATTTCATCCATATGGCTTGTAACTGTTGGTTCAATATCTGGGCGTAGCATATTTAGGCTATCAAAATCTTCATGCATCGCTTTAGTCATGCGCACAGTTAAGTCGTTTATTGACTCACCATTTTCATTTGCGCGTTTAATTATTTTATCGTCGATATCTGTAATGTTACGTACATATTTTAAATCGTAACCAATATGACGTAAGTAGCGCACAATAACGTCAAAACCAACAAAAGTACGAGCGTGTCCAATATGGCAGTAATCATAAATGGTGATACCACACACATACATGTCGATTTTGCCTTCGACCATAGGTTTAAATTGCTCTTTTTGTCGCGTGAGTGTGTTGTATATATTTACCATTTACTTTGAGTCCTTGACTATTTACTTGAACAGTTATGTTACCACTTGAAAAGCCCCTGCTCTAGCGCTTTATAACAAACCAAACATCTACTTTGTTAATCTTAGCCAACTACGATAAAATAGCGCCAATATTTAAACCAGATATAGGAAAACACATGGTTGTTCTACACACCAATTTTGGTGACATCACCATTAAAATGTTTGAGCAAGAAGCTCCAAACACAGTTAAAAACTTTTTAGAGTATGCAAATGCTGATTTTTTCAACGGCACTATCTTTCATCGTGTAATCGATGGTTTTATGGTTCAAGGCGGTGGTTTTGTACCAGGTATGGAACAAAAAGAAGTTAACGACCCAATTAAAAATGAAGCTAATAATGGCCTATCTAACAAGATAGGTACTTTAGCAATGGCGCGTACGCCTGATCCTCATTCAGCTACAGCGCAGTTTTTCATTAACGTGAACAACAATGACTTTTTAAACCACAGCAGCGAAACATCGCAAGGCTGGGGTTACTGTGTTTTTGCTGAAGTAGTAGAAGGCATGGACGTAGTAAATAAAATAAAAGGCGTAGCAACAGGTAGTACTGGTTTTCACCAAGACGTGCCTCTTGAAGATGTGATCATCGAAAGCGTTACTGTTAGCTAATAGTAAGTTTACCCACGTAATGTGGAGTATCAGCGGGCATTTACGCAATGTGTATACGCCCGCTTTATTTATATCGAAAAGACTGACCTATGACTCGCCAAACTTACTTTATTGCAGATTTACACCTAAGCGAAAACCGCCCCGACATTAGCGCTGCATTTTTTGACTTTTTAAATACGCATATACTAAATAAAGATGTAGATGCACTTTATATTTTGGGTGATTTTTTTGAAGTATGGGTTGGAGATGACTACATTACAGCGCTGAGTGCCGATGTAGCAAAGCATTTAAGCGCCGTTAATGATGGTGGGACACCTGTTTATTTTATACATGGCAACCGTGATTTCATCATGCGCAAGCAATATGCAGACATGGCCGCAATGACTTTACTTGATGAACAAACAGTCATTGATTTATATGGTACGCCTACCGTTATTTTACATGGCGACGAAATGTGTACTCAAGATACTGAGTATCAAAAATTTCGTAAAAAAAGCCGTGGTTGGTGGTGGCCAAAATTAATGCTTGCAATGCCACTTTGGTATCGTAAAAAAATAGCGCGTAATGCCCGCGAAAAAAGTAAGTTGAGCCAAGCTGATAAACCTATCGAAATTTTAGACGTTGTCGATGAAGCCGTGCTTGCTACCTTTGCCAAACATAACGTTACTAATATGATTCATGGTCATACTCACCGCCCTAATGTTCATACCTATAAAGTTAATGAACAAACGCTTACTCGTACAGTGCTAGGTGACTGGTATACCCAAGGCTCTTATTTAGTCGTTACCCCTCAATCACAAGAATTAATTAGCACGCCTTTCGCATAATTTAAAATCCTGACTATTATTTAACTATATATTTGAATAATAGTGAGAGGTTTAATGATTAAGCTGTTAATTTTCATCGTAGTAATTGCCATTCCTACCAAAGTATTTAGCGAGCAAACATGGCAAATTGTTACTGAAAACTACCCTCCCTATTTTAGCGAAAACCTTCCTGATAACGGTTGGTTATATGAAATCACTCAATCAGCCCTTAAAACTCAAGGCATTAATAGCGAAGCCGAGTTTACGACATGGGACCGCGCCCTAAAGCTATTAGAAAAAAAGAGAAAAACAGCTATTTTAGGCGCTTTTTATTCATTAAAAAGAAATGAAGTTTTTTACTACTCTCGCCCACTTGCAGTTGCTCATTCAGGAATTTTTAAACGCAAAGAGAGTGCTATTAACTTCGATGGTACAGTTAAATCATTAACACCTTATAGTATTGGTACAGAAGACAATGCCTTTGTAAGCCAAGAGTTTACAAGAAATACTGAGCTGGCAATAACATCCACTAAAAGCCTTCCTACAAGTTTATACCTGCTACAACAAGGACGTATTGATTTGGTCGCAGGCACTAAAGAAGTAGGGAAGTATTGGCTTGAGCACAATAACGAAGTTGATTTAGATAAGAATAAAATTGAGTACTTATTGCCAGATCTTGCTTCTCATAAACTATATTTAGTTGTCTCTAAATCAAATTACAGGGCAAAAGAGTACTTACAAAAGTTTAATAGAGGGATTGATATAATAATTGAAAACGGAAGCATTGCTGAAATCATGAAGAAACACAATTTCAGCAATCAAAAAACAGCTGAATACATTAATTTTTTAAAAGAAAATTAGCTTTCTGCTATTGGCAGGCCACTATGAAACTTAAAATCTTCATCCTGTGATGAAATTAATTCGGCTTCAATCTCGCCAAATTCTTTAACTCGTTCGGTAATATCAAAATCAGCAATTTCTTGCGCTAAAGTTAGATAATCTTGGTAATGACGGGCTTCAGAGCGCAGCAGCGAAATATAAAAATCACCTAAACGTTTGTCAACATGCGGCGCAAGCTTTGCGAAACGCTCACATGAACGCGCCTCAATGTAAGCGCCTACAATTAATTTATCAACAAGGGCGTTTGGCTCAAACGTTTTAACATGACGAAGCATGCCTTTTGCATAACGACATGGTGTAATGCTTTGGTACTCTACACCGTACTCGTCCATAATTTCGAGCACTTGGTAAAAATGATGCAACTCTTCTTTTATCAACAATACCATTTTATCAATTAAATCTTGTCCATATGGCGAATTAGATTTAGGAATTATTGATTTAGTTAGCTTATTTTTAGCGGCGAGATCACGCCAATTTCCTTCACGCTTATAAATAAGCGTTTCAAATGGCTTTAGCCACTCGAGTAAGGCATCACTGCCCTCTTTATCAACAGCGTATTTACGTATTAAAAACATCGCACTTTGAGCCGCTTTTAACTCACAAATTAAGTGATCGATTAAGATTACTGATAAGTTCTCTTTTTTAATTGCCTGCTCCACCCACTGCTGTGGGGTTGTACACACTAAAAAGTTATTGATCGGCTCTAAAAGTTGGCTATGTGGCACGTTGACTGCTCATTACTAAATAAATTTGATATGCCATTATTTTAACACGAAATTTTGTTTGGGATAAATCAAAGCCCTAACCTGTGCAAAAATGTTAATAGTGAGTTAACTTGACTTTGCAAAATAAGTGAACCATAACTGTACGTAGACTGTATAAAAATAAACCAACCAAAACAGTAATACGTTCCTTTTATGGAGTAAGCACTATGATATTAAATCACCTCTGGGGCATTTATGCTCACCCACTTGAAGAATGGCAAACAATAGATAATCGCCATGAAAGTCTAACCTATAGTTTGTCGCATATTTTACTGATTGCTTTGTTTCCTTCAATAATGGGTTATTACTCATCTGTTTATTTAGGATGGAGTATAGGCGCAGGCGATCCTGTATTTTTAACGCACGATAGTGCGCTATTAATTGCAGTTGCAATGTATTTTGCTTTAATAGCTGGTGTTTTTGCATTGGCGTATTTGGCTCATTGGATGGCCGTTACATTTGGCTCTAAGCCTACATTTACACAAACACTTGAACTTGCAGCTTATACTGCAACACCTGTGTTTATGTCAGCGCTTGCCGCCTTTTGGCCTGTACTTTGGTTTGTAGTGTGTATTGGAATTATTGCGCTAGCTTACTCGGTCTACTTACTTTATACCGGCGTACCAATACTTATGCATATTCCAGAAGAGCGTGGCTTTATTTATGCCAGCTCGGTTGTAACGTGTGGATTAATATTACTAGTTATTATTTTAGCTGTAACAGCTATGCTTTGGACAAATGGGATTGTTAGTCCAATGTTTACTTAGTAAAGTTTAGCTAATAAAGAGTCGTGTTTGATAGAAATGTTCCCTTTCTTTCCTTCGCAAAAAAGGAGCTAATTAGCTCCTTTTTTTATGTAACGACTTTTTATTAACTAATAATTAATCAGCTTCGTTTTCGTCTTGGTTGTGAATCTCTAAACTTGAAGACATCGCACTTTCGCGGGTACTTTTTGCTGAATCGTTACGTAGCTCATCAATACGGTTTAAATAGTTTTGATCAATGTCGCCTGTAATATATTGCCCATCAAATACTGAGGTTTCGAACTTAGTAATTTCAGGATTTTCTTGGCTAACCGCAGCTATTAAATCTTTTAACGATTGAAAGATTAAACCGTCAGAACCAATACTTGCATTAATATCTTCAACTTCACGTCCGTGAGCAATAAGCTCAGCTGCTGAAGGCATATCAATACCGTACACATTAGGGAAGCGTATTTCAGGCGCTGCGGATGCAAAGTAAACATTTTTAGCACCAGACTCTCGAGCCATTTCAACAATTTGTGCTGATGTTGTACCACGAACAATTGAGTCATCAACCAATAATACGTTTTTACCTTTAAACTCGCGATCAATTGCGTTTAGCTTTTGACGCACTGATTTTTTACGCATCTCTTGGCCAGGCATGATAAATGTACGACCGATATAACGGTTTTTAACAAAACCTTGACGATACGGTAAATCAAGCACACGTGCAATTTCCAGTGCTACATCGCATGAAGTTTCTGGGATTGGGATAACTACATCAATGTCTTTATCAGCCCATTCGCGTGCAATTTTTTCACCTAGTTTTGTGCCCATGTTTACGCGTGTTGCGTACACAGACATACGGTCTATTGTTGAGTCAGGTCGAGCAAAATAAACAAATTCAAAAATACACGGCGAGTAAGATACTTTATCTGCACAACTAAGTGAATGAAATTCACCTTCTTCTGTAACATATATAGCTTCACCAGGGGCAACATCACGTACAAACTCAAAACCATCCGGTTTTAACGCAACGCTTTCTGAAGCGAACATGTACTCAGTGCCTTTTGCAGTCTCACGTTTACCAAATACAAGTGGACGGATACCATTAGGGTCACGAAAAGCAACAATGCCGTGACCAATAATCATAGCAATTGTTGCATAACCACCGCTTACTTTATTATTTACCTCGGTTACCGCAGTAAATATATCTTCAGGGTCTAAATGCAACTTATCAGATTTACTTAGTTCATGTGCCATGATGTTGAGTAAGATTTCTGAATCAGATGTTGTATTTACATGACGACGTGCTTCTGAGAATAACTGCTCTTTTAAAGCTTCTGCATTAGTAAGGTTACCATTATGGGCAAGCGCTATACCAAACGGTGAGTTAACATAAAAAGGCTGTGCTTCAGATGAGCTTGAAGACCCTGCTGTAGGATAGCGCACATGGCCAAGACCAATCGTACCTTGTAGTCGTTTCATATGACGAGTGTGAAAGGCATCTTTCACTAAGCCATTTGCTTTGCGTAAGCTGAACGTATTATTCTCAATGGTAATGATACCCGCGGCATCTTGACCACGGTGCTGCAAAACAGTTAAGCCATCATAAATCGCCTGATTGACAGGGGATGTTCCGACTATTCCAACGATACCACACATGTAATTTATCCTCGCCGATTAACGGTTTACTGAATTTAAAAAGCTCGAGTTGTTTTCTAGGTACGAAAAGAACCATTCAACAACAAAGCCAAATTCTGGAATCAAAATAGAATTGCCCCACCAGTGCGTATTGGGTGCACCAGTAAAAGCATCAAGAAAGAAGAGTAACGCGCTCACGACCAACACGCCTCGTAGAGCACCAAACACTATGCCAAAAACACGGTCGGTACCCGATAAACCAGTACGATGTACAAGTTCACCTAAAATGTAGTTTAGTAAACCGCCTAACAGTAGCGTCGCAAAGAATAATATGGCTATGGCCGCCGCATTTCTTAAAAGGGGTTCAGAAATGGTTGTTAGGAAGGAAGCTAAATATTGGTAAAATAAGCTAGAGATGATAAAGGCGCCAGCCCATACAGCTAATGACATTGCTTCTTTTACAAAGCCGCGTATTAAACCGATGATGGTAGACAATACAATGATGCCAATAATGGCGTAATCAACCCAGATCATAAGAACCAATTAGTCGCTAATTTGGGGCGCATTCTATACCCAAACATCGTTAGTATGCAAGTTTAAACGGGAGATTACTGGGTTGTAGTTAATACAAAAAATTAACATTCTAGTGTAGGTATTGTGAGATAAAGATAATGATAAAAAAAATATAAATAAATAAAAAAAGGCTTGTTATACAAGCCTTTTTAAAATTATTTTGTTACTTCGTACTGCGTAACTTTACCATTTAATTTAGTAAGCTCTTTGAGCTGGGGGAGCTGCTTTTGTAATTCACTTTTATCAAGCGAAGGACCAACAAATACTTTGGTTAATGTCCCATTTGGGGTTTTAATCGGTTTAGTAAATGTTTTAAACCCTTCAGCCTTTAATTTAGCCTGTAATGCTTTAACGTTTGCAACATGTGAAAAACTACCTAATTGAATAACATAGGCCATACTCGTTAGGTTTTCATCACTTTTACGTGGTGCAATTGGCTCTGGCTTAGCTTGAACAGGCGCTTTTGTAATTGGTGTAGCTTTGGGCTCTATAGTTGCTTCAACAACTTTATCTTCCACAGCGTAATCACTCTCATCCATCGCGCTTTGCTGCTCAAAAGCTTCATCGTCAGCTTGAATGTCTTCAATTTCATCTTGCTTTAGTGGCTCAGCATTAGCCATATTTTCATCAATTGACTCTTGAAGATCGATTGTTTTGAACTCAGGGCGGTCTGGGATCGCTTTAAAGCCTTCTTTATAATGCACTTTTTCGCCATCGAGTATATTAGGGATAAACACAATTGCTGCGATCACCACTATACTTGTTCCGACTAAGCGATTAATAAAACTTGAGTTCACCGACATCCTCTCTATTTTTTAAAGTAATTAATAGCGCCAGCAACTGTAAAAAATGAACCAAATATAATCAACATAGTATCGCTTTGTTGTTCTGGTAAAATTACATTCAGTGCTTGTGCCACACTATCATAGCTATTAATAGTATTATTATGAGACAATTCCTGCAGTGCATTTTGTAAATTACTTGCAGTATCGCCTCGCGGGCCACTTAAGCTCGCTAATGACCACTCATCGACCAAGTGACTTACTTCTTTAAATACACCCGCTTTATCTTTATCAGCAAGCATAGCGGCTAATGCATGAATTTTAAAGCCTTTATCTTTATAGCTTGATAACTTATTGGCTAAATAACGCGCCGACTCAGGGTTGTGTGCTACATCGGTAAAGACTAAAGGCTCAACACTTAACTGTTGAAAGCGCCCTTCGACAACTAAATTAGCTAAACAACTTCGTATAATTGATTCACTAGGTAATAAGTTTAAAACACTTAGCGTAGTTAATGCGGTAGCTGCATTTTGACACGGTATTGCTGGCTTATCTATTTCAAGATTATGTTCTTTATATTGCCAATTAAAGCTCTCAGCATTTTCTTTAAAAATAAAGTCACTGCCCGACAGCGTCATGTTGGCATTAATTTCTTTACCATAATCAGTCATTGTGTGAGGAATATTTAAATCCCCTATAATAGCGGGCGTATTTTCACGAAAAATACCGGCTTTATCATAAGCCACTAACTCACGGGTATCACCTAAGTACTCTTTGTGGTCTAAGTCTATTGTGGTGATCACGCTTGCAAAGGGAGTGACTATATTTGTAGCATCAAAGCGCCCACCTAAACCAACCTCAAGTAATACATAATCGACGTTACAGCGTTTAAAAATTGCCAACGCCCCCAAAGTACCATATTCAAAATAAGTCAGAGGAGTGTCTTTACGGCCTTGCTCAAGCTGGTGAAAAGCATCTATATGAAATTGGTCTGCCAATTCTTCCCCATTAACTCGTACACGCTCGTTATAACGAATTAAATGTGGAGATGCGTAAGTAGCCACATTGAAACCTTGCGCTAGCAATAGCGACTCTAAGCAGCGTGCTGTGGTGCCCTTACCGTTTGTACCGGCAATAAGAATAATTTTACTTGGAGTGTTTAACAGGCCAATATTGTTAGCAACATTAGCAACTCGTTCTAAGCCCATAGCAATGTTAGCTGGGTGAACACTTTCTAAATAAAAAAGCCAATCATCAAGGCTTGATGATTGGCTAGGAGTTTTTTTTGTCATAGCGTGTAATCAGTAAAGCTGAAATTTACGCTACTCTATGCTCTTGTTCCGTAGAAGGCAAGTTCATAAATTTAGCTAAAATGCGTGCAAGGGTATCGCGCATTTCACGGCGGTCAATAATCATGTCAATTGCACCGTGTTCAAGCAAAAATTCACTACGCTGAAAGCCTTCAGGTAATGTTTCGCGAACAGTTTGCTCAATAACACGAGGACCCGCAAAACCAATTAATGCTTTAGGTTCTGCAACGTTAATATCGCCCAGCATAGCAAGTGATGCAGATACACCACCCATAGTTGGGTCAGTCATGACTGAAATAAACGGAAGACCTTTTTCAGTCATTTTTGCAAGTGCAGCACTTGTTTTAGCCATTTGCATAAGCGACATAAGCGCTTCTTGCATGCGTGCACCGCCTGATGCAGAAAAACAAATAAGCGGCATGTTATGCTCTAAACATTGATCAACAGCATCAACAAAGCGAGCGCCAACAACAGAAGCCATTGAACCACCCATAAACGAGAACTCAAATGCTACTGCTGCAACTGGAATACCTTTTAATCGGCCTTTCATAGCTAGAAGTGCATCTTTTTCACCACTTGCTTTTTGGGCTGCACTGATACGATCAGAGTATTTTTTAGAATCTTTAAACTTAAGAATGTCTTTAGGCTCATGTTGTGTGCCAAGCTCTTGACGGTCACCTTCATCTAAAAAGTGCTCCAGGCGCTTACGGCCACTAACACGCATGTGATGGTTACACTTAGGACATACGTTTAATGACTTTTCTAATTCAGCTTTATATAAAATTGAATCACACGATGTGCACTTAGCCCAAACACCTTCTGGGATTTCTTTACGACCTGATGATTTTGTCGTTTTAGGTAAGATTTTTTCTAGCCAACTCATTTGCAACTCTCTTAATGCTGTTCTGTGTCGCGAGCCTGCCAATAGCAATTAGCAGACAAATTTTTTCAATTAAAACATGAATTACACTAACGCGGTATAAAAAACTGGTCTTAGTAGTTAAAAGTGTTCATAAAAAGCACTAACGACAACCATAACTAAATTTCAGCGTCAGGTAAAAACAATGGACCTAAAGGCATTTTAGGAATATTAAACTCTTCAGGATAATCGACATCAACCAAGTATAAACCTGCAGCTTTAGCTGTAGCACTTGCTTTAGCACGCTCTTTACAATCAAGTAATTCTTTCAACCAAATAGGCTGTTGCTTATGTATGCCAATATCCATCAAGCTCCCCGTTATATTACGTACCATGTGATGTAAGAACGCATTCGCCTTAATATCAATAATAACGTAACACCCTTGGCGCTGTACCGATAAATGATGAATAGTACGAGTTGGTGTATTCGCTTGACAATGGATCGCTCGAAAAGATGTAAAATCGTGTGTCCCGATCAAATACTGACAGGCTTCCTGCATTTTAACTTCATCTAATGGGTGATGAAAATGCGTAACCCCTTCGCTTAACACCGCTCCTCGAAAAGGAGAGTTATAAATAATATAGCGGTATCGGCGAGCTGTTGCACTAAAACGAGCATGAAAATCGACAGCAACTGGTTGTGCAAAGCGAATAGCAATATCTTTAGGCAATAAGGTATTCATACCCATTGTAAATGCGACCATGTCACGCGAAGCTTCAGTTTCAAAATGTATTATTTGACCTGTACCGTGCACACCCGCATCAGTTCGCCCCGCACATACTACTTCAACTGGGTGATTACAAATACGCGACAATGCCTTTTCTACTTCTTGTTGTACGCTATTAACATGTGATTGACGTTGCCACCCACTATAGCGTACGCCGTTGTATTCAACTCCAAGTGCTACTCGCATAATTACTGCTTTACCTACTGTGCTAATGAACACGGCATTTTATGCTATCTCTCGACGCAATAAAAGGAGGTGTGCGGTAATACCCTTTTTATTAAAAACATGAGCATTTTAATGAATCAAATAACTTAATAATTACGATGTAAATTATTCTTTTATAACAATTACATACTATAAAATCCGCTTCATTAATGCGTTGCTTTCCCTTGTTATAATTAAACTAACATCCATAAAAAAACCCTTAATTAGAATAACCAATTAAGGGTTTTTTTAACAATTTGTTATTTTAGTTTCGCTTTTAAACTAAGTGCCTCTTCTTGAACTTCTTCTGGGCCTTTGTTGATGACATCCTCAATGACCTTGAGCGCAGAATCAAAATCATCAATTTCAATATAAGCACGCGCTAAATCTAGTTTAGCTGAATAACCACCACTTTCAGCATCAACATCGGTTGGGTTATCACCAGCAAGTAATGCATCAAACTCACTCAAACCGACATCCATATTAACGTCGGTGTAAGGTTCGTGTTCAAGTTCAGCCTCTTCACTTTCTTCTAATAATGAATCTATATCTACAAATTCATCATTATCAAGTTGCTCAATATCACTACTTTCAACAAGTGGCTCTTTTGTAGTTAATGAGTCATCTTCCTCTAAGTCTTCTTTTAGCAAGCTGTCAAAGTCGACATCAAATTCACTGCTATCCTCAGCACTTAATTCTTCAGGCTCCGCTAACTCACTAAGTAATGAATCAAAATCAGTTTGCGTCAAATTTGACATAAACTCTTCATCAAGTTCATCGTCAGAGCTAATATTAGTGCTACCTGCTTCATCTGAGTTTGTTAACTGTGCTTCGCGCTCTGCATTTGTTTGCTCTTGCTGCTCGTCTGATAACTCATCAGTTAGCGCTTGCTCTAAAATATCTTCGTCAAACTCAACATCTAAGTCAGAAAAATCGTCTTCAATTAAAATTTCATCATCAAAATCGTCTTCTAAACTATCTAAATCATTATTTTCAGAAAGCGCATTTGATAAGTCCTGCTCAGCTTGGCTGGAAGAGACTCCCTGCGCCTCACCGTCTAAATCATCACCTTGTAATTCTTCGGGGGTAAATGGCAACTCACTTTCTAGTGTTTCTTGAACTTCATCAAGGTTAAGAGGTTTGGTATCCTCTTCTATACTAACTGGTTCAACAGAATCAATTCCGTCATTAATTTCTTGCAGTAAATCATCATCAAACGACTCGTCTTCAACCTTAGCTTCTGATTCAGAGAAGTCATTATCAATTAATAGTTCATCATCAAAATCATCTTCTAAGCTATCTAAGTTAGCATTTTCAGAAAGCGCATTTGCGAGATCTTTCTCTGTTTGACTAAGTGCTACTGCATTTTCTTCACTCGGTGCATTTTCTTTAGGTTCTTGCGGCTCAAACGAAGGTTCATTCTCCAATAATGAATGATCATCATCTAATTCAAGTTCAGGATATTCATCTAACTCTTCACTTGGCGTTATAAGATCGCTATCAAGCTGCTCTTCAATTTTTGTAAGATCTGAGCCATCGTCGCCCGCTAACGGATCGTCACCAAGATCTACTTCTATTTCTTCAAGATCGTCGTCAAGCTCATCTAAAGACCAATCTGGTGTTTCTATATAGTCATCATCCGTCGCTTGTTGTAGCTCATTTAAAAGCTCATCAACGCTCTTTAAAGTATCATCTGTATATTCTTCAAGCGCATCTTCAGGATCAAGAAGCGACTCTGATGTATCTGAAAAATCATCAACCGTTACATCTATAAGTTCAGGTTCTTCTTTAAGCTCAGGTTCTTCTGCAAGTTCAGGCTCTTCTTCAAGCTCAGGTTCTTCATTTAATGATGAAGCAAGCGACTCAATATCATCAACATTTAATTCTTCTTGAGCATCTGCTAAATCCTCAACTGAGTCTGCCAATGCATTATCAATTTCTGAATCTCTTACATCTGAATTTTTTACTTCATCATCAATTAGGTTATCTATGTCGTCTAAATCAAAATCATCGCTTTGTTCAACTAATGAATTATTTGCAGTATCAACTGCTTCCTCATCAATTAAGCTATCTATGTCGTCTAAATCAAAGTCGTCACTTTCCTCAACTAATGAATCATTTGCAGTATCAACTGCAGCCTCATCAATTAAGCTATCTATGTCGTCTAAATCAAAGTCGTCACTTTCCTCAACTAATGAGTCATCTGCAGTATCAACTGCAGCCTCATCAATTAAGCTATCTATGTCGTCTAAATCAAAGTCGTCACTTTCCTCAACTAATGAATCATTTGCAGTATCAACTGCTGCTTCATCAATTAAGCTATCTATATCGTCTAAATCAAAGTCGTCACTTTCCTCAACTAATGAGTCATCTGCAGTATCAACTGCTGCTTCATCAATTAAGCTATCTATGTCGTCTAAATCAAAGTCGTCGCTTTCTTCTAGAAGTTCATCTTCGTCGAGTAACTCTGCATCAAGTGAGTCATCTACCACATCACTTTTTGGGTCATTCGCCTCATCAATTAAGCTATCTATATCGTCTAAATCAAAGTCGTCGCTTGTATCAAGTTCAGCTGAAGTGTTATTTGAGGTATCTAATTCTGTTGATGTTTGATCTAATAATTCATCTATATCAAAATTATCTTCATCTGCAAGCTCTTCACTTAAAGCCGCCATTTCATCATGAGATTCTAAGCTGTCATCCTCTAAAGCTTCGCTTGTTTGCGGTGCATCAAACTCAGGTAGACTATCGTCTTCATCAAACAAGCTATCTAAATCGTCATTAGTTAGGATTTCATCATTGTTAATTGAGTCATCAGATAAGTCTAAATCTATATCTTCAGCGTTTTCATCTGAAGGTTGATCAAACCCTTGCTGCATAAAAATATCGAGCTCATCATCGTCATCGGTATTTTCATCATCAAAAACAATGTCATCGCTTAGCAAGCTTTCGAGCTCATCCTGATCAAGTAAATTTTCGTCGCCAGAAAAATCATCTAAGCCGTCGTCTAAATCATCATTAGGCAACATATCACTTTCGAGACTATCATCTAATTGAACACTCAAGTCATCTAAAGGGTCAGGTACAATTGGATCGTCATTTAAGCTTGGGCCTAAATCATCATCGCCAGTATAAGTTGGGGTTTGTGGTAAAAAGTCATCATCGTTTTGCGGCTCTTCTTGATTACTTGCTCGTTTGCGTAAAAACATAACGATTGCAAAAATAATCAGTAACCCAGGAATAAACATTAACAAGCCCAGTACTATGGGGTTTGAAAATAATGAGCCAAAATCAAATGACTCTTTTGGTATTACTTCTTGTTTTTTTTGTTGGGCAATAATCTCGTTTTGTTTAACGATGAGTTCTTTTAACTGATTTTGAATTTCGCTGTCTTGTCCTAATTGCAAACGTAAGTTTTCGAGCTCTTTAGATATTCCTGATAACTGTTTTTTAAGATTATTATTTTCAACTAAAATCTCTTCTACATTACTAACTGAGCTTTTAAACTGTTGTTGTAACTCAACAAGCTTAGTACCTTGCTCTGTTTTTATTTCATTTAATTCTTTCTGTATCTCTTTTTTAGCATCGTCTACATCAATTTTACGCGCTTGAGTTACTTTTGTTTGCGCTGAGTTAATTTCGCTTTGTGTAAGCGTGCCATTTTTTTTCTTTTCCCATAATGCATCATCTTGCTCAGAGCGTTGCTTTGCGAGCTGCGTATTTACAGCTTTTATTTCGGCTAAGGTAGGGATTTTTAAATAGGCACCATTTTGAATGTGGTTAAGATTTTGTTCTAAAAATGAATCGGGATTTTTGTTATACAAAGCCTGCATAACTTGATAAATACTGACAGAATTGTCTGGGCGCACTTTAGCTGCTATACGCCAAAGCGTATCAGTTGGTTTAATTGGCCCAATTGATCGCCCTTGCGCACCATAGTCAACGCCTTTAGGCCCCTTTAATTGGGTACTGTCCTGAGAGTAAACTGGCGTTACTATCAATGCAGACGCTAATATAATAAGTGTAGCTAAACCGCGCATGCTGATCCTTTAATATTTAAATATTAATAAAACACCTAAAACTTAAGTGCATAAATATTGTTTATTATTGCTATTATCAGCCAAATGACTGACTCGCATTTATTATTACAATCTATTTTTATTGCAAGCTCTATTCCAATTACAAACTATAAACCAGTTAGAGCGTAATATCCATCGCAACACCTTGAAAATAAATGCCTTAAAACATCTTTATAAATATTAATTTATTGAGCGTTATCAATCAGTTTTTGTATTTTTAAAATTAAACGGCAAAAATTTGACAAGCCATATAAACAAAAAGCGGCAAACAACTACTGTTTACCGCTTCAAAAGCATGTTTAGCGCAATTAACTATTACATGTAATTGGCAATAAGCTCTTCTGCAATTTGAATGCTATTAGTTGCAGCACCTTTACGAGTGTTGTCACTTACAACCCACATGTTTAATCCATGAGGATGAGAAATATCAGCACGTAATCGACCTATATACACAGTATCGTTACCACTAGCGTCAGACACTGCTGTTGGGTAGTCACCTTCATCATCAATTAGCTCGACACCAGGCGCGTCTTTTAAAAGTTGTTTAACGTGTTCAAAGTCATAAGGCATGCGCGTTTCAATATTAATTGATTCTGAGTGCCCAAAAAATACGGGAACACGTACACACGTTGGGTTCACTGCAATAGTGGTATCACCCAAAATTTTATGAGTTTCGTTTACCATTTTCATTTCTTCGCGCGTATAGCCATTATCTTCAAAGCTATCAATTTGAGGAATAACGTTAAATGCAATTTGCTTTGGAAATACTTTATTATCCATAGGGCGTGCATTCATCAAATTAGCTGTTTGCTTTGCAAGTTCATCAACCGCGTCTTTACCTGCACCCGATACAGCTTGGTAAGTAGATACATTAATACGGTCTATTCCGTAAGCATCATAAATTGGTTTAAGTGCTAACATCATCTGAATAGTTGAACAGTTAGGGTTAGCAATAATATTACGATTTCTAAAATCAGCTAGGCTTGAAGCATTAACTTCTGGCACCACGAGTGGTATTTCAAAATCATTTCTAAAGTGCGATGTATTATCGATTACAATACAGCCGGCTTCAGCAGCAATAGGAGCATATTTTTCAGATACACTGCCACCAGCAGAAAACAAACCTATATGCGCTTGGCTAAAGTCAAAGCCTTCAACGTCAAGTACTTCAATGGTCTCACCACGAAACTTTATATCTTCACCTGCGCTGCGGCTGCTAGCAAGTAAAAAAAGCTGATCAACAGGAAACTTACGATCTGCTAGCGTTTCAATGATTTGACGGCCTACTAAACCAGTAGCGCCAAGTACGGCAACGTTATATTTTTGCGACATATTTCTTCCTCTATAAACGACATTAAAACAACATCGTTAGTTAAATAATTATTCAGCTATGCTAAAGCCAAGCTGGCTAAGTGCTGCTAGTTGTGAGCTATCACCTTGTAGAAATAAAGTGCTAAATTCTCGCCTTATTGGATAGTTTTTACGTAAACTATCAAAGCCGTCGCTCTCTAGACGACGAAGTAATATTCCGTCATCGCGGCGAACGTCATAAATTAAATGCACTAAACGGGCAATATCTTGCTCATTAAGGCTTTGCGTAACAGTTGCATTTGTAACGGCTGGTGTTGGTAAAAAATCATCCAACGATTTAATCGCCTCAACACCTTTGAGCTGACACAGTTTTTGATACAACATTTGTGTACCACGAGCTTTCCCCTCAAGTGTATGCCCTGCAATGTGCACACTAGCGTAACGAACATGCTCTAGTAATTCAGTTAAAATATTGGGTTCTTTCTCCCATACATCAAGTACTAAATCTAAATCAGCCCCAGCTTCCATTACCTCAAGTAATGCTTGGTTATCAATTACATCGCCACGGCTTGCATTAATTAGCGTGGTTCCTGGCTTAAGTGCCTTTAAACGCTCTTTACCCATCATGTGCAGTGTTTTATGCTCGCCACTTTTAACAAGGGGAACGTGAAAAGTAACAACATCTGACTGCGCTAATAACTCATCAAGCGCTACATGCTCTTGTAATAAGCCTTGTTCGTGCTTAATCGGATCGCACAGCAGTACAACTACGTTTAATGCTTTTAATTTTTGCGCCAAACATGTACCAATGTTGCCCATCCCTACAATACCAATTGTTTGACCACACAATGGACGCGCATTTTCTTGGCTTAATGCAAATAAGCTACTAATTACATATTCAGCTACAGCAACAGCATTACAACCAGGTGCACTTGTAAAAGCAATATTTCTATCATGCAGTAATTGCGTATCAATATGGTCAATGCCGATTGTGGCAGTACCTACAAAGCTCAACTTGTTAGCTTGTACCAAAAGTTCATGATTAACATTTGTCACCGAACGAGTAAGAAGAACATCTACATCTATTAATTGTTCAGGCGTTAATTTACGACCATCAAAACGCTCAACCTCACCAAAGTCTGCAAAGTACTGCTCAACTAAAGGCATATTTTGATCGGCAAGAATTTTCATTACAGAGTCCGTTTGGCAATTAAGAGGCGCCATTGTAGCGAACAACCTAGCCTTTACACAAACTAAAAAGGCGCATTTTAGTTAATACAAACACTCAAAAATGGGGATGTGGATTGTTTTAAATCAGCAATTTAAATTAGGAATTTAAACGATGCGAATAATAACTTTACTATTGAATACACAAAGGCCGAATCACAGCATGATTCGGCCTTTATTATGCAAAATAAACTTCAATTACATTATATTTTATTTACTTGATTTTAGTTTATAGCTCAAAATCTTTTTTGAATTTCAAACCAAATTCACTTCGATCATTACTGCGCATTACGCCAACAAAACCTGATTGTTGAAGACGACCAACGTCGTAAACTTCGTTTAGAACGTTTTCACCATACAGTGTAACTTCCATATCGCCATATGGATTAGTGTAGGAAATATTAAAACCAACTAGTTCACGAGAGTCAATTGTCTCACTTTGGTTATAAACTGATTGCCCTTGCATTTCGCTTCGGTACGAATAATTAGCATTAAATGCAAGTGTTGCGCCGCTCTCTAAATCCATAAAGTAAGAAGGTGCAACCATGACAGTCCAGCGTGGTGTAAGTGCAGGTGAATCGCCTTTACCTATACCTTGTACACCCTCAGCCACTTCTGTGATTTCAGAATCTAAATAACCAACTGCACTGCGAATAGTAAAGTCATCAGTAATAGCGACTGTTGTTTCAAGCTCAATACCTTGTGCTTTAGACTGGCCCGCATTTTCTACAATTGTTACAAAACCGCCACCTGCTGTTGGGTCTGAAAATGGTAATGCTAAATCAGTGTAATCAGTCACAAATACCGCAAGCATCATAGATACATTTTCGTGTACTTGGCCTTTTAGACCCATTTCGTAGTTAACCGCTTTCGTTTCGTCAAATGATACAAACTGGTCTGGTCCACCAAATGGGCGCGGTGGAAAACCACCTGTTTGGTAGCCTTTTTGAATCTGGCCATACACATTCATATTATTGCTAAGCTGATAAGATGCATTTACATCCCACGTAACTGCATCAAAATCTGCACTTACATACTTACGAGTAGGAAATGATGGGAATATAGCATTTGCATCTTTTTCATCTTTTGAATAACGAAGACCACCACCTACCGTTAAATCGTCAGTTAAATCGTAGCTTGCATTAAAGTAGGCTGCGTAAGAATTAGTTTCTTGGTTAATTTCAAAATCGCCGTAACCACCAAATGATTCTGTTACTCCGTCATTCAATAAGCCATTGGGTGTATTAAATGGGCTGAATACAAATGGGCCTGAACGTGTAAAGCCATCTTCATTAAAAAAGTAAAGGCCTGACACAAAGTCCATATTATCAAATGTTGCATTTAGTTGAATTTCAAACGAGTACTGATCAGCTCCGCCCTCTTCTGGAAACTCAGATAAGTTTAAAGGTGATGCATCGTCATCTAGGCCACCTTCATACTCAGATGTACGGTAGCTTGAGATAAATTTAGTAGTATAAGTATCGTTAATTGCCCAATCAGCCGAGAACGATGTGCCCCAACCTGAGTAAGAAGTTGATTCAATACCTGCAACGGTTGTACCTAAATCATCAGGGTCTGATGGAATTAAATCTTGAGTCAATAACGGGAAGTCGCCATTAAACACATCGTTTGCATCTAGCGGGTCAGTTAATTCAATTGTGTAAGGCGATTGACCTGACTCGTTATCAACTCCATCTAAAGCAAAAGTGAATGCTAAATCGCTGTTCGCTTGCCATTTAAGGGCTACACGACCACTGAATTCCTCTTCCTCACCAATTTCTTTCTCTGGATTTGCTAAATTAACAGCTTCACCAACACCATCACGTGTTTTGTAAGATGCACTCGCAGACATGCTTAGTTCATCGTTTAGTGAGTTATTAAAATAAACATCACCAGCAATACGTCCACGACTTCCCAGCTTAGCTGAAGTAGTTACAATACCTTCATCACCAGGTTGCTTTGTAATTACATTTACAGCGCCACCTAATGTATTACGACCATATAAAGTACCTTGTGGACCACGAAGCACTTCAACACGCTCAACATTAGGTAATGATAAATTAGAACCCATTTGACGACCTAAATAAACGCCATCTAAGTATACGCCTACACCTGGATCAGTAGTTATTATGTGATCTTGCAGACCAATACCACGAATGAACACAGACGCATGTGCTGCATTACCAACACCGTAACGGGTGATGTTTAAGTTTGGAACATATTTACCAATATCTTCAAGATTACTCATATTGGCTTTATCAATTAGGTTCGCCCCAATTGATGTGATAGCGGTTGGAGATTCAAATAAGCTCTCTGTACGTTTACGAGCTGTGACTTCGATTTTTTCAAACGCGTCTTGTTTTGCGGTTGTTTTAGCTTCTTCAGCATTTACTGAGGTAGATAGTGCAGCGACAATTGCTAGGCTTAACTGTGAGAGTGTGCGTAGTTTCAAAATATTCTCCAAAGGATACCGTGTGATTTTTGTTATGCTTTTATATTAATAATATAAATTTTAGGCATAAAAAAAGACGCTAAATAGCATCTTTCCTCTGGACAGGTATTATATGACATTATTGTGAATAAATGTATAAGATTATTTAAATAAATTCATAGAAAATGACAGTAATTTAAGCATTGTTAGCTTTAAATGAATTATCATAAATAAACCCCTCTAATATTTACCTCACTAATGAACTGTTTTAAAACAAAAAATCTCATAAATACTACTTTAAAGAGCGCATAAAACATACTCATACATGTACTTTAGTGTATAAAAAAAGAGCTAAAACACATTCAGGTATCATTGAAATTAACTAAAAATAAGAATATAGTGCTAAAATGTAGTCTATGGATAGAATATTATGAATATTGAAAATACAGCCAATAAAAGCCCCACATGCTTCACCAGCCCAAATTACACATCACTTTTTTGTGTCGCAGCTGACTTCAACGTCCTACTTGTCAATTATCTAGCTTTAAATGTTATTACAAACCATGAACTTATAAATCAGTTTATGCTAAAAAACGGTCACCAAGGACTCGTTATTTTTGACGTGCCCAAAGACGGTGATGTTTTGGCATTAAAAGAGTGGCCTAATTTGAAAGGTTTGTTTTATGAAGGCACTGACGAAGTACTACTGCAGCAAGGATTACAAGCAATAGAACAAGGAAAACTTTGGTTTCCACGTGCGGTAACTGATGGTTGGATGAGACAAATGCTAGCGAGTGAACAACAAACTACGCTGCAATCAAATAACTTAACCTGCAAAGAAATGAAAGTATTAAACTTATTATTTTCTGGCTTACATTCAAGCGCAATTGCAGACACTTTATTTATCAGTGAAGCTACAGTTCGTGTACATTTACACAAGGTGTATCAAAAAATCGCTGTAAAAAACAAGCAACAAGCATTGCTTTGGTGTCAAAAAAACTTAAATAAGATCAATAGTTAAAACCGATTAAGCAAACTTGATAATAGCTATTGTAATTACCAGCAACATTCGTTCTAACTCCTTAACCAAAGAACGTAAAAAGAAAATTTAGTTATAATATTCCCGCCATTTTAAAAAGCCTTATTAACTAGATTTAAAGTTTATTCTAATAAAATCATACTATTCTGCTTTTAATACATACATAAAATATATATGTTACAAAATTAAAAAGCAGTTACTAAATTTATTTTTATTAACTTCCTAAATTTATTAGATAAAAAACACTATCACTTCTATAATCCTATTGAAATCAACATCTAAATAACAAATAGGAAATACATATGAAAAAGCTATCTGTAGCAGTAGCTGTATGTGCTGTACTTGCATCTAGCTATGCAAGCGCTGAAGTACGTATTAATGGTTTTGCATCTATAGTGGGTGGTAAAAGCCTAGACAGTGATCAAACCTTATACGGATATGACGATGATATCTCATTTAAAAATGAGAGTAAGTTCGCTTTACAACTATCTGCTGATCTTCAAGAGAAGCTAACGGCTACGGCTCAAATTATTGCGCGTGGAGAGGACGACTTTGACGCCACATTCGAATGGGCATATGTTACTTATGAATACAGCGATGAACTGCAATTTAGCGCTGGTAAAATGCGTGTTCCTTTCTATAAATACTCAGATTTCTTGGATGTTGGCTATGCTTATCGCTGGGTACGTCCACCTCGCTCAGTATACGGTATCCCATTTTCGACTTATGAAGGCTTGAGTGTTGTTTACAACAATCAATTAGGAGATTGGGACTCTACTTTGCAAGGGTTTTATGGCGCTTTTGATGGCGATATAGATGTATTTGGAGATAGCTTACCTGCTGAGTTAAATAATTTAGGCGGTATAAACTGGAGCCTATCATACGACTGGTTCAGTGCACGAGCTGCATATATTGTGGCCGACACAAGCATTTCATCTAATGACAGCGGTTTAATTGGACTTGTTGAAGTACTTAATACTAACGGTTTAACGAGCACAGCAAATGATCTTACTACTGACGAAGATGAAACAACTTTTGTTGGTATTGGCTTCTCTATTGACTATGATAACTTCTTATTTGATGCTGAATATACACAGTTTGAAGTAGAGGGAAGTATTTTGGCTGAACAATCACAATACTATGCCTCTGCCGGTTATCGTATCGACGATGTTATTGTTCACTTCACCTATGAAAAAAATGATGATAAACATGATTCATCACGTTTTAATACTCTTGAATCAATTCCTTTATTAAATACTACAGTGAACTTTGCCCTAGAGAGCATGCGTGCAGAGAGTAACGTATACACCATCGGCGCACGTTATGACTTCCACCCTTCAGCTGCATTTAAAATTGACTTTAGTCGATTTGATGATGACATCACTGACACTGAAACGGATATAGTCGCCGTTGGTGTTGATTTAGTATTTTAATTGGAGCGGAATATGAAAAAATTAATCCTAGCTAGTGCGCTTTCATTATGTTCTTTCGGTGCTTTAGCTGAAGTTGCAGTAATTGTAAATCCTGGTAATGCAAATGCACTTGATGCAGAGACTATTAAGAAAATTTACTTAGGAAAGGCCAAGTCGTTTGATAACGGCAATAAGGTCAACCCAGCAACTCAAAACGGTACCGCTATTGCTGATGAATTCAATTCTAAAGTGGTAGGTAAATCGAGCAGCCAATTAAATGCCTATTGGTCAAAACTTGTTTTTACAGGTAAAGGAACACCGCCTGAAAAGTTTGATTCAGATCAAGCTGTCATTGACTTTGTTGCCGCTAATGGTGATTCAATCGGCTATATAGATAGCAATAAAGCAACTGATAAAGTTAAAGTGATTGCTACCTTTTAATTGCTATTATTAAATAAAAAAAACCACCAAATCGGTGGTTTTTTTATAACTTAACTTTAATAACAATTCGCTCGATTAAGTAAGATATTTTGAGGGAGAAAAACTGTTCAATAGAAATTTTAACACAGCTAGCGTCTGATCTGCCCTCTCAAATTGAATAAGCATTACTTCGAATTGATTTAGCTACGTTACTCAATTTTAAATTTAGCCGTGGCATCTAATAGGTTATCTGAAAGGTAATGAAGGTTTTTAGCTACATCCCTCACAGCCGTTAGCGAGTCCATTGTATCTTCAAATGATACGTGCATATTTGTCACGTTTTCTACAACCATAGCAGCAACTGATGTTTGCTCTTCTGTGGCAGCAGCAATTTGTGAGTTCATTCCATTTATTTCTAACATTTGCTCTGCAATTTTCTCTATAGAAATACCCGTTTTTTCTGCTGCAGTTGCATTATCTGTAGCCATATCTCTTGCAGTCGTCATTGCAGTAACTGATTCGTTAGCCGCTTCAGTTAAAGTAGTCAACAGCTCTCGAATCTCATTTGTAGAGTGAGCAGTTCGCGATGCAAGCTCTCTAACTTCATCAGCAACAACAGCAAAGCCTCGGCCATGCTCACCAGCACGGGCAGCCTCAATGGCAGCATTAAGTGCAAGTAAATTTGTTTGCTCCGCTATTGATGTAATAACATTTAATATTTGCGACACATTTTTTGTATCGTCTGCTAATTTATTGATAGTTGTAGCAGCGTGATTAATCTCATCACTTAACGTACGAGAAGCGGTTACTGATGTTTGTACTTGAGTTCGACTTTGCTCAACTTCTTTCTCAGCCGTTTGCGCTGCATGAGAAGCACTTGCAGCTGATTGAGAGATATCTCCTACACTCTGTTTCATCTCTTCCATCGATTGCTTTACAATCTCAGCATCAGTGGTTTGTTTAGTCGTTGCACGCTCCGCTTGTTCCATCCCCTGCACTAAGCGAGTAGAGTTTTCCATTAACGGTTCGCAAACCGCGATAATTTCTAACACCGTTTTTTTCAATATGCCAATAAAAGAGTTGAAGTTTATAGATACTTGACCTATTTCATCTTCAGAGTTAACTGTCAATTTAGTGCTTAGCGAGCCTTTACCGCTTGCTAATAAGCTTAAATTATTTGCCGCATCACTTGCCGAAGAAGCAATTCGCTTAGCTATCCAAATAGCCATAAAGAGCAATAAAATAAGCGATACAATAGAAACAACTAACATTAACGTAAGGGCGTAATCAGAGCGGTCCTTTGTGCTTGCAACAAGTTCAAAAAAACGATCGTCAGCTTTGACTTGTGCTGCCTTAAACTTTTCTAGGACATCGTTATAAAGCGCTGTTTTCCTCTGTGCTTGTTGTTGAATTTTACTAAAATCTGCTGTTCCATTTACCATGCCATTTGCGATAGTCGCTGATATTTTTTCGTAATTTGCGAGCTGCTCTTTAGTGTCACTGTGAATGTAAGAGGCATTTATTTTTTCTATCGCAATAATATTCAACTCAAGTTGCTTGTATGTGTCAGATGCTTTCTCGACTAAATCTTGCTCACCAAATGTTACGGCTTGGGTGTAAAGTTCGTCCAGCTTCTCTAAAATGCCAACATTAGCAGATGTTAACTTAACAACTTTGTAGGATGATTTTTCCATTTCATCAAGTGCAATTCTATTATCATTCATAGCAAAATAGTTGATCAGAACAATCACTAAAAATGCAACGACAGCAATACTCGTAATCGCATGTATTTTTTTACTTATGCTGAGATTTTGAAAAGTGAAGCCTGAAGCCATTGTGAATACCTTATTTTATTGTCTAAATCTATTATCGGCTTATTACTCATAAGTGTTAACTAAATTTGTAAAATTTCTAGTTTTTTTTACAAACAATTCAAAATTCTACATAACTAATTGCCCTTTAAAAAAAGAAAGTACAAATAACATTCAATTTAAATCGCAGGCACAAAAAAACCAGTAACATTTCTGTTACTGGTTTCTAAATTTGGTGCGGATGGGGGGACTTGAACCCCCACGCCCGAAAGCACCACCCCCTCAAGGTGGCGTGTCTACCAATTCCACCACATCCGCATTTTTAAGCTTTCGCTTATTTGTTAAACATATGATTTATTTGAGGAGTATAAATCGTTTAACGATAGCATTACGCTAAATTAGTTCGGTACGTCAGAGCTTTGCTCTTTCGTAGATGTTACCGGAACATCTTCTTCAACAGGAACTACAGTTTCTACTGCAGGAGCTGCTTCTAGGTTTTCCCACTCGTCAGTCTTTTTAATTTGACCTGCAGTTAGGTTACCTAGCACAATGCTTAAAACAAAAAATACTGTTGCTAAGCTTGTGGTTGTTTTTGTCATAAAGTTACCAGCACCAGACGAACCAAAAACCGTGCCTGAAGCACCAGCACCAAATGAAGAACCCATATCTGCGCCTTTACCTTGTTGAATTAAAACCATTCCAACTAGAGCTAGAGCCACAACTAAATAAACTACTAATAAAATTTCGTACATCTTATACAGTCCCTTTTGCACTGTTACAGATTGCAGAAAAAGATTCTGCTTTTAGACTTGCGCCGCCAATTAAGCCGCCATCTATATCTGTTTGTGCAAATAATAATTCGCTATTTTTTTCATTAACGCTACCACCATATAAGATGGAAAGCCCTTGTGCTAAAGTGCTATCAAGTGCAGCAATTTTATCACGGATAAATTTATGAACAGTTTGTGCCTGCTCTGGCGATGCAGTCTTACCTGTGCCTATGGCCCAAACGGGCTCGTATGCTATCACAGAATCTTTCAGTGCTGCTACACCTAATTTTTCAATTACTGCATCAATTTGTGCAGCAACGACTTGTTCGGTTTGACCGTTTTCTTGCTCACTTTCACTTTCGCCAACACATAAAATTGGTGTTAACCCAACTTCTTGTGCTCTAGCAAACTTTTCAGCGACAGTTTCATTACTTTCGTTATAAATACTGCGGCGTTCAGAATGACCAACGAGTACGTAAGTTGCACCTAAGTCTTTTAGAAGCTGTCCGTCTACTTCACCGGTAAACGCACCAGGTGTATTTTCAGAAACAGTTTGAGCACCTGTAGAAACACCACTAGCTATCATCGCAGGTACAAGTGGGAATGGAGGAAATAAAACAATGTCCATCTCTTGTGATTTTACATCGTTAATAGCATCAGACATTTGTTTAACTAGCTCTAACGAACCATTCATTTTCCAGTTGCCTGCGACCATCGCCTTGCGTATTGCCATTTTCCACTCCACATTAGAAAGCGGGCGAGATATTAACTTTTCTCGCCCAAAGTTACAAGAGGTTATTGTTATTAATCAGTCTGTTTGCTCATAGATTCTACAACAGCTGCAATTTTTTGAGCGCTGTCTATTACAATTTTTTCTTGCTCGGCTTCAACCATAACACGAACAACAGGTTCTGTGCCTGATTTGCGCAGTAAAACTCGGCCTTTGTCGCCTAAAGCAAGCTCAACTTCTGCTACAGCTGAAAGTACCTCTGGCGCTTTTGTCGGATCTGTTCCAGCGGTATAGCGCACGTTAATCATTTTCATTGGATATTTAGTAAAACCAGCACCCAAATCTTGTAGTGTACGGTTTTGTGCAACCATAGCTGCAAGTACTTGCAAACTTGATATAATGCCATCACCCGTGCTAATTAAATCTAAATTTAATACATGGCCTGAGCTTTCACCGCCAATTTTCCAGCCTTTTTGCTGTAGTAATTCCATTACATAGCGGTCACCCACTTTACTGCGAGCAAACTCGATACCTTTTGCTTTTAAAGCATTTTCAAGACCCATGTTAGACATTACAGTGCCAACAACACCTCCACCCAACATATCATCTTCGGCAGCTTGGCAAGCAATAATATAAACTAAATCGTCACCATCAAATACACGACCATTATGATCAACCATCATTACACGATCGCCATCCCCATCGTATGCAATACCTACGTCAGCTTTAAATTCAAGCACTTTGCGTTTAAGGGTATCTACATGAGTAGCGCCACATTCATGATTTATATTAACGCCATTAGGCTCGCATGCATGTGTTATAACTTCAGCGCCAAGTTCGCGCATGACAGAAGGAGCTATATGGTATGTAGCGCCATTTGCGCAATCGACAACAATTTTAAGCCCTTCTAAAGATAACC
The DNA here is from genome assembly GCF_014164325.1 of Pseudoalteromonas sp. SG43-4. Classification (NCBI taxonomy): domain Bacteria; kingdom Pseudomonadati; phylum Pseudomonadota; class Gammaproteobacteria; order Alteromonadales; family Pseudoalteromonadaceae; genus Pseudoalteromonas; species Pseudoalteromonas sp. SG43-4. Next base: position 109,249 of record NZ_JACJFB010000005.1, on the reverse strand, counting down.
CTTGGGGGAACTGGCTCTTACAAAACTCTATATAACGGCCGTCTGCACTAACTAAACGCGAAGCTTTACCTAATTTATCTGAAGCAACACATGTCATTTGCTCATCAAGCATCGCTTCAATTTGAAGCTCTACTTCATCGTCAAGCTTTAGACCCTGCCCATTGAAAAACTTAATACCGTTATCGTAATAAGGGTTATGTGAGGCACTAATTACTATACCTGCCTCTGCACGAAATGTTTGCGCTAAATACGCAACTGCAGGTGTCGGCATTGGACCCAGTAATACAACATCAATACCAGCGGCAATTAAACCAGCCTCAAGTGCAGTTTCAAGCATGTAGCCAGAAATACGCGTATCTTTACCTATAATGACTTTTTTAGTACCACTTTGAGATAATACGCGCCCTGCAGCCCAACCCAACTTCATTGCAAACTCAGGGTTAATAGGTGGCGTTCCTACTAGACCACGTACGCCATCAGTACCAAAATATTTTCTTTCTTTCATTTTGCAATTCCTTTCTCGCAGGCTTGATATACACCAAGTACGTCTGCGGTTTCTTTAACGTCATGTACACGAATAATTTTTGCGCCATTTTGCGCCGCGATTAACGCACCCGCTAAGCTGCCCGCTAATCGCTCATTTGTTTCTCTATTTAATAGATTACCTATCATCGACTTACGAGATAATCCGGCCAATAATGGCAAACCTAACTTGTTAAAATCATCAAACTTAGCCAATATTTGATAGTTATGGCTAAGTGTTTTTCCAAATCCAAAACCAGGGTCTAGAATAAGTCGCTCAAACTTAATCCCTGCTGTTTCACATGCTTTAATACGTTCACTAAAAAACATATTTATATCTGCAAACAGATTGTCGTAATGAGGTGCGCACTGCATGCTGCGGGGTTGCCCTTGCATATGCATTAAACAAATTGCTACATCTTCATACTGCGCAACCGTTTCTAAGGCGTTTATTTCTTGTAGAGCTCTTACATCATTGACTATATCTGCCCCAGCGAGTATTGCTTGCTCCATAACTTGCGCTTTACTAGTATCAATTGAAATAACGCAATCACTGTACTCACGTATCGCTTTAATAGCAGGAATTACTCGGGCTAGTTCATCTTTCAAACTCACATCTGGCGCGCCGGGGCGGGTAGACTCCCCCCCAATGTCTAAAATTTGCGCACCATCCCCTAACAATTGCATTGCGCGCTTTAGCGCTATTTTGGGGTCTAAAAACTGCCCGCCGTCAGAAAATGAGTCTGGCGTTACATTCAATATTCCCATAATAACAGGCTTTTCAATATTGAGCGTACGTCCTCTGGGAAGCTTTAATATATTAGTCATTGCCAACCTTTATTCTTTTTCTAAATAGCTGATACAAAAAAGCCCCGAAATTCGGGGCTTTCACTAACTATTTTAACGATTATTCAGCTTTATCATCAAGGTTTGTTTCATCTTTTTTCGATGAATCATCCGCTTTTTGACTTTCATCAAGCACTGGCTCTTGAGGCTCTTGCTCTTTTACCGGCTTAGCTTCATGGCGGTCATGAGCATCGCGCGGCTCACGCACTGGTTGGCGCGCCATTAAATCATCAATTTGCTTAGCGTCGATTGTTTCGTATTTCATTAACGCGTCTTTCATTGAGTGAAGAATATCAATATTTTCTTTTAATATTTCTTCTGCTCTTTGGTAGTTACGATCTGAAAACAAGCGTACTTCAGCATCAATTATTTTAGCAGTATCATCCGACATACTAGATGCACGGCTTCCGCCACCACCCATATACATCTCGTTTTGATCTTCAGCGTAAAGCAATGGACCTAGCTTTTCACTTAAACCCCAATGTGTAACCATTTTACGTGCAATATCAGTTGCGCGCTCAATATCGTTACTTGCACCCGTTGTTACTTTGTCAGCACCATAAATAAGCGCTTCAGCAATACGGCCACCATAAAGGCTTGAAATCATTGATTCTAAAAGCTCTTTTGAATGACTAACACGGTCTTGTTCAGGCAAGTACATTGTTACACCTAGCGCACGGCCACGTGGAATAATAGATACTTTGTAAACTGGATCATGTTCAGGAACCATACGGCCCACAATTGCGTGGCCTGCTTCGTGATATGCTGTCATTTCTTTTTCTTGCTCGCTCATCACCATGGTTTTGCGCTCTGCGCCCATCATGATTTTATCTTTAGCAGCGTCAAATTCAGCCATACTTACAACACGTTTATTACCACGTGCAGCATAAAGTGCAGCTTCGTTTACTAAGTTCGCTAAATCAGCGCCAGAAAAACCTGGTGTTCCACGCGCTATAAGAGCCGCCTCTACGTTATCGCCTAATGGCACTTTACGCATGTGTACTTTAAGTATTTGCTCACGACCACGGATATCAGGTAAACCAACTTCTACTTGGCGGTCAAAACGACCTGGACGAAGTAATGCAGGATCTAGAACATCTGGTCGGTTAGTTGCCGCAATAACGATAATACCTTCGTTACCACCAAAACCATCCATTTCTACTAGCATTTGGTTGAGTGTTTGCTCACGTTCATCGTTACCGCCGCCCATACCTGCGCCACGTTTACGACCAACCGCATCAATCTCATCTATAAAGATAATACAAGGTGCCGCTTTTTTAGCTTGTTCAAACATATCACGTACACGTGACGCACCCACACCGACAAACATTTCAACAAAATCTGAACCAGAAATTGTAAAAAACGGTACTTTCGCTTCACCCGCAACAGCCTTTGCAAGTAACGTTTTACCAGTACCAGGAGGACCAACCATTAGTACGCCTTTAGGAATACTACCGCCAAGCTTTTGAAACTTAGAAGGGTCACGTAAAAAGTCTACCAATTCGGTAACATCTTCTTTCGCTTCATCACAACCAGCAACATCTGCAAACGTTGTTTTAATTTGATCTTCGCTCATTAAACGAGCTTTACTCTTACCAAATGACATAGCGCCTTTACCGCCGCCGCCTTGCATTTGACGCATGAAGAATATCCATACACCAATAAGCAGTATCATCGGGAACCAAGAAATAAATATACTTGCTAAGAATGATTGCTCTTCAGGTTGTACACCCTTCACATTTACATCATTTTTAAGTAAATCATTTATTAAGTCTTCATCGTACATTGGCATCGTTGTTTGAAAACGTTCACCACTGCTCTTAGTACCAGTAATATTTCCTGTACCGCGGTCGATAATAACTTCTTGTAAAGAGCCACTGCGGACATCTTTAACAAATTGAGTGTAACTTGTTTGACGATCAACTTGCTCGCCACCATTAAAGCTCTGAAAGACTGACATCAGCACAACTGCAATCACCAGCCATAGTATTAAATTTTTCGCCATATCGCTCAAGGGGTTAACCTCTTGTATCCAATTAATTTAAATTCAACTAAACGCCAAGCAACTGTACTACAGTTTGTATCCAGTCGCTACTATATATACTTCCCGAGAACGGGCACGTGAGGCATCAGGTTTGCGTATTTTCACTGCTTTAAAACTATTACGTACATCTTGCAAGTATTGATCAAAGCCTTCACCTTGGAAAACCTTAACAATAAATGCGCCATTTTTCTTTAGTACTTGACTACACATATCCAGCGCAAGTTCTACCAAATACATACTACCCGCTTGATCTACTGAGTTATTACCACTCATATTTGGTGCCATGTCAGAGAGTACCACATCAACATTTTTACCATCAATACGTTTTAGCAACGCATTTAACACAGCTTCTTCACGAAAGTCACCTTGTAAAAAGTCAACACCCGCAAGTGAGTCCATAGGTAATATGTCACAGGCAATTACTTGACCTTTGTCACCTACTTTTTCTGCCAAATACTGTGACCAGCTTCCTGGAGCTGCTCCTAAATCAACAACGGTCATACCAGGGCGAAGTAACTTATCTCTATTTTGTACTTCATCTAATTTAAAAACCGCTCGTGAACGCCAGCCTTTTTTTTGCGCTTCTTGAACATATTTATCATCAAAATGTTCTTTCAGCCATCGCTGTGAACTGGCTGACTGTTTTTTATTTGTCATAAATTAACACGCAACTAATTAGTAATATTCTCTAGATGGCGTTAGAATACCCTTAATTCAAGCCATATTCAGCAAAATTTGTATAAACATGACATTATCAAACAAACAAAAGCAGTTTTTAAAAGGTCAGGCACATAGCCTCAAGCCTGTAGTTTTACTAGGTTCTAACGGTTTAACCGAAGGCGTAGTAGTCGAAATTCAAAGTGCATTAGAAATTCACGAATTAATCAAAGTTAAAGTTCCAACTGATGATCGTGAAACAAAAGCACTTATTTTTGAAGCAATCGTACGTGAAACTGGTGCGACTAAGCTACAAACGATAGGTCACACTATTGTGCTTTATCGTCAAAGTGTTGAGAAAAAAATACATTTACCACGTAACTAATTAATCCTATTTAAAGGATTTAGTACGTTTAAATTAAAAAACCAGCTTAATGCTGGTTTTTTGTTATATAACACTTTTTAATTTAAAAGCTCATTGTATGGTGCGTTACATCATAATCAGTGCCATTACTTCTGGGCTTATTATGCAATATAAAATACTGAGTAAATTGTGTCTCACTCATAGCTGGCACTTTTTCATTGGAGAGTAGTTCAGCCAGTTGCGGCGTCGTATTACTGTGCCCAATAACAACAACTACACCCTTTAGTTTGAGTAACTCATTTTTTAAATCACCTAGCTCACCTGCGTTATACACATTTAATTTGGTATTAAAATGTGCCTGCAAAGGTGCGGCTGTCTGCAACGTGCGTTTATAGTTGCTGCTAAAAAGATGTATATTTTGATGTTCTTTAAACAAAGTAACTAAATTATTTGCACGTGCCTTCCCCTCTTCTGAGAGCGCTGGGTTTTTCCCCGTTAACTTTTCGCTATGACGAAACAAATATACCTCGTCAGGTGCGGCAAATGCCAAACTACAATTAAATGACAAGGCTAAAAAAGTGATTGCTAATATTATTTTATTCATATTTTTTTACCTCGTTTGTATTCTAATAGCCTGTCGATAAATTCAGTTGTTAATTCATTTATTACGCCGGTTTCAGCATTAACGATTAAACTAAAACCAACATTTAAGTGGGGAAACACAACCACATCGCTTCTATATCCTTGCACCCAGCCACTATGATAGTAAAGCGTTTCATCAGCGTAATTATAAACCCGCCAACCTAGTCCGTAATAAGCCTCATTAAGGTGTTTTTTCCACACCCTGCGATGCATTTCTTTTTTTGTATGTGTATAAGGACGCGTTTGCTTTGCTAGAGTATCCAATGACAAAACATCAGGGTATTGCCCTAGCTGGGCTTTTAACCAAATGGCCATGTCATTTGCGCTTGCGTTTACACCCGCTGCAGGTCCCACTTTATAATAATTTTTTTTAAGCTTAGCGCTATACCAACGTTTTGTACCGCGCACGTGTGGTAATGCGTAATTTTCATCCTGAACCATAGATTCAAAACCTAAGCTGGCATCACTCATTTTTAAAGGCGCAAAAATAGTTTCTCGTAACCACTGCGCGTAACTTTTACCACTGCTTTGTAATATCACATTACCTATAAGGCTAAACATAACATTTTGATAACCGTAACATTCGCCTGGTTTGCAAATAGGTTTAACACTAAGTAATTTTTCAACAATACTGGGGTAATCCATACGAGACTCTATCAAATTATCGTACGCATTAGGCACTAACCCACTTGCATGACTTAGAAGGTGAAATACCTTTAAATCATCTTGATAAACAGTCCCTTTGAACTCAGTTATGTAATCGCTAACAGCTTTATCTAATTTAAGTAAACCCTCATTGGCTAATTTAGCTGATAACGAGCCTGCAAATGTTTTAGAAACAGACGCGAGCCTAAACCGGGTATGCTTATTTACTTTTTGTCCATTTCGGGTTTTAGTTACACCCATGGTGTGGATGTAGTCTGAGTTGTTTGTACTTACAATCGAAAGTGCAGCGCCTGGTATACCTTTATTTTTCAGTTTTTTTTGCGCATAACGGCCGTACTTTTTTACAAATGCATCCCAATCAGGATCTGCTTTTGCTGCAAAACTCACAGAGCTAAACAACAAACACAAAGCAGGTAGGCTATACAATAAAGATTTGAGATACTTCATTTTTATAAATTTTATCTTTTTAACTACATCTATGTAGATAATATCATGAAGTTTTGTTTGGACTAACGTACAATACGACGATTATTTGGTTTTTAGTGAGTGTTTAGTACTTATGCGTTTTTTAGTTGTGTCACTTTTTGTTATATTATCAACTGGTTGTACTCTTACAAAGCAGCCGGCCGAGCCACTGGCTATGCCATTAAAGCCAACATTAAAAAGTCAGACCTACCAGCTTGAGTACACCACAGAACACTCATCCCCAAAAGTTAAATCCGTTCAACTTCCTGCACATAAGGTAGTTAGAAACCAAACAGTAAAAATTATTACCGATAAGGCAAGTGTAACCGATAAACTTTTATCGCAAATTAGCCAAGCACTTAACGATAAACAGCTAAAAGTAACCACTAAAAATAACAGCGACTACACACTAACTATTCAGCAACTTGATTTAACTTTCACTGACGATGTTAAGTACGCAATAAAGCAACCTGAGAACCCTTTTACATTATATTCAGATATTGCTCAGCAATACCCAACTCAGGAATGCGCTGCAATATTTGCACAAGTAAGTATGCGCCTCACACACAAAGCATCAGGTGATGTTGTTTGGTTTGCTAAATCTTCTATTGATAGTGCAAGTTTTCATCGTGAGCCACTAGTTTATAGTTTCACCGAAGAGCAAAAAATAACTAATGAGCTTGAGGTTGTCGCTTTTGTCCATCAGCAAAATACTGATGAAGCCCGCATGGAAAGACTTGGAAAAGACATTCAAATTCCTCGGTACAAAACGTTGTCAAAGTTATCTAGCCTTGCCAAGCTTAGTGGTCCATGTAACAGAACAGAAGTAAGCGCATTAACGCCTATGATGCAGTTTTACTTAAGCAGTATATTAATCGATAAAATTAAAGTTCAGTAAATTAGGGTCTGTTGATCTTTACGGATTAAAATTTGTTCAAACTAGGGGCTATTTAATCGCGGCGCTCGGTTTGTAACCTAGTGGGCTCGATAACTGCTCCTGCGTTATTCTAATGGCTTACATCCATGTAAGAATAAGTAAAAACCGAGCAACAAAGCGTAAATAGCCCTTAGGAAGAACCCATTGGGCAGCGCCTGTTTGGCATTAATGCTACGTTATCGCCCATTTATGGGGAATAGCCACACTGCATAGGCTCTGCCTTGCTTATATACCAAACAGACTGCTGAAAATTTAACCTTGAAAGTTCAACAGACCTAACACTTACTACATTTTTTTACAGATTAAAGGAACGAATTAACAATATACTACGCCTAATAACAAATAATAATTAGGCCCCATAGGGATGAGAAACACTTTGCTTAACCATACTTTAGTTAGCATAACATTGCTTTTTTGCTTTATTTTTAGCACCACAAGTATGGCAAGTAATCGCTATTATGCAGACAATACGTTAGAGCCAACCCAAGGCTTTGCCTGGGATTGGAGTGCAGGTGCGGGCTTTTATGTTGAAGATTCTTACCTAATCGGTATCGAATCTTACGATAAGGGCGTTGAGCTTGATTTAAGTCTTGCTGTTTCTTACGATAAATTTTATCTTGATTTTGATCACAATCAACTCAGCGGTGGTCTTGTAATTGGTTACAGCCTTATAGATAAATTTGATTGGGGCTTAGATATACTTGGCACAAATACTCAAGCCGGGTTTGACGAAAAAGGCCTCGGGTTTTATAACCATGGTGTTATAAAAGAACTCCAAGGTATTAAAAAACGTAATTACGATTTTGATGTTGGTCTTAGGCTCTCGCGCCGATTTGAAAACTCACAATTCTCCTTTGAATACCTTCATGACATATCTGGTGCCCATAATGGCTGGGTTATAAATAGCTTTTTTAGCCACATTTTGCCATGGCGAAACTGGGAGTTTAGGTCTGGTGTTGGTTTAAGCGCCTACTCTGCTGACTTTACCAATTATTACTTTGGCATTGATAGCGATGAAGCCACCAGCCTTCGCCCGATTTATACCAGCAATGCCAGTACTAGTATTATCTTTGAGTTCCATGCTGAATATCCAATAAGCCAAGATTGGGTGTTTTTATCCGGTTGGCTTACTACATGGTTTTCAAAAGAAATTGACGACAGCCCAATTATTTCCCAAGGATATCAACATAAAGCCAAGGTAGGCCTACGTTATGTATTTTAGATGGATCTGGGTATTACTGATCTTTCCCAGTACCTTTACTGTTAAAGCGCAGGACCCCCCTGAAGCACTCATAGCACTACCCGACACTTGTGTTGCACTGCGCGAAGGGCGTAATTGCTATGCCGATGTCACACTTACGTGGGAGCAACCTATCATTGGCAATTACTGCCTACGCGATGCAACTTCAAAGTACATTATGCAATGTTGGCTAAAGCAACAAAGTGGTACTTTTAATTATGCTTTTGACTCACAGCAAAGCATTTCATTTGAACTATTTGATAGCAATACATCCAAAGTCATCAGTACAGCAGAAGTAAAACTACAATGGGTTTATCAAAACAGACAAAAAAAACGCCGCTGGCGACTATTTTAATACCAATCGCATTAGGGATATTTTATGGATAACTACGGCACTATTTTACTTGTTGAAGACGATGCATCACTAGCGCAATGGGTTGCTGAATATTTAACAGAGCAAGGCTATACAACGCATGTTTGTCATCGTGGTGACGAAGTTGTTAGCAAGGTCAAAACGTTAAACCCAAATATTGTGCTCCTTGATATTATGCTCCCGGGGCAAGATGGTATCAGCGTATGTAGAGAGCTTCGTAGCTTTTATAATTCGCCTATTATAATGCTCACCGCACGCGATGAAGAGATGGATGAAGTTATTGGTTTAGAAGTTGGCGCAAGCGACTACATAATGAAACCGGTGCGTCCGCGTGCATTACTAGCGCGAATAAAAGCAGCACTGCGTCAAAACAATGAACCAAATAAACCACAGGTTAGCCAAAGCATTATTCAAGTTGGTGCACTTAGTATTAATACCGAATCTAGAAATGTGACCCTTAACGAGCAAGATATAAACATATCAAGCGCCGAATATCTATTATTACACTACCTTGCAAGCAATGCAGGTCAAGTTGTCTCACGCGATGCCGTATTTAAAGCGACGAAAGGTAGAGAGTACGACGGGCTTGATAGAAGTGTTGATGTACTTATTTCTGCACTTCGTAAAAAATTTAATGATGATCCACAAAACCCCGAAAAAATTAAAACTATTTGGGGCCGTGGATATTTACTTGTTTCTACCGCGTGGTAATAGAGCGATGAATAAATAAATGAAAAAGTTTTATATATCGCTTCTAGGCAGTGCACTTTTATCTATTGTGGTATTGGGCTGGCTTATTGATGCTTTTAGTCAACAAGCGCATACCCCACAAGATGAATTTAGTCAGCAAAGTAAAATGATCATGGGTTTTAATAAGCAGTTAGCTAACATACCTACATCTGAGCGCAGCGATTATGTAAAACAACTAGCCCGAGAGTTTGATGTTTTAATTGACTACAAGCCAAATGAGTCACTCGCCTTACCACCTTCTTTATTATTACAAATGCACACGCCAGGTGGGCTGATTTTAGAGGATCAGCAAGGCTTTTATATGCTTTATAGTAGCGACGTTTTAAATCCTTTTCACTTATCAATGCGCTTAGATAAAATTTTTGATAGCGAGCAGCATAACGACATTATATTAACTCTACTATTTTACGCAGGCCTATGTGTATTTATGGGGTTTATTATCGCGCCCTTAGCTAAACGGCTAACTGTCTTAAATGAAGCCGCTAAAAAGTTTGCCTCTGGTAATGTTCAAGCCCGAATAAAGGTATCGCACTTTACCTATATAAAAGATGTGGAACTTACTTTTAACCGCATGGCTAGCCAAATAGAGAAACTCGTCGCCGAAAACAAACTAATGGCCTCGAGCTTGTCTCACGACATCCGCACCCCTATCGCGTGCCTGCGATTTGGTTTAGATGCGGCATTAGATAGCCATGATGAGCAAAAAGTAAAACAGTATTTAACCCGTATGGAAAACGATTTAGATCATATGGAATCGATGCTTAGTAGCTATTTAGCATTTGCTACTTTAGAGCAAAACGCGAATAAACTAACCTATTCATCAACCAATATTAAATCCTACCTTGAAGATATTTTAGTTCAACTTGCACCAAAACTTGAAATGCAAATGCTCAACGTACAACTCAATAGTACAGATAAAATAATAAATGCAGATCTTCACTGGCTGGCCCGTGCAATTACTAACTTATTAACTAACGCATGTGATTTTGCAAACCAACATATTTACCTCAGTGCAAAGTTACACGAGCAACAGCTTATAATAACGGTAGAAGATGACGGCCCAGGTATCGCACAAGAGAACTTTAGTAATGTATTTAGCCCATTTTTTAGAGAGGAAGATCACCGTAACAGAGCCGATAAGAGTTATGGCCTTGGCCTAGCCATTGTTACCAAGGTAGCTGATTGGCATCATGGCAGCGTTAAAGTAAGTAAAAGCACCCAGTTAGGGGGGGCGTGCTTTACTCTCACTATTGCACAGCACCATAATCCGTAAAGCAATAGTTACAGACTGTAATTAACAATTATTAAACAAAATCAACTCGTTATTTTAAACGACTTAATAACAACAATTAAAATCGATGGTTATAACATACACTTTACTTATTAATTTGTGCTAGATCAGCAAATAAGCACTTTTTATTTTTTTACATTTCCAGTAGATTGTCACCGCCGTCACACAATAGAGAAGTACAATAATATGAGCGCAGTTAGAGGCGAGTTTAGCTCTCGCTTTGGTTTTATTATGGCCGCCGCGGGTTCTGCCGTTGGTTTGGGCAATATTTGGGGATTCCCTACACAAACAGCAAGTAATGGCGGTGCTGCATTTTTAGTCGCATATTTAGTGCTTGCGTTCTTTTTAGCCTACCCTGCTTTAATGGCTGAACTTATGATTGGACGTCATGGCCAAGCAAACGCAGTGTCATCACTTCAAAAAATATCTAATAAGTCATGGCAAAAACACTTTGCTTTTGCTGTTGGTTTTGGCGGTATTTTATGCGCTGGCTTTATACTAAGCTTTTACGCCATTGTTGCCGGTTGGATGCTCAGCGCCACAGCTGAACCCATAGCCACTTTAGTTGGTGCCAACACAGCATCTACATGGTTAAGCGAGCAATCACTTACTCGAAATATTATATTCACTATGATCTTTATCGTACTAACTGTCGCTATTATAAGTAGAGGCGTTGAAAACGGTATTGAGAAGTGGTCTAAGCGTTTAATGCCTGCACTTTTAGGCATTTTATTTGCACTTATTGCTTATGTAATGACGCAAGATGGTGCTATGGAAGGCTTAAAAGCCTACTTAGTTCCTGACTTTTCATCTATTTTTGACGCAAAACTATTAGTAAGTGCATTAGGGCAAGCTTTCTTCTCTTTATCGCTTGGCACTAGCGTAATGATTATTTACGGCTCGTACATTAGTAAAAAAGAAAATCTTGTTTCTTTAGGTGCCTATGTGACCCTTATTGATGTATTTATAGCCTTTGTTGCAGGTTTACTGATTATTCCGGCTATGTACGTAGCACAAGCTCAAGGCGTTGAAATATTCTCGGCCACAACGGGTAAGCTACTCTCTGAAGATACATTAGTGTTTCAGGTACTCCCCGCTTTATTTGATGGAATGGGCGAAGTTGGCTTATTTGTGGGTTTTTCATTTTTTGCGTTAATGAGTATTGCCGCTTTAACATCATCTATTTCAATGTTAGAGGCGCCAGTATCATACACCGTAGAGCGCTTTGGGATGAAACGCGTTCAAGCAACGTGGTTAATTGGGGCGCTAATCGCTATCGTCAGTATTACAATTGTGTGTAACCTTAGCAGCTTATTTGGCTTAGTAATCACTCTCACTACAAAAGTAGCTCAGCCTTTACTTGGTCTTATGTGTTGTATATTTGTAGGCTGGATTTGGTATAGAGGCTCATTACTAAAAGCAATTCAAGAGGGTAACCCTGAAGTTCACAATACATTGTTTTGGAAAATATGGCCTTGGTATACTAAGTTTGTATGTCCACTGGCTATTGGCATGGTGTTTTTACATTCACTATTGAGCTAAATGATACCTTAGCCTTAAAATAGTTTTAAATAAAATAGCCCACATTAGTGGGCTTTTTTATAGCTGCTTCAATTGGATTCATTGAGTGAGTTTTAAAATCATATCTTGATGAGGTATACCGTCTTCTAGATATTCACTTTTGTAATCTTCAAAGCCAAAGGAGCGGTAAAAATCAAGTAAGTAGGTTTGTGCGCCAATATAAATATCTCGTTCAGGCCACCGCTCTTTACAACATTCTATAGCTTTACTTACAAGTACAGTGGCGTAGCCTTTGCCACGCGCACTTTTACTTACCAGCACGCGTCCTATTGCGCTGTATTGCTCATTTTTTTCATAGCATCGGGCATAAGTGTGTAGCCGCCCATTGTCTAGTGTATATAAATGCTGTGTATTTAAATCAATATCTACATCATCAAGTTCAGGGTAAGGGCACGCCTGCTCTACAACAAATACGTCTACACGTCCTCGCATAATAGTAAAAAGAGTATGCGCATCTAAAGCATTAAACTGCTCACATTTAAATTGCATTTTAAATCCTATAAACAATAAACCCAGCCTAGGCCGGGTTTAATAAAATTATTCACTTGTTAGTTTATATTAAGCAAATAAGCGCTCTAGTTGGTCGCACAACTGCGATAAATTCACGTGGTCATGCTCTATCGTTAAATCTACATAACCATCGCCTCTAAAGGCCCTGTCTAGCTCTATAAGCACGTGTGTTTTATGTGCCTCTGGTACAAATGACAACTCGATCTCTTGAATGCCAAATAAACTACGGCTATTTGGCTTATATTCAAGTTCCTGATAACAGCCCGATAACGATTGAAATGTTGAAGCGCGCAAATGGCCTTTTTCTACATCAGCCTTCATTAAGCTAAAACCTAGCTTTTCCATCGCCTGCATGCACGTTTTAACAGCTTCATTAGGGTAAATATGTAAATGGTCTTTATCGCTCGGATCAAGTGCTAAATCAATATCTAAACCTGTTTCAAGCCACACATGGGATTGATTGTAACCTGCATTAATTTCTGTAATAGGTGTTTCAGAATGAAGACGTGCTTCAAAAGGGATACTTTTAACTTCGCCAGGCTCAATTGTACCTATATCTGTAATTCGCCATTGGTCAATCACATGATTGGTAAAATAATCGCCATCATCACCTGCCACTTTAACACGGGTCATAAGTAATAAATCTAAGCCTGCAATATCTTGGCTAACATCACCTGCGGTAATGACTATTTGTGCATTAAAAAGCTGACCAGGTTGTAGGTGTTCAGTCTCTAAAACAGTATCTACTTTTGCAGCACCAATACCTACCGACGCTAAAATCTTTTTAAACATATATTTCTCCTTAAGCTGAACGGTTCTATTATTTGCTCTTGCTTAAACTTCTTCGTTATCGCATCTTAACCATATTTAAAAGCCAATGTCAGTGAAAAAATGTTATTTACATGCTATTTACGATTAAATATATGTTTGATGCGCATTTTTTATACACAGCTAGGCAAGTATTTGATTAGACGCGTTCATTTTTAGGTCTATTTTTATTTTCAATGGTATAAATTTTTCGTTACACTGCAACCCCAAATGAAGTGATATTAAGAATTATGGAACTAATCTATTTTGCCGCCGCGTTTGTGTGTGGCTTTGCTGTTTATCAGTTAAAGCTGCCTCCTCTTATTGGATTTTTATTAGCAGGTTTTGCTTTAAATTTATCGGGTTATAAAAGTACAGAGTTGCTCGATACAATAGCAGCACTTGGCGTAACCCTTCTTCTTTTTAGTATTGGTTTAAAGCTAAAGGTAAACAGTTTAATTAAACCCCAAGTGTGGGCGCCTGCAACATTGCATATTATTTTTAGCAGCGCGCTTTTTAGTGGCTTTATGTTATTGCTTGGTGTTTTCGCTATTCCACTGTTTATTGATTTAAGTTGGCAAAGTGCTTTATTAGTTGGGTTTGCGCTTAGTTTTTCAAGTACTGTATTTGCAGTAAAAGTGCTTGAAGAACGCGGAGAAATGGCAAGCCTTCACGGTAAAATAGCCATTGGTATACTAGTCATGCAAGATATCTTTGCTGTTATCTTTTTAGCGATTAGTACAGGTAAAATTCCAAATGTATGGGCAATTGCATTAATAATTGCTCTGCCTTTATTACGACCTGTCATGTATGGCGTATTAAATCGCTCTAAACATGGTGAACTATTACCATTATTTGGTTTTTTCTTTGCTTTAGTTGCTGGTTATCATGCATTTGAATTTGCAGGATTAAAAGGCGACCTAGGCGCACTCATAATTGGGATGATGTTTGCACCACATAAAAAAGCAGGAGAACTATCAAAATCTCTGCTTAATTTAAAAGACATATTATTAGTCGGTTTTTTCTTAAGTATTGGCTTGAGCGCAGAGCTAACCACTAGCTCATTAATCGTTGCTATTATACTTGTTTTAGTTTTACCTATTAAAATAGCGCTTTATTACGTGTTCACAAATATATTCAAACTACGCGCACGTACATCATTACTTACCGCCTTTAGTTTATCTAACTACAGTGAATTTGGGTTAATTGTATGTGCAGTAGCAGCTAGCACAGGCATGATCACTTCTGAGTGGCTGGCCGTAATGGCAATTGCTGTTTCTATTACCTTTGTAATTGCCTCGCCGTTAAATAAGCGCTCAAACGAGCTATACGTAAAAATAGAGCACTGGCTATTAAAGTTTGAAAGCAAAACTCGTTTAGCTGAAGAGCTACCTGTTAACCTAAACGATACTAAAATAGTCATTTTTGGTATGGGACGTATTGGTACTGGTGCTTATGAAACAATCAACGCGACTCACCCAAATGTTGTTGCAGGCATAGATATAAAACCTGAAGTGGTAGATAAGCACGTTAACAGAGGCCGCAACGTATTAATTGCTGATGCAACAGATCCTGACTTTTGGCAACGAGTAAATCATTCGCAAGTAGAAATGGTCATGCTTGCAATGCCAAAGCATATGCAAAATATTTTTGCGCTAGAGCAACTACAAGCCTCAGGTTATAAAGGCCAAGTAACAGCTATTGCAAACTACCCTGATCAACAAAAAGAGCTAGAAGAAATGGGTGTTCATTCTACTTATAACTTTTACTTAGAAGCAGGTAGTGGTTTTGCAGAGCACGTTAAACAAGAGCTATTTAACGAATAATCACTTTTTATAACGTCTATAAATAACAAAGCCTTAAAATCATTAAGGCTTTGTTATTAGTTTTTAAATGAAAAGCAATTCTATTTACATTCCTTTACAAGCCATTTCACCACGACCATAAAAAACAGGTAGACTATCCATGTTGGTTAAATAAAACCCCATGTTCTAATAATAACTTAATTAGATCCCAGCTAATTAAAGTTCAACTAGGTTTATATTAATCAACAAAAAATTATTAAATCAGAGGGCCTACTCCCTCGCAAAATAGGCTGTTTCTTGCCCGTCACAGCCTATTTTATATTTCTAAAATCCCTTACACTTACGCAGACTTTAAAACCTAAGTAACTCTTATGGATCCAAAACAATTAAAAATAGCTGTAAATACAACGATGCCTTTTGGGAAATATGCTGGGCGCCCTTTATTACTACTACCAGAACCTTATTTGGTGTGGTTCAAACAGCAGGGATTTCCTAACTCGAAACTTGGTAGCCAACTAGCGATGATGTATGAGGTTAAACTAAATGGCCTTGAGCAAATGTTAATGCCATTACTTGAAAAAAATAAAAAATAATTGAGAACTTTTTTAAATACTTGCGGTCTATTATATTGCTACTTGTTGATTTTGGTTTTTAACCGCAAAAAAAGCGCCTTAGGCGCTTTTTTTATGTCTTAAATTTAAGAGGTAAATATACAATAAATTTAGCACCACCTAAGCTTGAGCTTTCTGCTTTACACTCTCCTTGGTGCCACGACACAATTTTAGCAACTATAGCAAGCCCTAAACCAAAGCCACCAGTGTCCTTGCCTCTACTTTTATCTAATCGAGTAAAAGGCTTAAATACGTTTTCTCGCTCAACGGGGTCAATCCCTTCACCATCATCTTCAACAATCAATACGATGTGAGTTGCCTCTTGTAGCAATGAAATTTTGACTTGTTGATGAGTGTATTTGAGCGCATTGCCAATTAAATTTTGAAATACTCGCGCCATAAAGTGGCTATCACAGTAGTAATTTAAATGCTCAGGGAGGTTTATAGAGAGCGTTGTTCTAGCTTCAAAATTTAGCTTTTCAACAGTGGTTTTTACCAGCCCAGCTAAATCGCAGTTTATTGGCTGTAAACTTGGTTGTTGAGAGTCTAATCGCGCGTATTCAAGCATTTCAGAAACTAGTGACTCAAGCTCACTAATATCTGTTTGCATGTTTGTTAGGTATTTTTCGCCTTTTTCGTCAAGCATTTGTTCTTGTAACATTACAATTGCAAACTTTAAACGTGCTAATGGCGTTCTAAACTCATGGGATACCGATGAGGTAAGTTCTTGCTGTGCACTAAGCAAAAACTCAATGCGTTGCTGCATTACCTTTAATGTATCAGTTATAGGTAAAAAGAAAGACTTAGAAGAGTCGTTTAGTTGGAAGTCTTGCAACCCCTCTACCGCTTCACACGCTTTACGTAGCTTTGCAAAGTCACGCCAAAGTAAAAAGCTCCACAGCCCAACTGGTATACCTACAATAATAAGTAGTAATAAATACGGCCAAACAGAAGATGATTGCTGCGTTAATACGCCTACCGGTCCTACTTGAAGTAATGAATCATTACCGAGATCTACATACCAAACAATGCGTTGTTGCTTATCATACAAATATAAGTAGTGGTTTTGATTTAGCTGCGATTGTTGTTTTTGAGGAAGTATTAAATCACGTCGTTCAATCACTTTACTTTCAAAGTTATGCTTTAGTTTTTTAAGACCATTTGGGGTTTGTGAAAGCAACCACAGTGATTGCCCAAACTCATCGTCTAAGAAGACCTGCTGCTGCGACTCTTCATAGGGCCACAGCTGCTCAATAACACCACTTACAACAAATAATGAAACAATGATATATAAGTATAAGCTGGTAAACAGTTTTCCCATTACAGCCGATTAACCTTAAATAGTTCTAAAGATCCCATGCATCAGAAACAAATAAATAGCCTTGTCCCCATACGGTTTTTATACGATACGGCTTATCACTATTATCGCCTAATTTTTTACGAATTCGTGATACGCGTACATCCACAGTTCTATCAAGTCCGTCGTATTGACGGCCAATCATATGTTGGTGCACATGTTCTCTGCTTAGTACTTCACCCGCATTTGACGCTAATAGCCATAGTAGTTCAAACTCGTGCGAAGTTAATACAATCTCTGAATCACTTAGTTTTACAATACGGCTTGTTTTATCGATGACTAAATCACCAAACTGCAGTTCTTCACTAGATTTTACTATTGGTTGCCCACGTCGTAGTAATGCATTGATCCGCGCTAGTAATACACGTGGCTCTGCTGGTTTTATTACATAATCATCAGCACCAAGTTCTAAACCAAGCACTTGGTCGAAGTCTTCACCTTTAGCAGTCAACATTAAAATTGGTAGAGTAAATTTATCTCTTACTTGGCGGCAAACGCTAAAGCCATCTTTACCTGGCAGCATAACGTCTAGAATCATTAAATCGGGTGTATTGTTTTCTAGGTAATTAAACACTTCGTCACCGCGCTCCAACACTTCGACTTCAAGGCCATTATGTTCAAGGTAATCTTTTGTTAGCTGTTGTAAACCGAGATCATCTTCAACAAGTAAAATTTTTGGCATTAGTTGCTCCTAAATTAAAAAAAGCTCCACGGAGAGCGAAGCCTACGCCTATTTTTTTTAGCATGGGCGCTTTGTACTTCAACCTGTGTTTTTGCTATTAACACACCCGTATGAGGATTGATTAAGGAGTATATGGTCTCCACCTGAACACGCGCTTTATAATTAAATTGCCCAGAACGCTGCTGCTGCCAGCATTGAAGTAGTTGTTCTTGTTGATACAAACAGACATCACTATAGGTGTTTAATAGCCATTTAAACTGTAAATCAAGATCGCAAAAATCCTGCTGTTCGGAAACCACGCAGACTTTTGGAGAAACACTAAAAACAGGGGTTTGTGCCACACTAAAACCACTAAAAAAAGTGGTAATAAACACAACTAATATTGAATACTTCATATTAAAAAGTACGATCGAATCCTATAAATGCAGTCATTGAATAAGTACGTTCAAAGAGCGGACTGCCATCCATAGCCGAATAGTCGTAATATGCTACATGAAAACGAAGAGAGTCAGCCTTACTCAGTGGCCAACGGGCGTCGATTTTAGCATAAGGTTGCCAACTACTACCAACGTCTATTTTGCCAAATTGAGTTTCACCCTCATTAAGTCCATAAAAATAGCTATTTAGTTCCGCAGATTTATAGTTTATTCCAAGTGTTGGCTTTATTTTAAGCTTTCCTAGCACAGTATGATATTGCCACTGCAATGCACCGCGTACACCTCGATAAACATCGGTTATATCATGCAGAGCCTGAACTGAAAAAACATGGTCATCATTTACATAGTGATATGCAATACCCGCATCCAAGGCAATTTGCCGTTTATGCAAATTATCAATATCAGCGTAGCGAGAGGACGAGGCTTCATTTTGCATTACAAACTGATTATTAAGAGCACTACTTTGCAATGCAAATACATTTTTAGGGTGCCAGTCTATAAAAAAGCGAGATTCAGAGTTGAGTTCACTAACTAGATTAAAGTGATGCTTTGGGGATTGTGAAAATGAATAGCCAAGGCGGCCATTATCAAAAAACCATTGCTCTGCATAAAACGCAATTTGTGGAATAAGCACAAGCGGAATATTATCTCCACCATGCAAAGGGTTGGTTATAACTCCAGCCCCAACGCTTAAACTCAAATGCAGGCGATCAGTTGTTATATCTTGCTCTTTATAATCGTCAGCATGCTTGCTTGCCTGTGTTGCTTGCACCGAAAGGCAAGCAAACAAAGTGCTAAAACATAGAGCAGTTAATAAGGAGAAGGAATACCGCATCAGCGTACATCAAAGTATTAAATTAAGTAAGTTCCCCATACTAGCAAGGTCTTTTTAAACTAGCTCTAGCTGGTTACAATTATTCACAATTTGTATACACAAATGTTAACTTTTGTGTTTTTGAAGTGACAAACCCTTCAAATTAGTTATGTGCGTTGGCTAACCTGGCACTGCTTTGAGAAACTTTGGAAATGAGGGATAACCTCGCAAATGCTTTAATTCAAATAAAATCTGCAGGAAGCCAACTCTAACAACTTTTTTTATTAACCTTACAAGCTACTAGGTTACCAAAGTTAATAGCGGCTTTAGCCGTAATAAATCAAGCTTCTGATGCTTATTAAATATCAGGGGCTATTTCTATTCGGTTTCGGCCATGTGTTTTTGCGATATATAAGGCTCTATCTGCACGCTCAACTAAAACTGAGCTATTAGTAAATGGACGTAAAATAGCTAAACCAAAACTTGCAGAAATAGCACGTTTAGCTGTTATATCATGCTTTTTACGAATCGCTAATTTCGCAATAGCTAAACGTATACAATCGGCAAACGCTATTATATCGTTAATAGTGTCAAAATAAGCTGTTATACAAAACTCTTCGCCACCGTATCTATATATATTTGCTGTTTCAGTTGTATTTTCTCTCACTTTTTTGGCAACTAACCTCAACACTTCGTCACCCTTTTGATGACCAAAGTCATCGTTAAAACGTTTAAAGTGATCAATATCAAACATAATTAGTACGGCAAGAGAATCTTCCTGTGCTTTCTCTGAGTATTCTAAACAAAATTTTACGATATCTGAATCAAACTTACCTCGGTTATAAAACCCCGTAAGCGTGTCGGTATCAGCTGCTTCTTTTGAAATATTAAGTGCTTCTTTTAAATCTTTTATTTCGTTGTAAGCAACAGCTAACTTAGTTTGAAATTCTCTAGCATAATCCTGCATAGCAATAGAATCGTCGGTTAAGCGCTCTACACAACCTAATATTTCATTATAAGAATTTACATCAGCAAGCATATTTAATTCATTTTGTGAATCAACTAAACTTGTTGTAAAGCTTTTGGAATGCTCAAGCGTGGTGCTTATATCTTGCTGGACCTGCTCCATAGTTGTATGGAACTTTTCAGTCATTTCTTGAAAGAAAGCCAGATCGTCTTGCGTTAAATGCTTATCAAAAATTTC
Organism: Pseudoalteromonas sp. SG43-4; assembly: GCF_014164325.1. Lineage (NCBI taxonomy): Bacteria > Pseudomonadati > Pseudomonadota > Gammaproteobacteria > Alteromonadales > Pseudoalteromonadaceae > Pseudoalteromonas > Pseudoalteromonas sp. SG43-4. The sequence continues at coordinate 88,644 of NZ_JACJFB010000005.1, read as the reverse complement.
TTTTGCTTTGTCTTGTGAGCATGTTTGTTGCTCAGCAATAACATGGTCTAATTCAGCATTTAATGAAGGGTTACTCCCTTGAATGTAACAGTACCAAATTGCATAGTTGATAGGCGTAACCGGCATGCGGTATTTTACCATCAAAGGAATCGCCTTTTTAAGGCATTGAGCAGAATGAGCAAGTGATACGGCGTGGTTCATAAATAAACTCTCAAGCGTCATTGTTTTTATTATTAGCACTCAATGTTAAGTAATAGTAAACTCATACGCAACCTATATTAATACTATTTAACTAATTTGCTTGCTCTGTGTGCATATTAAATTGCTTTTGCTTCTAAAGTTTGCGCAATATTCCACAACGCACTGATTGCAGGGTCATTTAACTCTTTTCTTAATACCGCCAAACCGATATCAAACCCTTCAGGTGCTTGCATTTTTGGTGTTAGGATTTGTACCTTATCTTGCAGCGGGCTGTTATCTAGCACTATTTTAGGGACCATTGCGACGCCTAGCCCTAAGCTCACCATAGATACCATTGCTTCATGTCCTGCAACTTGGGCGTAGATTTTTCCGTGAATATTATTTTTGCGCCACCAGTGCTCTAACCTTCGGCGAGAAAAACCTTGTTCTGGGACAATAAACTCTAAATCAGACCAATTAATGTCATCACTATTTTGTGTAAGCTTTTGTGTGATCGGACATTGAATTTTTGGGCCAATTAATAAAAGTGGTGAGTGCCCAATATCAACAAAGGCAATTTGCGACGGTAATTTATTAGGCTTAGCTGCAATTGCCATTAATTCGTGGCCATCTAGGACACGATTTATAGCAAGTGCTGGGTCACCGGTATTTAATGTTATTTCTATGTACTGATGCTGCGCACGAAGTTGTTCTAATATTTGATGTAAAAAACTATAAGATGCAGTTACAGAACAATAAATACTTACTTTGCCGTAAATATGCTGTTGTGGGTCTTTTACATTCGTTTTAAAACGTTGCCAATTAGCAAGCGTTGCCGTTGCGTAATCAATAAAGGACTCCCCCTCACGCGTTAATTTAACGCTTCGGTTATCGCGGATAAACAATGCCACTCCAACTTCTTCTTCCAAGTGTTTTATATTTCGGCTCAAAGTGGGTGCGCTTATGTGGCAAAGCTCACTTGCGCGCCCAAAGTGAAGTGTTTTAGCCAACGCTAAAAAGTAGTTTAAGTGCTTATGTTCCATCCAACCCCCTGTATTTCATATTATGAAACACTTTAATTCAAATATATCATTTTACGCAAGCAACGATTTTACATATGGTGTTTGTAAGCGCAGTAAACATTGCGCATCTAACAAACATGACTTTATAGGACACTAACAATGGCGAATTATTTCAATACCTTACCTTTACGCGAGCAATTAGCGCAATTAGCGCAATGTGAATTTATGGACGCAGGCGAATTTGCCGATGGCGTTGATGCACTTAAAGGTAAAAAACTAGTTATTGTAGGCTGTGGCGCACAAGGTTTAAACCAAGGCTTAAACTTACGTGACTCTGGTTTAGATGTTTCTTACACATTACGCGCATCAGCTATTTCTGAGCGTCGCCAATCATTTTTGAACGCATCTGAAAACGGCTTTACTGTTGGCACTTACGAAGAACTAATCCCAACAGCTGATGTAGTACTTAATTTAACACCAGATAAGCAACATACTGCTGTAGTAAGTGCAATTATGCCGCTTATGAAAAAAGGCTCTACACTTGCCTACTCTCATGGCTTTAATATTGTTGAAGAAGGCATGCAAGTACGTGAAGACATTACTGTAATCATGGTTGCGCCTAAGTGTCCTGGTTCTGAAGTACGTGAAGAATACAAACGCGGTTTTGGTGTACCAACTCTAATTGCTGTTCACCCAGAAAATGACCCTCAAGGTCATGGTTTAGCACAAGCTAAAGCGTATGCAGCAGGGACTGGCGGACACCGTGCAGGTGTACTTAAATCATCATTTATTGCTGAAGTTAAGTCAGACCTAATGGGCGAGCAAACCATTTTATGTGGCATGTTACAAACTGGCTCTATTTTATGTTTTGATAAAATGATAGAAAAAGGCGTTGATGCGGGTTATGCATCAAAGCTAATTCAATACGGCTGGGAAGTAATTACCGAAGCACTTAAGTACGGCGGCGTTACAAACATGCTTGACCGCCTTTCAAACCCTGCAAAAGTAAAAGCGTTCGAACTAAGCGAAGAGCTAAAACTAATTATGCGCCCGCTTTATAATAAGCATCAAGATGACATCATCGACGGCACTTTCTCACGCACTATGATGGAAGACTGGAATAACGATGACGTAAACTTACTTAAATGGCGCGCTGAAACAGCAGAGACTAACTTTGAAAAGACCCCTGCTGGCGATGTAGAAATCTCAGAACAGGAATTTTTTGATAACGGTATTTTAATGGTAGCAATGGTAAAAGCAGGTGTTGAACTTGCTTTTGAAACCATGACAGCAGCCGGTATTATTGAAGAGTCAGCTTACTACGAGTCTTTACATGAAACGCCATTAATTGCTAATACTATTGCACGCAAAAAGCTTTTTGAAATGAACCGTACAATTTCTGACACTGCAGAGTATGGATGTTACCTATATAACCATGCATGTTTGCCATTACTTGCAGATTTTATGAAAAAAATTGATACAGATGTCATTGGTAAAGGCCTTGGCGAGCACAGTAACCAAGTTGATAACCAAACATTAATTCAAATTAACGCCGCCCTTCGTGAACACCCAGTTGAAAAAGTAGGTGCTAAATTACGTGGCTACATGTCAGCAATGAAAAAGATTGTTTAACCCTAAACGATAAATGTTTCGCTTGTTAGAAACCAAGCCCATATGCTTTGCTTATGGGCTTTTTTATGCATATTCATAAAATTTTAACCATAACACGCTACCTTCTATTCATTTCACAGTAGGCAATATCTAGCTCTAAATAAATAATGTGCTAGTATAGTCCTCTACTCAGTTGTAAAATTAATTAATATCATGACGATACAAAACCTTTCTATTACTCAAAAAATCACAGCTTTAGGCAGTGTTATTGCTATATGCGTAGCGGCACTGATTGGCTTGACCTCTTTATACAGCTCTAAAGACATAATTGAGCAACGTATGATCGAGTCAGAGCTACCTAGTAAACTGCAAACAATCAGTAATCATATAGGCGGTGAAATTAATGAGTTACTTGGTGCTGCTCAGCAACTATCATCAAACGAATTTGTTTTACAATGGGCTCAGTCTAGTAATCAAGACGACACTTTATTATTAAAAGAATTAAATCGTGTTGCCCAGCAATACGATTTAGCAACAGCATCTTGGGCAAATAGAGACACTGCACAGTACTGGAACCAAAATGGTTTTTTGCGTGTGTTAAAAAACGATACAGCTGATGGCTGGTTTTTTGCGTTCAAACAATCAAAACAACCTTATTCTATCAGTATTTATCAAGAGTCAGCCAATGATGTGAAAATGTTTGTAAATCATCAGCAAGCTAATGGTACTGGTTTAGCAGGTCTTGCAAAAAGCATCACTGATATGCAAAAGCTATTACAGCAATTTAAAATTGAGCAAACAGGTTTTGTATTTATTGCAGATAAAAATGGATTAATTCAACTTCATAAAGATGCCAATAAAGTAGCAAAAGCAAATATTGACGATTTATATACTGCAAATATTCACAGCCAACTATTTAATAGTAATGGCTTTGCACTAGAAGAAATTAACTTAAATGGCGAACCTACTCTTATAGCTGCAACCCCAATTAAAAACACTGACTTATATGTTGTAGCTCAAGTACCAAAAAGTGAAGTATTCGCAAGTGTAAACACCCTACAATGGCAAATATTTACTTTTACAGTAATCACCGCGTTAGTTGCTAGCTTGATTAGTTACTTACTTGCTCGCTCTCTTTCATCTCCACTTTCTAAAATGGCTGAGTTATTTTCACGCTTAGGCTCTGGCGATGCAAACTTAGCGTACCGCTTACCAGAATCAAGCCAACCAGAGCTCAACAATCTAAGTAATGGCTTTAACCAGTTTATAAATAAAATAGAAACAGCGATTACTCAAGTTGCCAGTGAAAGCCACGATATTCGCCAAAGTTCTGATCATGTATTTGAACAGGCAAAACGAAACTCGCAAGCAATTGATAATCAAAAAGAGCAAACAATATCTGTCGCAGCAGCTATCAACGAAATGGGCGCTACAGTGCAAGAAATAGCACAAAGCGCAGCGAATACAGCTAAGTTAACCGATAACAGCCGTGAGAACACCATTCAAAGCCACAAACAAGTATTACAAAGCCAGGCAACTATCTCAGCCCTAGCTAGCGATATTGATGGCATAACAGAGCAAGTTACTTTGCTTTCTAAAAAAACGGTTGATATAGCAAGTATTGTGGATTCAATTAGAGGGATATCGGATCAGACTAATCTACTTGCTTTAAACGCGGCAATTGAATCTGCTCGCGCAGGTGAACACGGTCGAGGCTTTGCTGTTGTTGCTGATGAAGTACGCGCTCTGGCAAACCGTACATCGCAATCAACCACCGAAATTCAATCTATGATTGAAGAGCTTACAAGAATATCTGATGATGTAGTTAACGATATTAGCCAATCAAAAGATAAAGCGCAGCAAAGCGTTGGAGCCATGCAGAGCTCAGTAGAATTACTCGATGCGATAGCCGAAACAGCTAATCAAATAAACGATATGGCTACGCTTATTGCAACTGCAACCGAACAGCAAAGTAATGTGGTTGCTGATGTAGGTCGTAACATAGAGCAAATAAGTGAAATTAGCGATAAAGCAATGAGCGAGCAAATCAATACAGAGCAAGCTATTCGTGACTTGGCAAACAGCGCTCAAACACTCGATGCACTTGTCGCTACCTTTGAAAAACATCGCTAAGCAGCTATAACTGCTATATTTCCTTTGTGAGCAAAAGCTATATTAAAAGCTAGCTTTTGCTCACAGCGAATACGGTTTAATCTAAATAAATTAACTAAATGATTTTAGTGTCGCCGGTATTAAATGCTAAAACGTATGCTTCTTTTTTGGCCCTAGGGAGCTTTTTTAATTGATACTCAAGTTTACTTGCTTCACTTTTATTACCAACTTGTTGTTGATGGATAAGTAAAAGCGGCCCTTTCCCTCTAAGGTTTTTGGCCCCTTTGCCGGCTTGATGAGTTGCAAAGCGTTTTTCAACATTAGTCGTGATCCCTGTGTACCAATGACCAAATCGTGTCTCAACTATATATAAAAACCAAGTAGACTCCGTTTTTAAAATATTCGTTTCGATGTGCTGTAAACTTTTTTCATTATTTATGGTCAAAACATTACCTTAACGCCCTTAACATAAAACAATTGCTTAAAAGGGTTTTACCTTCAGTGACTAATCGGTATCATGCAGATTATAAAAAATAAGGATCACAACTAACAATGCAGTCGTTAAAAACTTTTTCTCTTTGGCTTATCGTTGCTTTAACACTTAGCTCAGCAGCAGGTTGCTCTAGCTGGGTATACCGAATTAACATCCCACAAGGCAACTTTTTAGAGCAATCGGATGTTGAAAAACTTCGTGTAAATATGACTCGAGAGCAAGTTGTTTACGTATTAGGCAGACCTATTGCCGAAGACGCCTTTGATAACAATACTTGGCGTTATATTTACAGCTTCAATAAAGGCCGTAAAAACGAGCAAAATAAAGAGTTAGTAATTAACTTTGAAAATGAAAAGTTAGTTTCAATTTCAGGTGATTATGACCAACCTGAAAACTTTACTACACCGCTCGAGCAATAAATTTCTCAAGTGGTAAAAAAAGGTGAGCATGGCTCACCTTTTTTATTGGTTTATTTAAAAGCTTTTACCATTTTAAACAACGTTAGCGTGTGATTTAATCCGTTAAATTTTCCACGTTTATACCGATTTTCGTTACTTTTCGAGTGGGCGGCCACCCGTTATTTTATTTGCACGCCCTTCTTCTTTAGCTTTTTCTGCACGCTTTCTGCGCGCATCTTTAGGGTCTGCAATTAATGGACGATATATCTCTATACGGTCACCGTCTTTTAACTCATAGTTAGCTTTTACAGTTCGATTCCACACACCTAAAGTTAGCGATGTAGCATCTATCTCAGGGCACTTTTGTATAATACCTGACTGAATAACAGCTTGCTCGACTGTAGTCCCTTGTGGCACTTCAATTGATAAACACGTTGCCGTGGTTGGTAACGCAAATACCACCTCAACATTAATCATGCTCTCGCTCCATAAACCTGTTTTGCACGTTGAGTAAATGCACTCACCATATTTTTTGCTACATCGTTAAAAATCTTTCCAAAGGCAAGCTCTATTAACTTACTTGAAAATTCAAACTCTAGGTGCAAATGAACTTTACATGCTTTGGCGTCAAGCTCTTGAAAATGCCAACGTCCTTTTAACGTCTTAAATGGTCCATCAACAAGGCTTAGCAACACGGTTTGCTCATCAACAAAGGTGTTTTCGGTGGTAAACCACTTTTTTATACCCGCCTTAGATATTTCTAAACTCGCGGTCATGTTATTATCATGCTGTGAAACAATTTTTGAGTCTGAGCAATTTGGTAAAAACTGCGAATAAGCTTCTACATCATTAACTAGATCAAACATCTCTTTAGTGCTGTACATAACCAGCGCACTTTTTTCTATTTGTGGCATACTCACTCCCAACTGTGTGGGCGAATTTTAGCAAGCTTTGCGCGTTTCCCCAAATTTTCATGCTGCTTAAATTAAAGCTTAATTTTTAAAAGCATTATTAAAAAATCGATGTAAAACATCTCACATTACGTATATTATAGGGCACTATGGCTAAGAAAAATTCATCAAAATCGACAAGTAATACCATCGCGCTAAACAAAAAAGCGCGACATGAGTATTTTTTACACGATAAGTTTGAAGCAGGTGTTGAACTACAAGGCTGGGAAGTAAAAAGTATCCGAGCAGGTAAGGTAAACATCACCGAAACTTATATTCATCTTAAAAATGGCGAAGCATTTTTGCTTGGCGCGCAAATCCAGCCACTTAATAGTGCATCAACCCATGTAATTTGCGATCCGTTGCGTTATCGTAAGTTACTATTAAGCAGACGCGAACTTGACCGTCTACTCGGTGCAACAGAGCGAGATGGCTATTCATTAATAGCTACAGCTATGTACTGGAAAAAATGTTGGGTAAAACTTGAATTTCATCTAGCAAAAGGTAAAAAGTTGCACGATAAACGTGACGACGGGAAAAATAAAGATTGGTCTCGCGAAAAAGAACGTTTAATGAAACACAAAGTATAAGCACAGCGCCTAACTAACAAGTTAGGCGTTTTTTTTATTAAAAAACCAACTATTATTTGTTTTATTAATATACAACAAGATTACTATTCATTCAGAATATACATGTAAATAATTTATTACAATTTTATTGTGAATTAATTAATTTAATTATTACTCGCATTTAGGCTGTATTTGTTATTTCCAAAATAAAGCATATGCGCCTATTTCAACCTTCTTCAGCGCATAACATCTGTTTTAAAATCATCCAAAAACACACAAAAAACCATACTAAAATCACATTTCAGTCTAATTGCTAACACTTAAGTTACATGATATTAATGTCGTCGCTTGTTATATCAATCCGCTTAAATATGGGATTTATTTAACAGTTTAAAAAGGATTGGTATAGAGCAACTAAATTTATAACATATCAACAAGGACTTAAGGATGAAGCAATCAATTGCATTTACACCTAGCTTAATTGCAGGTGCTACAATCGCACTTTCAGCAGGTTTTACAACAACAACTTACGCTGCTGAAGAAGCTAAAAAAGTAGAGCGCATTGAAGTAACTGGCTCACGAATCAAACGTTCAGATATCGAAGGACCTTCTCCGGTTCAATCAATCGCAAGAGCTGATATTGAGAACATGGGTTATGACAACCTACAACAACTCCTCGAAAGAATGCCTGTCGCGGGTAGCGGTACTTTCTCAACACGTGGTAACAACCAAGATTCAACTGCAAATGGTTCTGCTGCTGTTAGTTTACGTGGCTTAGGTGCTGATGCTACGCTCGTACTCATCAATGGCCGTCGTGTATCTATTAGTGCATTTGCCGAAGGTATCACAAACTCATTTGTAGATATTAACAGTATCCCAGTTTCTGCCATTGAGCGAATTGATATACTAAAAGATGGTGCTTCAGCTATCTACGGCTCAGACGCAGTGGCGGGTGTTGTAAACGTTATCTTGAAAAAAGACATTGACGGTGTTGAAGTTAATTTGGGCTACGGTGGTACTGATGGTCCCAATTATGAAGAAACAACAGCAAGTTTAGTATGGGGTACTACTAGCGAGAAAAGTAGCGCGTCAGTTATTATTGATTACTTCAAAAATACATCTCTTTCTTCTGATGAAATGGGCAGCTTAGGTACAGCAAATCAATCACCTTATGGTGGTGAAGATTTTCGCTCATCTCGTGGCTTCCCTGGATATTTTTATGTAGACGGTGTTAAAACAATTGATCCGGCTTGTCCTGCTGAAAATGCAACTTCAAGCGGCAGTTGTTTATTTGATTACGGCCCCTACGGTTATATCGCACCAGCGTCTGAACGCGTGGGTGCTATTTCTCAATTTGAATATAACTTTGATAATGGCATTACGGGCTTTTTAGAAATGGCAGTACAGCACAATACGTCTGTTGCGGCCGGAGCCCCTACTCCACTTGATGAAGATGCAGGCTTAACTGTCCCAGCTAGCCACCCTAACAATCCATTTGGTGAAGACATTCAAATTGGTCGTTACCGTACAGTTGATGCTGGCGCACGCCAATGGGATATTGAATCAGATACTCTTCGCTTTGTTGCAGGGCTTAGAGGTGAGTTTAATGACTGGAGTTGGGAAACCGCTGTACAAAAAGGCCGAAGTAAATCTCTTCAAACAGGTGATAGAACACAAGGTTGGGTGCGTACTGATTTCTTACAACAAGAAATTGATGCAGGAAACTACAATCCATTTGGTGGCACATACAACGACCCTGCTGTAATTGATCGTATTACAACAAGCTTAGTGCGTCGTGGTGAGTCTCACATGACTTCCTTTGATGCAAACATTACAGGTGAAGCATTTAGTTTTGGCGATGATGTAGTAATGATGGCTGCAGGTATTGAGTACCGTGAAGAAGACGTTAATGACATTCCAGATGATCAATTTCAACGTGGTTTAATATTTGGCACAGAGTCTGTATCTGCATCTGCAGATCGTGAACAATACGCAGCCTATGTCGAGTTTTCTATCCCTCTTGCTGATAATTTAGAGCTACAACTTGCTGGCCGTTACGATGACTACAGTGACTTCGGTACAACAACAAACCCTAAAGTAGCTCTTCGCTGGGCGCCTACTGATGAAATCACAGTGCGTGGCTCTTGGGCACAAGGCTTTAGAGCGCCTTCTTTGGCACAAGTTGGTTTAGGTCCATCTCAAGAAAGCCAATTCTTTGTAGATACATACCGATGTGAAGCAACGGGCCTTGATTGTGATGCACTTGATTACAACATTGAATTTGCTGGTAACCCTGACCTTGAAGCTGAAGAATCAGAATCATGGAATGTCGGCTTTATTTGGGCGCCTTCTGCTGAGTTTGGTTTAAGTGTCGATGTGTGGAGCATCACTCAAGATAACAAAATTGATGAGCAAGAGTTTGGTCCAATTTATAACTCTGAGTGTAATAACCAAGATAGTACAGTATGTGTGCGCTTAACACCTACAGGTGGCGATAGCTTAGGAACAATTCAAAAAATTTACAGCACATTTGAAAACGTTTCTTCGCAAGAAGTATCTGGGGTCGATGTTTCAGCTAACTACAATCACTCACTTGATGACTTAGGTTTATTGAAATTTAATTTAGAATGGGCATACCAAGATAAATTTGAAAAAGATGGCCGCGATTACACCGGTGAGTATGGCTATCCAGAGCACCGCTGGATTTTCTCTACAAACTGGGAAATTGGCGAGTTTAATACAAACGTAAACATCAGTTATGTAGGTGAGTTTGAAGATACCCCAGATATTGATTTTGACGGTAATTTAGACTTTGATAGCAATACATCACGTATGGTTGATTCGCAAACATTGGTAGATTTACAAACATCTTATCGTGTTACTGACTCAACTAAACTATCGCTAGGTGTAAATAACTTATTTGATGAAGAGCCACCATTTGCAATTGGTGATGGCGACGCTGATCTATACGGTTATGCTTCAGGTGTACACAATCCTAGAGGCCGATACTTCTATACTAAAGTTAGCTTCTCGTTTTAACTTTGCGAGCTTATTTTAAAGTGAGCTAACGCTACAAATAAAAAAACCGCCAATTGGCGGTTTTTTTTATTTAAAACTAAGGGCTAAATTATAGCTCGCCTTCGTTTTCAGATAAGAACTTAGCAACGCCTTCAGGGCTTGCGTCCATACCTTTTTTACCTTCAGTCCAACCAGCAGGACATACTTCACCGTGCTCAGTATGGAACGCTAGCGCGTCAACCATGCGAAGCATTTCGTCTATGTTACGACCTAGTGGTAAATCGTTCACTACTTGGTGACGTACGTTACCTTCTTCATCAATTAAGAAAGAACCACGGAACGCAACACCCGCTTCTGGATGCTCAACGTCGTATGCTTTACAAATTTCGTGTTTAACGTCTGCAACTAGTGCGTATTGAACTTTACCAATACCGCCGTCTGCTACAGCAGTGTTACGCCATGCGTTATGTGAGAATTGTGAATCGATAGAAACACCAATTACTTCTACGCCACGCTTTTGAAACTCTTCAAAACGCTTATCAAATGCAATAAGTTCAGAAGGACATACAAACGTGAAATCTAGTGGGTAAAAGAAGATAACTGCTTTTTTACCTTTAATTGTTTCATGAAGGTTATAGCTATCTACAATTTCACCGTTACCAAGAACAGCTGCAGCGGTAAAGTCTGGTGCCTGGCGGCCTACTAATACACCCATTTTATTCTCCAAATATTTTGAGTTTGTTTTCAATTGCTTTCGCAATGCTGGTACTTATATGGGCGCTAAAAATTAAAAACCAATAGCGCATACATATAATTAATTGGCATTCTAAAGTTATTCACTACAAAAGAACAATCGCATTTAACGATGTGAGCAATCGAAAATAACGAACACTTGCAACTTGCGCTAATATGCTTAAATAATAGGTCTAATTTAAAGTGTAAGTTGCGTTGTAACTAAGTAGAAATTTTAAAAATATCGAAGTGGTTTATGCATTAAACTTTTTAGAATTTCATATACGGTGGCGCTAAATTTTACAGATATAAAAAAAACCTGCAAATGCAGGTTTCTCGCTTAGACTTAGTCCATTATATCTGAGGGCATATCACCACGGATTTTTTGCCAAATCTCACCCGTTTGATGACCGTATTTACGCATCATAGAAATAGCACCATCATGCTCTTTCTTTTCTGCCAAAATGGTTAAATCTTTATAAAACTGACGAGCAAGTTCACGAGTTCCAGCATCAGAGAAGTAATGACAACCAATCTTTGAATAAAAACCTCTAAAACCATTAAGTATTAATACATAAATACGGTTATTACCCGCAACGGCTAATTCGTGATGCACTTTATAATCATAGTCAGCAAATGCTTGAGCGGTGTCTTCTAGCTCATGGCTTTGTGATAAAATTTCAATCACGCGTTCAGGATTTAACTTAATTGCAGCACGTGTATAAATAGCACTAATATTAGTACGTGCAGATAAAAGCTGATCTGTCAGCTCTGGCATCTTGTCTTCATCTAAGCGCGCTAATGTTTCAAGAATGTTTAAGCCAGACGTTTCCCAAAAGTTATTTACTTTTGTAGGTTTACCATGCTGAATTGTTAGCCAACCATCACGTGCTAAACGCTGTAATACTTCTCTCAAGGTTGTTCTTGTAACACCAATTAACTCTGAAAGTTCTCGCTCGGCAGGTAAAATTGAACCTGGAGGGAAATCGCCGTTCCAAATGGACTCAACTATATATTCTTCAGCAAATCCTGCTGGGCTTTTCGCTTTAAAAATTCTCATCCAGTTCCCACTCGAATTAATCAACACTCATCGTTTTACACGAATAACTGACTGATTGTACCAGACGAAGCACAACTAACAAGTAAAGTAATATATTAATAAAGCAAATGGGTAGAAATTTAAAATTAATAAATAATTAAATTTGGGTTTCTCTAATTTAGCTACAATGCATGAATATCTAGAGTAATATTCATTGTAGGTACATTGTTATTATGGAGATATTTTTATTTACGCAGCGCCTGAGCTTAATTAACTTATCCCGCACTTGCCATAAGAAAAAGTACAAAAAAGTGCAACCATAAAAAATTCTTTAGATGATGCATCACCTTAGTATAAGTAAGCAATATAACTGAGCTTATGTATCGATGGGAAAATAATAGAACGTCATTTAACCTTTGCTAAGGCTGAATTGAGTAGTCATTAATTTCATCTTATAAAAAGCGACTTCGGTAGCTTTTTTTTCCTTTTTGTTGCTGCATACTTTATCCTACGTCATAATCTAACGTCCTATTAAAACGCGGAATTTTTATGAACTGGCTTGCACAATTACCTACCCAACGAACCCCGTGGCTTTTATTTACAGCTATCGTTTTTTTACTTGAAGTTACCGCTCTTTTCTTTCAATACAAAATGGGGTTAGCGCCTTGCATAATGTGTATATATCAACGCACTGCAGTATTGGGGTTATTAGGCGCAGGGATTGTAGGCTCAAGTAAACCACAAAGTAAAACTGTGCGTATGATAGCGTATGTTATTTGGGGAATATCGAGTGTTTGGGGATACTTAATTGCTCGCGAACATATTGATATGCAGACCACCACAGACCCTTTTGCATTTAGCTGCGAGTTTGAACCAAATTTCCCATCATTTATGCCACTACATGAATGGATACCTAGCTTTTTTCAAGCTACCGGGGATTGTGGAAATATAGATTGGCAGTTTGTTGGCATGAGCATGCCTGCTTGGATGGAAGTGATATTTGGGATTTTCTCACTAACGCTATTTATTATAATTATTGCCCGTTTATCAATTAAAAAGTCGATTTGATATGTTTACATTTTTTTCAAGCCAATTAGACCAGCTTAAGCATTTAAAAGTACGCCAGCGCCAAGACGTAATTGCGCTTGCATTAAGTCAGCTATCGCCAACTGATAAAGTTCTATTGCGTATTATAAAGTTGCTATTACTTAGCCCACTATTTTTAATATTCACTGTATTTAAAGGTTGGATATTAATACCATTTTTGATACTTGGCGGATTGTGCTATCCACTATTAACTACACCTATTGAAATTAACTTTGCTAAAAAGCACTTAAGCGATGCGCTAAAACAATTTAATCAGGGCGCCTAGCACCCTGATTACTTTTTAGAAATATTAAAGTGAAAGTTTCCCCTCTAATTTAGCTAAAAGTTTTTTGCCAATCCCTTTAACTTGCGATAAATCACTAACGCTTTTAAATTCGCCATTTTCTTCACGATAATCCACAATTGCCTGCGCTTTTTTCTTACCTATACCAGGTAACTTAGCAAGCATCTCTGCATCAGCATTATTTATACTAATTGTCTCAGCTTGAGGCATTTGCTTAGTTACTTCTGATAATTGTGCATACGCGGTAGTCGCGGGTAGTAAACATAATAAACTTATGATGAGTAAATTTTTTAACGTTTTCATTAAACTTGCCCTTATTCTTCTTTTCTTAATTTTGAGTATTGCTCAGGAAATCAATAAATAAGGAACTGTAAAGTTCATCACTTAAAGTGTACCTAAACGCATTATCACTATGATCCGAAATCCTGAAAATGCAGCTGGTACAACAAAGTGATTGCTTAACTAAAGTAAAGTTACCGTTTTTTGTCAAATTTAAGACACCTAAAAATTAATACTTCGCGCTTGCAAATTTACTTACAAACCATTACTGTACATAAAAACAGTAATCTAATGGTTTTTTAAAAACCACGGTGCCAAGCAATTTTGCAGGAGAAATCATGGCTGTTGTTGTTAAATATGTTGTAGAACGAAACGGAGTCGAGCGTATGACGTTTACTACCAAAAAAGAAGCGGATGCTTATGACAAGATGCTCGATATAGCAGAATCACTTGAGCTGATGCTAGAAAAGGTAGACGTACCGCTTAGTGAGCAACAAATTGAATCACTTGCTTTAGAAATAGCGAAAAGCAAAGATGATTTTATGACCATATTAAAAGGTGGCAAAGATCCAGCTGTTACCAAAGCGCCAGCAAAAAGTAAAAAGTCAGATAACGTTGCATCAATTGAAGATAACAACGATAAAAAAGTAAGTTAATTCATAGAATGCTCCCTCCTCGAACGGGACAAACTAAATAAAAAAGGGAGCAACTAAGTTGCTCCCTTTTTTATTATACCAATTCGCTTAATTAAATGATCTCTTTGAGGGTGGAAAAACGTGTTGATAGCTAGGCAAAAATTCGATATTTAGTTGTTCTAAATGAGAATTTTTTAACGCCGGTAGCAACACGTTTAGCCCCGCAAAATGATTAAGTATTATTGCGGGTTGGTATTAATTACTACTCACTTTAAAATAAGTAGTAATTGCTAATTAAAGCTCTTTTTCTACTTCATCAAATAAAGCAGTGATGTTTTGCTCAGGCTCTTTTGTTACTAAGCTAACAACAACAATTGCAATACTCGCTAAAATAAAGCCCGGTACTATTTCGTACATAAAGCTACTTAAGCTTTCACCATTGATAGTAAATGGTCCATATATCCAAATTAGCACAGTAAATGCGCCTACTAACATACCAGCTAACGCACCAGCAAAGTTCATGCGTTTCCAATAAAGGCTAAACAATACAAGAGGTCCAAACGCAGCACCAAAGCCAGCCCACGCATTACTTACTAGGTCTAAAATAGAGCTATCTCTGTCGTAAGCTAAATAAATAGCGAACATAGCAACTACGGCAACACTAATACGGCCAACAGCAACTAGCTCTTTATCACTGGCATCTTTACGTAAGAATGTTTTATAGAAATCTTCTGTTAATGAACTTGAACTAACCAATAATTGAGATGAGATAGTACTCATAATCGCAGCCAAAATTGCAGCAAGTAAAAAGCCAGCAATAAGTGGGTGGAACAGCAACTCAGAAAGAATTAAGAAAATTGTTTCAGGGTCTTCAACTACAATGTTGTTCTCATAAGTATAAGCTGCACCAAATATACCAGTACCAACAGCACCAATGGCAGCAACAATCATCCATGTCATACCAATACGGCGTGCTTTAGGCATATCTTTAACACTACGTACCGACATAAAACGAACAATGATATGTGGTTGGCCAAAATAACCTAAACCCCAAGCCATTGCAGAAATAATACCTAATGCAGAACCTGCACCAATCCAGTTAAGCATATCTGGATTTACGCTATGTAAAGTTGATTCTAAAGGTTGTTCAAGCAAAGAATATGCAACCGTTGGTACTAGAATAAGTGCAATGAACATAATACAACCTTGCACAAAGTCAGTTAAGCTTACAGCTAAAAAACCACCAAACAAGGTATATAAAACAACTACGCCCGTTGTAATGTATAAACCCATCTCATAAGTTAAACCAAATGAGCTTTCAAACAATTTACCACCAGCGACAACACCAGATGAAGTATAAAGAGTAAAGAAAACAATAATTACCACAGCTGATACAACACGTAATAGGTTGGATTTATCATTGAAGCGATTTGAAAAGTAATCTGGGATGGTTATAGAGTCATTTGCTTTTTCAGTGTAAACACGTAATCTCGGTGCAACTAACAGATAGTTTAACCAAGCACCAATCACCAAGCCAATTGCTATCCATGTACTACTAAAACCAGTAACAAACATCGCACCAGGTAGGCCCATTAAAATCCAGCCACTCATATCAGATGCACCTGCAGACAGTGCAGCTACACTTGGAGATAGATTTCGTCCACCTAACATGTAACCAGATACATCGTCAGTAGATTGCTTATATGCATATAGTCCGATACCTAACATTACAATAAAATATAATGCTAGTGAAATAATCATTCCTGTTTCCAAATTAGCCTCCGCATAATTATTAATAATAGGCTTTAATCCAAATAATGACTCTTAAAATTTTATAGTTAAGACACTATTGGGGTAAAAACCATTCTCGCTGACTATATCATGCTTGATAATAAAATCTCCAACTTGTTGCCCTCACCTGATACAAAAATACTCATGTTGAATAATTTTAAAGCGAATTGGTGAAATATAATAAATTAAATACTAGAAAGACCTTAATTTTTAATGATAATTTATTAATCTAGCAAATATACGTAATGCTATTTTGAGTCTTTTGCCATATATTATTACAATAACTAATTAGATTACTCTTACGGAACTGTTTATGTATTTTTACGCTGCACGCCAACCTATTTTAGACAGAGATAAAAAGCTCATCGGGTATGAACTTTTATTTCGCGATGGCGTTGATAACGTATTTCCCGATATAGACGGTGACGAGGCAACTACACGACTAATTGAAGGTAGTCAGTTTAATTTCGGCTTAGAAGATTTAACCGACAATAAACCCGCCTATATAAATTTCACTCTAGAAACGCTATCAAAGGGCTACCCAACACTACTGGGCAAAGATACTGTAGTTGTAGAAATCCTTGAAACTGTGCAACCTGGGAAGCGATTATTAGCCATAGTGAAAGATCTAAAAGATAAAGGTTACACTATTGCTCTTGATGACTATATTCATCAGCCTGTTTGGCGCCACTTTTATCCATTTATTGATATTATTAAAATAGACTTTTTAGCATCTGATATAGATACAATAAAAACGGTTCTTAATGATTTAAAACTGCACTCGCATATTAAGTTACTTGCCGAAAAAGTAGAAACCTATGAAATTTACCAACAAGCTCTAGAGCTTGGTTTTGATTATTTCCAAGGATTTTTCTTCTCAAAACCTGAAATGGTACAAAGTAAGGCTCTACCGCCTTCAGAAATGGCATTAGCTGAATTACTTTACGAAACATCAAGCGTTGATATGGATCTTAAAAAAATCACTGATGTGTTTGAGCGTGATGTAAACCTATCTTACAAATTACTTAGGTATTCAAATTCTGCTGCCTTTGCAAGGCGTGCTGAAATAAGTACCATTAAGCAAGCCCTTATAGTGCTTGGTGCTAACGAAATTAAAAAACTATTATCATTATTATTTGCAGCGCAAGTATCAGCAGATAAACCTGTAGAGCTAATTAGGCTATCGCTTACGCGCGCTCGTTTTGGTGAGTTACTCGCTATATCCCATGGACAATTTAAAGATACCGGCATGGCATTTTTAACCGGTATGATGTCTCTTATGGATGCTATTTTAGATGAGAGTATGGAAAGCGTTATGAAAAAGCTTCCACTTTCGAATGACATAAAAGCAGCGTTATTAAACGATGAAGGCTTGCTGGCAAAATATTTAAACTTAGTTAAGTATTATGAACAAGCTAACTGGTCAGCCGCAAACGAATTAACGAAAGAACTAAACCTAGGTGAAAAAGTTCCTGATGCCTATCATGAAGCACTGACTTGGGTTAATGAGCAAATGCAGTTAATAGTTAACGAAAAATAAGTAACCCGAACTCTGGTTAAAACATTTACTAATATATTGAATCATAATGATATCTAAGTTTATTTTTCTCTAGCCAAAGTTCAGATTCTATATAAACAGTAAATAAAAACGCCAGCATTTAGCTGGCGTTTTTATTAGTGGCTTCAATTATAAACTTTCTAAAAAGTCTTCATCAAAATCAGCTGGCTCTTCTTTAACTGGTGGATTGCCATCGTACAGCTCATAAATTTGACGCTGGAAGTAAATATCTTTTACAAATAAGTACGGATCAAGTGAATCATTTAATAGCCCTTCTTGTGGGATTAATGATGCACGCGCCTCAACTGCTTTTAAAACAAATACTAAAATAGTTTGTGGAGTCGTTAGCGCAACTTCAGGTAATACAAAGTTGTCGACTACATCACCGGTCAGGTTACGTGCTGTTGTTGGCCCCATACCTGGTAGCATTAAATAGGCGCCATCACCTACGCCCCATACACCCAACGTTTGCCCAAAGTCTTCATCGACTATTTCAAGACCTAGTGAGCTTGCAACATCAAAGATACCAAAAAGACCGACAGTAGAGTTAACTAAAAAGCGTGCTAAGCTCACGCTTGCATTACCCGGTTTACCTTGCAAACCCGCATTGATCATATCTACAGGTGCGGTGATATTACCTGTAAAATTAACAATACCGTTTCTTACCGGTACAGGCGTTACTTCAACATAACCTACAGCAACTGGGCGCAACAAATAAGCATCCAGTACATCCATATTAAAGTCATATAATGGACGATTAATACTTTGCAGCGGATCTCTTTCATCTACTTTGCTTTGAGGGAC
Source organism: Pseudoalteromonas sp. SG43-4 (assembly GCF_014164325.1). Classification (NCBI taxonomy): domain Bacteria; kingdom Pseudomonadati; phylum Pseudomonadota; class Gammaproteobacteria; order Alteromonadales; family Pseudoalteromonadaceae; genus Pseudoalteromonas; species Pseudoalteromonas sp. SG43-4. Next base: position 70,063 of record NZ_JACJFB010000005.1, on the reverse strand, counting down.
TTGAGCACAGCCGGCTAGTATCAATAAACATAAAAAAGTAAAACTGTGTTTTAACATCTAACGTCCTTAAGGTATTAATGTATCAATTTGAAGTTGGTAGTCACTTACACTTTCACGCTTTAACGCCTGTGAATGACCTTCTAGCTCACCAGAGCTTGGCATAACAGAGTCATCGATAGAAATACGCGCCGAAATAATAATATTTTCTGCACTAGATAGGTTAAGCCCTGCAACCATTGCACTACTATCACTCAACTCAACTGTAATTGGAAATGAATATTTAGTAAGCTTAACAGCAGCCAATGGCATAGGTGAGCCAGTTGCAGCTTTTGCAAATATAAACAAAATACCGTCTTTTGGCTGTTTATCAATAAGCTCTTTTGCAATGTCGACTGTAACTGCAATAGCACCCGTTGTAGTAGTAACTGGCATAACTGAGCCTTCACTTTGCATTTGTTGCTCAATATCAGCAATACGTTCTGAGATCATGTTATAACGTGAATCATTTTTTTCCATGCTCGCCAATAAAACTTCAAATGCAGTTTTAGCTTGCGGCCAATCTTTACGCTCATACGCTATCAGCGCTAGTAACGAAATAGCATCTAAATTAGTAGGCTCAACGTTTAGCACTTTTGAAAGCATACCTGCCGAGCGAGTCATATTAGCTTCGCTACCTTCAAGTAATAAAACCTGACTGTAACTAATAAGAACCTGCATATTATCAGGGTTCATACGTAGTGCTTTATCAAATGACTGCTGCGCCATGTCAAATTCATTAAGCGACATAGCCACTCGACCAAGTAGCATCCAAGCAACTTCATCATCGCCAGAGCGGCTAAGTTTAGTACGAAGCGCCAATGCAAAAGCCTGCAGCTCATTTTGACTAAGCGGCTCACCTTTTTGCATTACAGCACGCTCGCCATAATCAGCTAAATTATCCATTGCGTCATGCCAAGCCGAAATTTGCTGCTGACTGCCTGTAAAACTATAAAAAATCCCTGTAAGCGCAAGAACAAATGCACCGCCTGTTAAAGCAAAAATACGATTATTACCTTTGCTGTTAAGTGATTTCTCAGGTGATAGCTCATTCAATAAGCGACGTTTTAATTCAACAATTGATTCTGCGTGATTTACGCTATCAATGCGTTGATTATCTAAATCAGTTTGCAAATCGACTAAACGCTGCTCATAAATACTAATTAATTCAGCATTGGCGTTATGAGTAATCGTTTGAACACGCTCTTTTTTTAAAAAAGGTATCATAACAAAGCTAAGAGCAACCAGTGTGAGTAAGGCAAAACACGCCCACATTAAAATCATTTAGCTTTGCTCCTGACGTTTATTTTGTTCAATTAGCTTCGCTAGCAGCATTTCATCGTCGCTGCTCCATGTTTGTTTTACTGATGCTTTTCGTTGGCGAATAACAATAAAACCAAAGCCAACAATTACAATTAATACAGGTAGTACCCACAGCACTAAAGTCGCTGGTGTAACAGGTGGGTCGTAATGAACAAAATAGCCAAAGCGGTCAATCATATAATCAATCACTTCGTCTTTGCTTTTACCTTCTTTAACCAATACGAGCACTTTATCGCGCAAGTCTTTAGCAACAACAGCGTCGGAGTCCGCAATGTTTTGATTTTGACACTTAGGGCAACGTAGCTCTTTGGTTAACTCTTCAAACAATATTGCTTGTTTGTTGTTATCAAATTGATAGCGATCTTGCTGTGCAAACGCCCCCATGCTTACAAAAAGGCTAAGCGTAAGTAGTAACCACTTCATTATTTAAGCTCCTGCATAATTGGCGCAAATTTAGCACGCCATACTCGCGGATTTATATCACCGGTGTGATGCAACAAAATAGTGCCTTTTTTATCGACTAAAAATGTTTCTGGAGCACCCGATACACCTAAATCCAACGACAAAGTACGGTGTAAATCTAAAATATTAAATTGGTAAGGGTCACCTGCACGTTGCAGCATATCAGTGACTTCGCTGCGAAGTGATTGCATATCAAACGGGCCATCAAAATCAGAGTCGTAACCTTGTACGTAATATAGTCCAATAATTTTAACGCCTTGCTCACGTAACTTAGTTAAATAACCAAGTTCGACTAAACATGTTGGGCACCACGTACCCCATACATTTAATAAGTAAACTTCACCTTTTAACGACTCGTTGGTCCACTGCTTATTGTCTTGCATTAAATCAGGTAAATTAAACGCTGGCATTTCTTGACCTATCCGCCCTGTTTGAATTTCACGAGGGTTGGCAAAAAGACCTTGGTATAAAAATACACACACAAAAGCAAACACTAAAAGCGGCGCAATAGCTAAAATTTTACGGTTCATAAAACACTCTCCGGTACATCTTTACGGGCTGTTTTAGCTGATGTACGGTAACGTTTATCAAACAAAATCATGAAACCTGCAAATGACATAAGCACGCCACCAATCCATATCCAGCGTACAAATGGTTTATGGTAAATGCGAAGTGACCATGCATCACCACTTAATTGCTCACCTAATGCTAAATATAAATCACGTTTAAAACCGGCATCTATTGCCGCCTCAGTCATAAACTGCATACCAATGTCATATTTACGTTTTTCGGCGTGTAAACGTGTTACTAGCTCATTATTTTTAAGCACAGATACAACGCCCGCATGACCGCTGTAGTTTGGCCCACGAATAGTTTTAACGCCATCAAAGCGATATTCATACTCATTAAGCTGTGCTATTTCACCCGGTTTCATCGATACATCACGCTCTACTGAATAAGCCGAGGTAAGTGTTACGCCCGCAATAATAAATGCAATACCAATATGCCCAAGTACCATAGCCCAGTAACTTACAGTAAAGCGTTTTAAGCCTTCTTTTAAGCTCCCGTGCACAGCTGCTTTGGTGTAAATATCAATCCCTGTTGATATTGCAATCCAAACCGCCAGTGTTGTCGCTAATAACGTAAGTGGTTTTACTAAATCGTAACTTGAGAATAACCAAGCGCAGGTAATCACAACACTTGCTAATACGCCCATTAATATTTTGTTTTGCAAAAAAGCCCACTTGTTTTGCTTCCAACGTAAAAGTGGTCCGATACCCATCAAAATAGCAAACGGTACTAAAATTATTGCAAACATCTTATTAAAAAACGGTTCGCCAATAGAAATACTACCTAAGCCCATTTCTTTATGAACCATTGGCAACAATGTACCTAACATAACAATTAATGTAGCAACAACTAAAAATATATTATTGAGCCATAACGCCACTTCGCGCGATACCAGCTTGTATCGTCCTTCACTGTGAACTTGTGACACACGCATTGCATATAAAGCCAAGCCACCACCGACAACGATGCCTAAAAAGGCGAGTATAAATAAGCCTCTATCGGGGTCTGTAGCAAACGCATGTACCGATACAATAATACCCGAGCGTACAATAAACGTACCTAGCAAACTTAAAGAAAATGCTGCAATTGCGAGTAATACTGTCCATGATTTAAATATACCGCGCTTTTCTGTCACACTTAATGAATGCAGTAATGCGGTTGCAACAAGCCAAGGCATAAGCGCTGCGTTTTCTACTGGATCCCAAAACCACCAGCCACCCCAGCCTAGTTCTGAATACGCCCACCAGCTACCAATAGTAAGACCTAAACCTAAGAACCCCCATGCAGTCATCGTCCACGGGCGTGACCATTTAGCCCATGTGTTATCAAGTTTACCAGTTAACAATGCAGCTATAGCAAAAGAGAAAGCAACCGACAGCCCCACATAACCCATGTACAGTAATGGTGGATGAATAATCATACCTGGATCTTGAAGCAGCGGATTCAAATCACGCCCTTCTACCGGAAAATAAGGAAGTAGGCGCTCAAACGGGCTTGAAAGCAGTAAGGTGTACATCATAAAACCTACACCTAAAAAACCAAGTACACCCAGTACGCGAGCACGTAATACCCAAGGTAATGATTTAGAACGCGCTGCTACAGCAGCGGTCCAACCCGCTTGCATTACTAACCATAATAAAATAGCACCTTCATGACCGCCCCACGTAGAGGTGATTTTATAGTACCAAGGCAGCGTACTACTTGAATGATACGCTACGTAAGATACGGTAAAGTCGTCTGTTAAACTTGCATAAATAAGTGCAGCAAAAGAGATTAGTACAAAAGCAAACTGGCCTATTGCTAAAGATGGAGCCGCACGCATTAACCGAAGATTACCAGTATGCGCGCCCCAAAGAGGAAAAATACACAGTAAAACGCTTAGCACCATGGCAAGCGTTAAAGAAAAATAACCAATTTCTGGGATCATAGCTAATTACCACTATCTAAGTTGTATTTTGGTTTTTCGTGCTTAATACCTTTAACTGCCTCTGCAACTTCTGCTGGCATATATTCTTCGTCATGCTTTGCTAGTACTTCAAATGCTTCAATAACATTAGGCTCGACTAATACGCCCTGCGCTACAATGCCTTGCCCCTCACGAAACAAGTCTGGCAATATGCCCTGATAACGCACAGTCACTAATGGACCTGTATCTATTAGCTTAAAGCTTACTTGTAAGCTTTGTTCATTACGCTCAACCGTGCCTGGCACAACCATGCCGCCAATACGTAACTTTTGACCTATATGTGGTTTTTCTTTGTTAGGGCCTTTGCCATCAATTAATTCGCTTGGCGTATAAAAAAGATTAATATTTTCTTGCAGTGCATAAAGCACTAAACCAATTGACCCACCAATACCAAACAGTACGGCAATGATTACCAATAGGCGCTTTTTACGTCTTGGATTCATGAGATTTGTTCCTGCTTAGCTTTTTTAATTCGCGCTTCACGTATTATTTGTTGCTCCACTGAAGCCATAATACGCTTTGTGTCTCTCAAAGAGTTCACTAAAATACCGAGTAAAATAAGTGCGCATGTACCAAAAGAAAGCCAGACATAAAATCCATAACCTCCCATTGCAATAAAATCAGAAAAAGAGTCAAACTGCATAATTACCCCTTATTTAACAACGAGCGAACCCACGGTCGGTGCTTTTCTCGTTGCAAAATTTCATTTTTAAGACGAATTAAAGTCACTGTTCCAACAAAAGCAGCAAAGGCTAAAATATTAACCATAAGAGGCCAAAACATACTTGGATCTATTGCTTTTGTATCTAGCTTTGTAATGCTTGCACCTTGGTGTAACGTATTCCACCACTCAACAGAGTAATGAATAATAGGTAAATTAATTACGCCAACAATTGCTAAAATAGAAGCCGCACGCCCTGCTGACTTCTTATCTTCAAATGCATGGTAAAGCGAAAGCACGCCAAGATATAAAAATAATAAAATAAGTTCAGACGTTAAACGCGCATCCCATACCCACCAAGCACCCCACATAGGTTTACCCCATGCAGCGCCAGTAATAAGCGCTATAGCAGTAATACATGCACCAACAGGCGCAATAGCAATAACAGCAAGCTCGGCATTTCGTAGCTGCCATACAAGTGCAACGATAGCGGCAATCGCCATTGATGAGTAAGCCCCCATAGATAAAATGGCAGAAGGCACATGAATAAAGATGATACGGTAGCTGTCTTTTTGTTGGTAATCGGCAGGTGCAAAACCAAGCCCCCATACCCATCCAACAATCATACTAACTACGGTAACTACGGCAAAATATGGCAGTAACGTATTGCATAACTGGTATGCACGCTCTGCTTTAGCATAGGGATGTAACCACTTCCACATTAACTTACACTCACTTTTAAAGCTGACGATATGGCAATTGGTGCGCTAATAATAGCAATAAGTAACATTGCACCAAGGATGGCAAGCTGCCCACTATAATCCAGTGACATTGTACTGGTATCGATAGCCGACGTTGCAAAAATCAAAACAGGAATATACAAAGGCAGTACGAGTAAACTCATCAAAATACCCCCTTTTTGTAATCCTACAGTAAGCCCTGCGCCTATTGCGCCAATAAAGCTCAATAGTGGAGTGCCTAATAATAATGTTAAAACAGTTGCTGTTAACGCCGTACTTTCTAGGTTTAACAACAATGCAAATAGCGGGGTCATTAATACAAGCGGTAAACCTGTTACCACCCAATGAGCAGCCACTTTAGCAAGTACGGTTAGCGATAATGGATAAGAGGATGCAATTAACTGCTCCAACGAGCCATCGTTAAAATCATCCCTAAACAACTTATCTAAACCCAACATGGTAGAGAGTAATGCGGCAACCCAAATAATACCTGGCGCCATTCTCGCAAGTAGACTGGGCTCAGGCCCTATTGCTAACGGAAATAATGAAATTACAATTAAGAAGAATAAAATAGGATTTACAATTTCGGCGCGCTGGCGAAACGCAAGTTTTACATCTTTGGTAAATACCGCACTAAATAGCAACCAATAAGAGTGTTGACGAGTCATTAGTGGCGATACTCCAGTGTAACCGTTTGTAAGTTACTAAAGTGGGTCGTTAAGTCTTGGTGGGTCGTTAATAAAATGGCACCACCGCTTTGTAAGTGTTCAGTAAATCGCTGCTGTAAAAAGGCGACACCGCTTTTATCAAGCGCGGTAAATGGCTCATCAAGTACCCATAATTTAGCATCACTTAACCAAAGCCTAACAAGCGCTACACGTCGTTGTTGTCCAGCAGATAGCATTCTAACGGGTACATCTTCAAGTCCAACAAGGCCAAGTTGCGCTAAAATAGGATACAAATCAGGCTCATTTATGTAGCCATTAATTTGTAACCAGTGGCGAACATTTTCAACTGCACTAAGCTGAGTACTTACACCTGTTTTATGCCCTATAAAAAGCAGCTCTCTGGCATACTCTTCATAGTACTTAGATATAGGTTGATCTTGGAACAGAACAGACCCTTCATCAGGCACAGAAAAGCCAGCAATAATACGCAGTAGCGATGTTTTACCAGCCCCATTAGGACCCGCTAATTGCATGATTTGACCGCTATTAAGGCTAAAATTAAGATCCGCAAACAAACAACGATCTTGCTTGATGCAGGTGACGGACTTAATGTGTAACAAGATGACGATTCTCTCTGCCAAAAATTAGGCGTTAGTCTACCATAATGATAGGGTAATACGAATATTGCTTTATAATCGATTAACAAAAACTTGATTTAAAATAATGAATACACCAACGCAAATAACATTATCTAACTCATTGGTTATCAATCAATCTGCTCACAGCCAGACCAATGAGTTACCACAGTTACCTAGTGAGGTACTTGCGGCTAAAAACATCCAATTTTCGAAAGACTCGATTACGCTTGATGTATTTATTGATAAGCATTGGCAAACATTAAGGCTTGGCACTACAAGCGCACCACAAAACCTGCAAAAAATAGTCAGTGCTAACATACAAATCAGCCCTGATGGTAAGCAGCTCAACATATCGCCAAACAGTACAACCTTTACTTTAAATCAGCCGGTACAATTGCAGCGCTTGTTAAATTATGTAAGCACGGGCACTGAGGTACAAAGCCAACCAATGGATGTACAAGTTGCTGTATCCCCTTCTCCCAAGTTAGTTATTGATAAACTCAACGCAAGTATTGCCATAAATAAAGACGTAGCCCAGTTACTTACAACAGAACAGCCTTTAAAAGTAGTTGTTAGTACGACTAATAAAGGCGCGCAGATTAATGTTATTAACCGCTTTGCTGATACGGTTCACTCGCAACCACTTAGCCAAACTAAACTTACTAATTTGCTCGCGGCCTTATTACCCAGTGCGCAACTTCAAGCAACACCAAAACTGGCTATTTTAACTCATCCTCAAAAGTCAGGTTCATTTACAACACCTATTACTAATCAACAACTTGCCGAACTACCTAATACACCTATTAAAGTAAATTTAGTGAACCAGGCAGATAAATTATTTATTAAAACCGATACAAACAATATAAAAGTAACGCTTAACAACTCATTCTCAAAACCATTTAACGAGTTACTTTTAGCGCAAAAAAGCAATGCACCTGAAGTAGCCGTTTCTGCGAGTAATATTAAAGTAAATCCATTATTGACCCTAAATAGTCCAATAAAATCGTGGTTACAAAATAGTTTTAGTGATTTAAAAACGCGAATTAATGATGCGGTTAAATATTTTGAAAATAAGCCTTTTGCTACAATAAGTAAATCTGAGTTAACGCAGCTATCAACTTCGCCCGCGCAACAAAAAACGTCTTTAGCTATACAACTGAGTGAATCACCGCTAAATAGAGTTAACATTACTCAAAGTGTGAGTACTGCGTTAAATAACAATACGAGCAATATTTTGCCAGAGCACTTTTCAAGGCTCCCGCCGATTGTACAATTAACGCAACTAGTAAAAGGAAGTGTTAGTGTTTGGCAAACACCTGCAAACACAGCAACAACCTACATGCCAATAACAAATAATACTACCCCAGGTGAAGTGGCGAGCGCTAAGCTAAGTGATTTAAAAGCAAGCCAATTAAAACCCCTTATTACTAGTGAAAGCAGTAAATCGAACACCTTGGTTAACCCTACCAATGAAGTAGTCACTAAGGGACTTACCACCTCCTCAGCACAGCTTGCAATAAACGATAATAATCAAAACAACACAAGCACAGTGAACACTAAAAGCATTACCTTGTTAACTGAGCCGTTATCTAATGCGCCCTCTCGTAGTCAAATGCTACAACCAATAGAAGCAAAACTATTAAGTACATTATTAAAGCTTCCTGATGCCACAACCCCTACAGATAGGCTGGCTTACAATAAACAACTTTTAAGCAGTCAAATTACTGATATTACAGATAAGGCAACAAAAGACACCCCTGATTTAACTCGCTTAATTAATCAGGCATTTAACCGTATGGTTTCAAGTAATAACATAAACCCTGCAACCATACAGCGTGAGATACTTGCTACTTTACAGCCCACTCAACTAGCGGGTGATATGCTGCAAAGTAGTTTCACTAAAGGGCTTGAACAGGTGGCTGTGAGTATTTTAGCTGCGCCTCTGATTAGCCAATCAGTAACGCCTATCAGTTTTAATAATCAAACTGGCTTAGATGCTCTCTTACAAGTACTTATACCTACTTTTAAAATGGGTAACACGGGAGCAAAAATGCTTGAACAGCTTCAACAAGCTCAAGTACAAGCTTTGGCCAGCGAAATCGTACACGTTAAAAACACACTTACCCAAGTAAGTGTCTCAACACCAAATCAACAGCCAGACACAAACCCGCTTGCACAATTTTTATTACCGATGAGATTACCTCCAGAAGCAGCCCAAACAGAAATAACACTTGGACAGTATAAAAAGCCAAGCGCCGGTAAATTAGAAGATAAAAATGTATGGTTTGTCAGATTAAACTTTGATTATGCCCAACTTGGGCAGCTACAAATTACTGCAGAGTTAATGGATAAAGCACTCGATTGCCAGCTATTAGCCTCGAGCCAAGAAGTAAGTGCAATTGCTCACCCTCACTTAGATAATTTAAGATCAAAACTAGCTAAACATGGCTTACAAGTTGGCGAGCTCAATTTAAGGCGAGGCGATGCCAACAATCAGGCATTCTATAAATCTCACGCAATTATTAATATTAAGGTTTAGCTATGAGTGATACACCGATTAATAAATCAGCCATTGGGCTTTTGTACGAAGCTGGTAACACACCCACTGTAAGTGTTAAGGGGTTTGGTGAATTAGCTGATGAAATAATAGCAGCGGCTAAACTAAAAGGAATTATGATCCACGAAGATGCAGCACTTGCTAAAACGTTGTCGCATTTAGAGTTAGGAGAAGAAATTCCTAAAGAGCTTTATTATGTTATTGCAGAGCTTATTGCGTTTTCGTATGTATTAAGAGGTCAATTTCCGCCAGGTTGGCAGGATTTTCAAGGTAAGTTAAATATTAAGGCTTGAGCCAATTTATCCGCACATAAAAAAAGGCGCTAAGCACCTTTTTGTTTATGTAATGAAAATAGTAATTCGGCTTCTGCTCGTGGTAGTTCGCACTCGCGTATTACTTCATCAAGGTCTGCACCTAACTCAACCATTTTTACAGCACGAGAGTAAATTTTAGCATCAGGGTCATCGTATTTTTGCGCCGCTTGCTGTTGCATTAAATCTTGGTTTTGTTGTTCAACTTCAAGCACTCGCTTACCAATACTTAAGAGCCCGGTTCTAATCTCCGAAATTTCACTGCGCAAAATATGAGTCTGCTCAGAGCTATCTTTAAGCTGCTGCGATACAGCATTAATTTCATTCGCGTGTTTATTTTTTAATGCAATAATTAACGCCAGCGATATAAGTCCTACCGCTAACGCTGATATAGCTATACTAAGTAACACCATAATTTATTTGGTAAAGCTTATATATCGCTTAACTCATCCCATTCGTCATCACTGAGTAACTTATTTAAATCAACCAAAATCAGTAATTCATTATCGCGGTTACAAACACCTTGAATAAACTTAGCGCTTTCTTCAGTACCAACATTTGGCGCACTGTCGATTTCAGAGCTGCGCAAGTAAACCACTTCCGATACGCTGTCGGCTAAAATACCAATAACTTGCTCTTCTGCTTCAATAATTAAGATGCGAGAGTTGTCAGTTGCATCAGCAGCTAGCAAACCAAAACGTGCACGAGTATCAATAACGGTAACAACGTTGCCGCGTAAGTTAATAATACCAATCACATATGAAGGTGCACCTGGTACAGGAGCTATCTCTGTATAACGAAGTATTTCTTGTACTTGCATTACATTTACGCCGTAAGTTTCTTCCTCTAGCTTAAACGTAACCCACTGTAAAATTTCATCGTTATTATCTGCGTTTTTATTTGCTGACAGTAATTTATCTTGATTCATGCTATTACCCCGTAATGGTCATTACTACTGACGGCTATCTAAGCCTTTCTCTAATAATATATTTAAATTATCTACGTCTATCAAAGCACACATTTTTTCTTTTATAACGCCAGCAAGCCATGGGCGCTTGCTTTTATTTGTACGCCATTTTACATCTTCTTTACTCAATGTAATGTTATTTATCAACTTTTCAGCTAATAAACCCCACTGGCTATCACCTAGTGTAATCAAATATTGATAATCTAAAGATGCCTCTAATTTATCATCATATTTTTCTGGCATAACCCAACGCGCAGTATCAACAACATTAAGCTTTTCTTCTCTGTTGAGCATAACGCCTTTAAACCATTTCGGCTTACCAAACAAATGATTTACTTCACCTAATTGATGTATTCCACCAAGTGCTTTTAATGGCACAGCCAAGGTCAAGCCAGCAACTTCAAAAAACAATGCCTGAAATTCACCATCAAAATAGTCTGATTGGCTAGTAGTTACAATCTCCAGCTCTGGCTTTTCTATAGTAGTAATTGCAGGTGCTATTACTTCCTCGTCAACCACTTCATTAACTTTTTCAGTTTCAAACGCTGGCTCAGCTATTGGCTCAATTTCAACATTGAGCAAGTCATTATCAAATGTACTCTCTGCTGCTTTTAATTGTTCTTTAGGTTTTGAATGAATATGCTGTTGTGAATCATCTGGGATTTGCTCAAGTAATTTTGCAACTGGCTCAAGGTTATCTACAGGCTCATCTTCACATAACAAAGCCCCAAGGTATTGTTTCATTACTTTTTCATTAGCAAACAATTGCTTACTCATTCATTAACCTTGTTCAATTAAATATTCTAGCAGTGCTTTATATGCGTATACACCGCGCGAGCGAGGACAATACTCTACAGGTACTTTTTGTGCAAAGCTTGCATTTCTAAATTTGGTATCCACCGGTATCACACCTGGCCAAACTTTATCACCATATGTACTTTGCAATGTTTTGTATGCTTCTAACGATGCTTTAGTACGTTTGTCGTACATGGTAGGAATTATAGTATATTGATAATCTTTTGCTTGAGAGGATTGCATCAAATCCATAGTACGCATCATTCTATCAAGCCCTTTGAGTGCTAAAAACTCCGTTTGCACTGGCACTAAAATTCGCTCACTTGCTGCAAGCGCATTGACCATTAACACCCCTAAAACTGGAGGGCAATCTAAAATGGCATAATCGTAATGTTCGCTAATTTTTGCAAGCGCTTTTTTTAGTATTAACCCCATCCCTGTTTTATTACCCATACTTCGATCAAGCGTAGCTATTGCCATAGTCGCAGGTAAAATATCCAAGTTTTGAAGTGTTGATGGACACAAAGCTTGGAGTATCTCTTCACTTTGCATACTTGTACCACGGGCAAAAATATCGTACACACTGACTTCTAAATCCTCTGAGTCAATGCCAAAGTAATAAGTGAGTGACGCATGAGGGTCTGTATCTATAAGCAATACACGTTTACCTTGTAATGCCAAAATACCGGCAAGGCTCACTGCGGTTGTTGTTTTACCAACCCCTCCTTTTTGATTAGCGACAGTCCAAATCTTCACATTACATCCTAATTACTGTTCATTGCGCGTTGTTATGCGAATACCGCCATGAGGCAAACGAATTACTTTTATTGTATCGTCATCTGAAGGAAGTTCAATTTCAGGTTCAATCACTGCAGGCTCATCAGCTTGCCCGTCACTTTTAACCTCTTGTTTTGGCGGTAATCCATACTTAGAAAGTGCGATAACAACTTTACGATTTTCTGCGCGCCCTTGTTCTGTATCGTTACTTGCAAAAGGTGAATATTGGCCATAACCTTCTATCGCCATTCTAGCTGAATTAATGCCTAATGCTTCCAGCTCTACTAAAATTGACGTGGCTCTAGCTACCGACAGTTCCCAGTTCGAACGAAATATCTCATTACGAATACTTTCATCATCAGTATAACCTCGTACTCTTACATAGTTATCTACTGGTGCAATAATATCTTTAACAATCTTGACGACCTGCTTTGCTCGAGAGTGTGCAACTGAACTACCGCTTGAAAATAACATACCTGAGCTTAGCTCTATAATCAGCCAATCTTGGTTAAGCTCTAAACTGGCTTCTCCATCACGGATTTCATCAATAAGCGCTGACTGTAATTTAATTAATAAACTATCAAGAGGTTTGCCTAAATACTTTTGCTGGATATTGCTTGTATCACTTTGGCCGTCGAGTAGCTCAGGACCTTGCTCTTCTTTTAATATACTTTCGCCATAAAGAACTTCTTGTTCAGGTGTCACTCTATCTGTCAATATTCCATTACCGTTGACACCTTCACCTTGCTGGGAGTATTGGCGAGCTGACTTATCAAAAACCTGTTCAAGGGAATCTGACAATATTTGGAATTGTTCTTCTTTATTAATCGCTATCGCATACAGAACCACAAAAAAAGCAAACATAATAGTCATGTAATCGGCATACGATACAAGCCAACGTTCGGTATGTTGACTTTTAGCAGCAGAGTGACGAAGTCGTCGGCGTAACATGTTATTCGTCCACTAAATTAGGGCGCTCTACACGATAGGCTTCAAGCTTTAATTCTATATTTACTGGGCTTTCACCTATGCTTATTGCAATAACGCCTTCAGCAAGCATTTCATGGTAAAGCATTTTTTGCTCTACACGCTGTTTTAACTTATTTGCCATAGGTAAAAACAATAAATTAGCTAAACCAACACCATAAATGGTCGCAATAAATGCCGTTGCAACGCCGGCGCCAAGCATTTGTGGATCGGTAATAAACGACATTGCCTGTATTAAGCCAAGCACCGCACCTAAAATACCAATGGTAGGGCTGTAACCCCCCATTGCTTCATAAACACGCGCGGCTTCAAGCAAACGATCGCGTTCTAGCAGTAAATCAATTTCAAGCGTGTCTCGTAGTTTTTGCTCTGAGCAGCCATCGACAAGTAAGCTTAAACCTTTTGCTGCATACGCATCTGGGTGAGCTAAAGCTTCATTCTCAAGCGCTAAGTAACCTTCTTGACGTGCTTTATGAGACCATCGTTTAACTTGCTCTATTGCGTCTTCAATATCGTATTGTGGTGCAACAAAAACCCACGAGCTCATATTTAGCATTTTTTTGAATGTGCTAGCAGAGGTTTGCAACATAACAGCGCCAAGCGTGCCACCAAGTACAATAATAAGCGCAGGGCCATTAAATAAAGCTGAAACAACACCGCCTTCTAAAGAATAGCCTAAACCTATTGCACCAAGTGCTACCAATAGTCCAAATATTGAGAGTTTATCCACAACCTACCTCTCTCATTATACGTGCTGCAACATCGCTCAATGCTAAGCTTTCACTTGAAAGCCCCGCATTAGCAATTGCTTGGGGCATTCCATAAACGACACAGCTTTTCTCATCCTGTGCCCAAATAGTTGCCCCCGTTTGTTTTAACATTCTTGCACCATCACGACCATCAGCGCCCATACCTGTTAAAACAATAGCAAGTACATCACCTTGGTACGTTTTAGCTGCACTAGCAAACGTTACATCTACGCTTGGTTTATAACTTATTCTCTCGCTATGATCTTCAAATACGCGCAGCGTTCTATTTGCTCCACGCCCCTCTACCATCATCTGCTGTCCGCCAGGCGCTAAATAAGCAGTTCCTGGTTGTAAGCGATCGCCCTGTTGTGCTTCTTTCACTTTTATTTGGCACAAACCGTTTAAGCGCGCTGCAAACGCGGGTGTAAATGCAGCGGGCATGTGCTGAATAAGTAAAATAGGGTGAGGAAAATTAGCAGGCAATTGAGTCAATATAGTTTGCAGAGCAACAGGACCACCTGTAGAAGTACCAATAGCTAAAAGTTGATATTGTTTTCCACTTGCTCGCATTGAGGCAACATTTGAACTTGTCGATGCAACAGGCGCAGCTCTTTGAAAGCTTCTATCAGGCTGCTTGATTTGAGTTGTTGATGTGCTTGTGCTTTGCGAAAGTGAACTTGTTGGTTTCGTTGAAATGACTGGTTTAGCTGGTGTTGCCGCTCTAAATGTTCGCGGTAAACGTCTTCGTCCTATATCTTTTACTTTACTTTGCAAAAGCTTAATTGCATCTTCATTATTGCGTGCAATATCTTCAAATTTTTTCGGTAAAAAATCCATTGCGCCAGCATCTAACGCATCAAACGTTGCTGTTGCACCATCACGTGTAAGTGATGAAAACATTAAGATAGGAGTTGGGTTACTCGCCATTATCTCTTTAACTGCGCTAATACCATCAAGCACAGGCATTTCGACATCCATGGTGATCATGTCAGGACGCAATTGAGCTGCTTTCTCAACAGCCTCTCTGCCATTAACAGCAAAGCCTATAACTTGTATATCGCTATCTTGCTCAAGGATTTCGCTTACTCTACGGCGAAAAAAGCTTGAATCATCAACAACTAAAACTTTAACGGCCATTTAGCTCTCTTATTAAATTTATGCGTAGGTATATATTAAATATATACCTACTTTATTATTAGCCTGCGTAATGTTTTAACATGTTTGGAACGTCTAAAATCAGTGCAATGCCGCCATCTGAAGTTATTGTAGCGCCTGCCATACCTGGCGTTCCTTGAAGTAACGCATCAAGCGGCTTAATCACTACTTCTTCTTGGCCAATTAATGAGTCAACAACAAAACCAATTTGTTGCGTACCAATTTGTACAATAACGACGTGACCTTTAGATTTTCGCTGAGAACGATCTGAGCCTTTTACTAACCAATGCTCAAGGTAAAATAACGGTATCGCCTTTTTACGCACAATAATTGTTAATTGCCCATCAACTACATTCGTCTTCGTTAAATCTAAATTGAATATCTCACTAACACCAGCCAGTGGTAACGCAAATGTTTGTGCGCCAACAACGACCATTAATGTCGGTAATATAGCCAAGGTAAGTGGTACTTTTATTTCTAAAATAGTACCAACACCAAGTTCAGACTGAATGCTTACTGAGCCATTAAGTTGCGTGATCTTAGTTTTAACTACGTCCATTCCTACACCACGGCCTGAAATATCAGATATTTCTTCTTTTGTAGAAAAGCCAGGTGCAAAAATCAGGTTATATGCTTCGGTGTCAGAAAGTCGACTCGCTTGGTCATGATCGAGTACGCCTTTACTAATTGCAATTTTTTTCAGTTTTTCAGCATCCATACCTGCACCATCATCTTTGATGGTTAGCAAAATATGGTCGCCCTCTTGAGACGCTGATAAAGTAACATTACCTGTTCTAGGCTTACCAGCTGCTTCACGAACAGCGGGCATTTCAATACCATGGTCAACTGAGTTTCTAACTAAATGCACAAGCGGGTCGGCAAGTGCTTCAACTAAGTTTTTATCTAGATCGGTTTCTTCACCAATAAGTTTTAAATCAATATCTTTATTTAAGCTACGTGCTAAGTCGCGTACAACGCGAGGGAAGCGACCAAATACCTTCTTAATTGGTTGCATTCGCGTTTGCATAACCGCACCTTGAATATCCGCAGTCACTACATCTAAGTTAGAGATTGCTTTACCCATCGCTTCACTGTCTGAGTTAGTCGCTAAACTAACCAAACGATTTCGTACAAGAACTAACTCACCAACCATATTCATAATTTGATCGAGTCGTTTTGTATCTACGCGAACAGTGGTCTCTGCTGCTGGTGGCGCTGATTTTTTTGGAGCTGCTGCTGGTGGTACTTTAGCTACTGGCTTCTCTGGCGCTTTTTCAACTGGTTTTGGAGTAGGAGCTTTAGCTGGCTCAGCTTTTTTTACTGGTTCACTCACTTGTTTAGCTGGCGGTGAAACAGGTTCAGGTTGTTTTGCAGCTGGCGCACTTTCTATCGATTTAGGAGCAGTGCCTTTACCATGAAGTTCATCAAGAAGCGCTTCAAATTCGTCATCACTAATTTCATCATCTGATGAATTAACTGTATTTACAGCTGGTATAGCAGATTCTACAGGTGTTTTATTGGCATCATTTTGTTCAGGTTTGCTCGTAACTTCACCAAAACTGCCAACACCATGTAACTCGTCTAATAAGCTGTCAAATTCATCATCAGTAATATCACCACTAAAATCACTACTACTTGCTACTGGTTTTTCAACTGCAGGACCTTGTCCTTTACCGTGCAGCTCATCAAGTAAGCTTTCAAATTCGTCTTCAGTGATTTCATCTATTTCAGCATCGCTAACCGAAGGCGCTCCGCTAAATAGTTCATCAAATGCAAACGGATCTTCATCATCAGCTACCGGTGTATCCACCACTTCATTATGAGGTTGTTCAACCTCTGTTTGTGAAGAGGCTTCAGTGGCTTCGGCTTCTGTTGGAGGTAGACCTAAGATATGAAGAGTATGAAGTAATTCAGGATCTGCAGGTTCAGGCTTGTCTCTGTTTTGGATAGTCGCAAACATCTCATTAATGGTGTCTAGTGCTTGTAAAATAACATCCATTAACTCTGAGTTGACTGTTCGCACGCCTTGACGTAGTAAATCAAATACGTTTTCAGCACCGTGACAAGCATCAACAAGTTCTGTCATAGCTAAAAAGCCTGCACCACCTTTTACAGTGTGAAAACCTCTAAATATAGCGTTTAGTAACTCGGTATCTTCTGGATTATTTTCCAGCTCAACTAACTGTTCAGATAAAAGCTCTAGGATTTCTCCAGCCTCTACAAGAAAGTCTTGTAAAATATCTTCATCGACTTCAAACATGCAGTTACTCTCCTCTTAGAAGCCCAAACTTGATAAAAGATCATCAACTTCATCTTGATCAGATACAACATCATTACGCGATTCTTTATCAATAATAGGGCCTTCAGGACCTGCTAAAGTTTGTGTGGCAACTGGTTCTTTTATTTTTTGTTGTTCTACTTTATTCGCGGTGCTGTTAGTGTCGTCTTGTTCAGCAAACGCAGTTAAAAGATGAAGTAAACTTTCTTCTACTTCCCTAACAAGTTCGATAACACGGCGAATAACTTGACCTGTTAAGTCTTGATAGTCTTGAGCCATTAGTACATTTGTCATTAAGTTTTGAAGCTCATCAGTCTTATGATGAGAGTTGTTCATAAACTTATCGATGCTATGGCAAAGTTGCTTAAACTCACCAAGCTCAATCTCGCGGCTCATTAAACGATCCCATGTCGGTTTAATATGAGATATTTCGTCCGCTAACTGTTGGGCTATAGGTAAACTGGCCTCCACTGCATCCATTGTTTTATTAGCCGCATTTTCTGTCATTTCTATAACATAATTAAGCCGCTTTTTAGCATCTGGAATCGCATCTGTCGTTATATCAGTTAAGCGAGTATCAAGCTCAAAACTTTTAAGGGCTTCGTGCAGTTGACGAGTCAACTTTCCAACTTCAGCAAATAATTCAGACTGCTCTTTAGATGCAGCCTCTAAAATCAACTGATTTGCTTTGTCTTGCTCATCATTTTCTAAAAAAACAACGAGCTGACGAGCTTGTTCTAACGTTATTTGAGGCGCAGCTGGTGCTGGCATAAGCCTCTCCCCCATCATTAGCCTAAGCGTTCAAATACTTTTTCTAATTTAGTTTTTAATGTTCCAGCCGTAAATGGCTTAACAATATAACCATTAACACCAGCTTGCGCTGCAGCTATTATTTGTTCTTTTTTAGCCTCTGCCGTTACCATTAATACAGGGATATGTTTTAACTTATCGTCTGCACGTATTGCTCTTAAAAGATCAATACCCTGCATTCCAGGCATATTCCAATCCGTAACTACAAAATCAAACACTTGATTTTGCAACATAGGCAAAGCTGTAGACCCATCATCAGCTTCTTGAACGTTAGTGAAACCTAAGTCACGTAACAGGTTTTTTATAATGCGTCTCATTGTTGAAAAATCATCAACTACAAGAATTTTCATGTTTTTATCCAAAACATCCCCCAGTGAGGTATTAACCTTTGTTTACTTACTACTAATTTATCCAGTCATTGATTTTAGCTTTAAGCTTAATCATCGCCTGACCATGTATCTGACTTACACGCGATTCACTTACATCGAGTATATGTCCTATTTCTTTTAAATTCATTTCATCGTTGTAGTACAAAGAAAGCACCATTGCATCACGCTCTGGTAATGACTTAATTGCACTTAGCAAAGACTCATTAAACCTATCATTTTTAACATTATTAAAAGGTTTATCTTGTGCTAAATCTTGGCCTACAGGAGTAATAACATCCTCATCTACACCAAGGTCTTCAATGCCTAATATTTTACTCGTATTCGCATCATTTAAAATATGATGGTACTCATTGAGCGAAATTTCAAGTTTTTCAGCAACTTCTATGTCCGTTGGTTCGCGGTTCAGACTACTTTCGAGCTCAGTAATTGCTTCTGCAACTTGCCTGTTTTTACGGTGAACTGAACGAGGAGCCCAATCACCACGGCGCATTTCATCAAGCATAGCACCGCGAATACGAATACCTGCAAAAGTTTCAAAGCTTGCGCCTTTTGTTGCATCAAAGTTTTTCGAAGCTTCTATTAAGCCTATCATTCCTGATTGAATTAAATCATCAAGTTGAACGCTAGGTGGTAATCGAGCAATTAGATGACATGCCACTTTTTTAACAAGTGATGCATGCTTCTCAACAATCACATTTAAATTTTGTGTTGATTGATATCCCATAGCTCTATTCACCAGTGTTGTCATAATTAACCGTTTACTAGTTTCTCAATGAAAAACTCTAAATGCCCAGATGGTTGGTTGGGTATTGGCCATTTAACTGCTTTTGTTGCCAGCGTTTTAAACGCAAGAGCGGCTGGCGAATTTGGAAAGAGCTCTACTATTACTTTTTGACGACGTGTTGCTTTGCGCATATTTTCATCATAAGGAACCGTTGCTACTAGCTCCATTGATACATCTAAAAAGCGGTCGGTAACTTTAGATAGCTTTGCAAACAATTCAGTGCCTTCACGCATACTGCGCACCATATTGGCAACAATTTTAAATTTATAAACGCCGTGCTCACGACTTAATACTTTAATAAGTGCGTAAGCGTCGGTGATTGATGTCGGCTCATCGCATACAACAACCATTACATCTTGCGCTGCACGCGAGAAGCTCAGTACCATGTCTGAAATACCAGCAGCTGTATCTACAATTAAAATATCAAATTCGGTATTCAATTCGCTAAACGCACGAATTAGCCCAGCATGCTCAGATGGTGATAATTCAACCATACTTTGCGAACCCGATGTAGCGGGTACAATTTTAATTCCTGCAGGGCCTTCAACTAAAATTTCATCAAGCTCACATTCACCAGACAAGACATGTGACAAGTTACGCTCTACACGTAAACCAAGCATCACATCACAGTTTGCTAAACCCAAGTCAGCATCCAGCACTAATACTCGATTACCTTGCTGCCCAAGTGCAATAGCTGTATTTAGAGAAACATTTGTTTTCCCTACTCCACCTTTACCACCGGTTACAGCGATAACTTTTACGCCGTTGTTATTGTTTTGACTCATTTTGCGCAGGCCGCTTGCTTGATCTAATACTGTGTTAATCATACATCCCTACTGTGCTTGGCGCCACTGCTTGGTGCCTTGAATGTTGTTCTTTTGTTCTTTTTAAATATAATTGCTCAGCCTTTTTAACTAGTTTCTCAGCATTTGCAACACGAATATCCTCTGGTACTCGTTGACCATTAGTAAGATACCCTATTGGAAGGCGATTTTGAATCGCAATACTAATAATCTCACCCAAACTTAATGATTCGTCTAACTTAGTGAAAATACAGCCACTTAACTGTACTTTTTTAAAGTGACGTACAGTTTCTTGCAATACATTAATTTGTGCTGTCGCGCTAAGTACTAAGTAGCTGCGAATATCTACACGTTGGTTACGCATTAACGTGTTTAATTGCTCAGTTAAACGTAAATCTCGCTGGCTCATACCTGCTGTGTCAATTAATACTAGACGTTTATTTCGTAAATGATATAAAACTTCAGCTAATTCATTAGCATCTTTAACTTGCTTAACACCACAACCAATAATACGACCATATGTTGCAAGTTGTTCATAAGCACCAATTCTGTATGTATCAGTGGTTATTAACGCCACTTTATCGGCACCATATTTTTGTGCGCCTAGAGCTGCAAGCTTAGCAACAGTCGTTGTTTTACCCACACCTGTTGGACCCACTAACGCATATACACCACCTTGGCGAAGTATTTCATTATTGGTTGTTTGCATTTGATCTTCGACCATAGTTAACAATGCTTTCCAACCTTGCTTACGAGACACATCATCAGGTACAAAACATGCCATTTGCTGTGCTACTTCTTTATCGATACCCATACCGACTAAACGGTCAACCATACAAGCGCGTGTTGGATCGCGACGCGCCATATCTTGCTGCATCAAGCCTGATACTTGGTGTTCTAATAATTGACGGATTGCGTTCATTTCTTCACGCATTGTTGTCATTTCTTCGCTTTCATTATTAGGTGCTTGTTGGCGAGTGGTTACTGGGCTATCTAAATCATCAAAGTCGCGGTCTAAATCATCAAAACCTAAGCTATCCGCTTGAGTTTGTGGACGAACTGGCGCAGCAACTTCAGGAGCAAACATATTTTTAGTACGCTGCCCCATATCAGGTTCTTGATAGTTATCAGTAGTATCAATACCCGATTGTGAAAACATCGATGCAAGCTCAGGAGAACGAGGACGCGGTGATTGACGCTCTAATAATGCTTGTAGGCTGTCAGCAACTTTTGCTTGAGGCTCAGGCTTGGCACGCTGTGGCTCTGGTTTTACAAAGTTATGCATGCTTTGTTGTGGCGCCTGAGTACGCGGCTCTGCAGGGCGTTGTGGTTGCGCTGCTACTTTAGGGGCTGCTTTGTCATAATCAACTGCCGCTACAATTTCTACACCGTTAGCCAGTTTTTTATTTGACATAATAACCGCATCAACACCTAACTCATCTTTAACTTCTTTAAGTGCTGTGCGCATATCTTTAGCAAAAAAACGTTTAATTTTCATGATTCAACCCCTGTTAAAATCTTATTGTTGGCCTACCGAGCTTACAATTTTGATCTGTCTTTCGTCTGGTACCTCTTGATAAGACATCACTCTCAATCCTGGAATGGTGTACTTAACAAAACGAGATAACACAGTGCGTAACATTCCTGACGTTAGCAATATAGAAGGTTCGCCGGCCATTTCTTGATTTTGATGCGCTTGTGTCAATGACACTTGAAGTCGCTCTGCAAGTCCTGGCTCAATACCGGCACCTTCATCGCCTGCATTTTGTAATGACTGATGCAACATCTGTTCCAACTCAGGCGCCAAGGTTATGACAGGGATTTCTGATGACATTCCCACCGCATCTTGAACAATTAATCTACGCAGTGAAATACGCACTGCAGCCGTTAATACATCAGGGTCTTGACTACGTGGGCCATACTCAACAAGGGTTTGAACAATTGAGCGCATATCGCGAATAGCCACGCCTTCATTTAATAAATTTTGTAGTACTTTTACAATAGCAGTTAATGGCAATACATCAGGTACTAGTCCTTCCACTAAGCGAGGATGGCTTTTAGCAAGCATATCAAGTAGGTTTTGAACTTCTTCATGCCCTAGTAATAACGCTGCACTGTTAGTTAATAACTGGCTAATATGAGTGGCAACTACCGTGGCTGAATCTACAACGGTATAACCTAGTGATTGTGCTTCATCTTTTTGATCAGGCTTGATCCATACGGCATCAAGGCCAAACGCAGGATCTTTTGTTTCAACCCCTTTAATTGGACCAAATACTTGTCCTGGGTTAATCGCTAGCTCGTCGCCATGCTTAAGCTCGCTTTCACCGGTTGAAACCCCCATTAGTGTTATTCTGTAAGCGTTAGGGTCAAGCTCTAAGTTGTCGCGTATATGTACCGGCGGCACTAAAAAACCAAGCTCTTGAGAAAGCTTTTTACGCACCCCCTTAATACGATTAAGTAGCTCACCACCTTGTGATTGGTCCACTAACGGAATTAATCTATAACCGACTTCTAAGCCAATTACATCAACCTGCTGAACGTCATCCCAGCCTAGTTCTTTTTGTTCTTGTTTATTAGCAACACCCGTTGCAACGCTTCCGCCATTAGCGGCCTCTTCAGCTTCTGCCGCAGCAGCTTTTAATTTACTTTGCTGTGTGTAGTAAGCTAAGTAACCCAGTAACGCACCTAAACTTAAAAAAGCAATATGCGGCATACCAGGCACTAAGCCCATGATGATCAAAATACCAGATGCAATAAAGAGTGACTTTTCGTTGCCTAGTTGTTTCTTAAATTGGTCCCCCATATTGAGCGACTCATTTTGGCGTGTTACAACAATCGCGGTACCAATTGAAAGCAGTAAAGAAGGGAGTTGAGCAACTAAGCCATCGCCAATGGTAAGTAATGTATATACTTCCATTGCATTGCCAAAACTCAAATTGTGCTGGATCATACCGACAAATAAACCACCAACAATATTGATGATTAGTATAACAATACCTGCAATCGCATCACCTTTTACAAATTTACTCGCACCATCCATTGAGCCGTAAAAATCAGCTTCGCGAGTTACTTCCTCGCGGCGGTCACGCGCTTGTTCTGCGCTGATAAAGCCTGCGTTCAAATCGGCGTCAATTGCCATTTGTTTACCCGGCATTGCATCAAGGGTGAAACGCGCAGATACCTCAGAAATACGACCAGCACCTTTAGTAATTACTACAAAGTTAATAATGATCAGGATTAAAAACACAACCAAACCAACAGCGTAGTTACCACCAATAACAACTGAGCCAAATGCTTCAATTACTTTACCGGCAGAGTCACCACCATTATGGCCTTCAAGTAACACAACTCGAGTACTGGCAACGTTAAGTGCTAAGCGCATAATTGTAGCGATTAGTAATACAGAGGGGAAAATACCAAATTCAACTGGCTTCATCGTGTAAACAGTTACAAGTAAAACCACTAACGCGAGAGCAATATTAAACGAGAAAAGGATATCGAGTAAAAATGGCGGTAGTGGTAAAATCACCATTCCCAAGGCAGCAAGCACAAGCAAAGGTGTACCTACCCCTTTGGCATAGTCTTTTTTGTCTCTGTTAAGTTGTTGTAATACCGCTTTAAAACTCATAATTCTACAATTTCAAAAAATTGACACTACGTAGAATTTGCAATAACTATTCCAAGTTACTCAGTTAACGGTTTAATACTTGTAGGCATCGGGGATTGGCAGCTTTTTATTGAGCTTAGTTGGACGTTTACCGCGCCCTTTATTAAAGCGCTTAAGCTGAAATACATACGCTAAAACTTGCGCTACTGCGGTAAATAGCTGATCGGGTATTTGCTCTCCTACTTCAGCCGTATGATAAAGCGCTCGGGTCAACATGGGGGATTCTAATATAGGTACTTCATTCCCTATTGCTACTTTTCGAATTTGCATCGCCATTTCATCAATGCCTTTAGCAAGCACTATAGGCGCACCTGCGCGCTCCGTGTCGTATTTTAATGCTACAGAGTAGTGAGTTGGGTTCGTAACAATAACATCAGCGTCAGGAACATCTTGCATCATGCGGTTTTGCGACATTTGCCTTTGTGTTTGCCTAATGCGCGCTTTTATTTGTGGGTCACCTTCAGAGTTTTTATACTCATCTTTAATTTCTTGCATTGTCATTTTAAGTTGTTTGTTATGGTTGTAACTTTGAAATGGTGCATCAATGGCGGCAATAACAATTAAAGTGCACGAAAGGCCTAAAAACATCCACCCTAAAATCTCTAAGGCATGAATAATATTACCCGGCGCACTTTCTAAACTTAAATGCAGTATTTCATCAAAATAAGTATTAATTAAAAACACAGCAAAACTTGCAACCAAACCAAATTTTAAAAGTGACTTTACAAGCTCAATAGCCGCTTGTGGGCCAAACATCCGCTTAAAGCCCTTCATTGGCGACATTTTACTTGCTTTAGGTGCAGCAGCTTCCCAGCTAAAGTTAAAACCACCGAGTAACGTATTACCAATAAATGCAGCCAAAACGATAATTAACACAAACATAGCCATAGGAAACATCAACGCGTCTGCAACCTCTCCCCACACGGCAAACATTTTAGTGGTATCAAAGGCTTCGTTGCGGTTTAAGCTAAGGGTTCGGCCCATTACATTGTATAAACCTTTACCAATTTCAGGACCATACATCAAAAGCGATATAGCCGAAAAAATAAGTACAAACATGGTACCTAACTCTTTTGAGCGTGCTATTTGGCCTTTCTTTTTAGATTCTTCAAGCTTTTTGGATGTCGGTTCTTCTGTTTTTTCTTGTCCTGAGTCTTCAGACATGACTTTCTCCTAAGGTGAGCAACCAACTAAAGTACACATTAGCTCAACCATTTTTAACCATTGAAACTCAAACTGAGTAACAAAGTTACCTAGTGTTGCCCAAATAATAATCAGTCCAGCTACCAAGGTAAACGGAAAACCAATAGAGAAAATATTTAATTGCGGCGCTGCACGCGTCATAATCCCAAACGACATATTAATAACGAGCATTGCGGTAAGCGGTGCAAGTGAGAGTACCAGTGCTGTAGTAAACATCCAGCCGCCCCAAGTCACTATGTCCCAGTAATGATCTACAGACCACCATGTGCCATCAATGGGTAGCACTTGAAAGCTATGCACCACCATTTGAATCATCATTAAATGACCGTTAAAAGCAAAAAATAACAAGGTGGCCAAAATAAGGAAAAACTGGCCAACCGCTGGGACGCTTGCGCCATTAGAGGGGTCAATAACCGAAGCAAAACCTAAACCGGTTTGCATCGCAAGTATTTGCCCTGCTAAAACAAAGGTATTTAATAAAAGTATAGATGCAAAACCAATAGCAACACCAATCAGCATTTGTTGAATAACGACTAAAATCATCTCAAACGAAAATAAATTAGTGAATGTAGCTGGCGGCAGAACAGGAACAACAAGAAAAGTTACGACAACTGATAAACCCATTTTTATACGCGTAGGGACATTTTTAGCCCCTAAACCAGCCATAATCATAATCATTGAGCTAATGCGTACCAGGGGCAGCAAAAAATCGCTCAACCATTGAATAACGACAACAAAGGGGTATTCCACGTTTAACCTGCAATTTCAGGAATAAGTAATACTAGGCGAGTAAAAAAATCCATCAGTTCTTGAGTAAGCCAGTGCCCACCTACAATTAGCGCACTAATGGTAATTAATAAACGAGGTAAAAAGCTCAACGTTTGTTCATTGATTGATGTTGCCGCCTGAAACACAGCAACCACTAAACCAATAATTAGGCCTGGGACAACGATTGCAGACACCAATTTAATAACTAAAAACAGCGCGTCACTTAGAATATCAACAAAAATTTCCGGTTCCATGTTGTACTCCTATTGTTGGGTCATGTTAATGCTTTGCATACTAAGTCCCTAAACCAAAGCTTTTAGCTAGAGTCCCCATCACTAAGCTCCAACCATCAACAAGTACAAACAGCATAATTTTAAACGGTAAGGACACTATCATGGGGGAAAGCATCATCATACCCATCGCCATTAATACCGAAGCGACCACTAAATCAACAATTAAAAATGGGATAAAAAACATAAACCCAATTATAAATGCCGTTTGCAGTTCGCTGGTTACAAAGGCCGGTATTAACACTATTAATGGCGTATCTTGTGGCGAATTTAGCTGATCGTAACCAGCAATTTTAGCGAACGTTTCTAAATCTTTTAAACGCACCTGTGAAAGCATAAATGCTTTCATTGGCTCTTTAGCAAGCTCTAAAGCCTCTACTGATGTAACCTGCTCATTTAAGTAAGGCTCTATAGCTCGCTCGTTTACCTGCTGATAAATAGGCGCCATTATAAAAATACTTAAAAAAAGTGACATACCTAATAACACTTGGTTTGACGGTGTTTGCTGTAAGCCAATTGCTTGGCGCAAAATGGCGAGTACAACAATAATTCGTGTAAAAGAGGTCATCATAATTATGGCGGCCGGTATAAAACTCAGCGCCGTCATAATTGCTAAAACTTGTAACGTTACTGAGTAATCTTGCGTGCCATCAGCGTTTGTTGTAATAGTAAGGGCATCAATTCCTTCTGCACTTACATTTGGTACAAACACCATGGCAAAAATAATAAGCAGCCACTTTGTCATAGGTTTAATTCTTTTTATTTTGGTTTGATTGCGGGTTTAAAAGTTTACCAAATCGTTTAGCGAGTTCAGGCAGTTCTTTTTCACTTAATGGGGTTTCTAACTTGTGTAAATAATTAATACTGTGGGGAGTTACACCAAGTAAATGCTGAGCATTATCTATCTCAACAACCATTAAACGCTCGCGAGAACCTAAAGGTAGACTTCTAACTACTTTAAACTCATCACTATTTGCTAAATTAGGGTTAAGCTTTTTAACAAAAAATGCCAGTACAATAATTAGTACTAGCACCATTACAAGCGACAGCACCATAGAGAGTATATCCCCAGTGGGTGTTGCCACATCTGCTTTTGAAAAAACGGTAGTCGTTAAAGCAACTAATAAGCTCATCGTAATTTTTTGATCCGCTCTACTTGGCTTATCACGTCAGTTAAGCGAATACCAAATTTGTCGTTTACTACAACTACTTCACCATGAGCGATTAAAGTACCATTAACTAGTACGTCTAGCGGCTCACCCGCAACACGGTCAAGCTCAACAACAGAGCCTTGATTAAGTTGCAGTAAGTTACGAATATTGATTTTAGAGCGCCCTACTTCCATTGAGATAGTAACGGGAATATCTAAAATAGTGTCGAGTTTTCGTTTTTCATCACCACTCATTTCGTGTTTTGAATCACTTAACTCATCAAGCTCTGCAACATGTGCTTCGCCACTATCATCTGGACCTTCGGCTTCTGCTAATGCTGCTGCCCATTCATCCATTGTGTCTTGATCATCGCTCATACTTTTAACCTTTTAATCAATTACCAGTCTAAGTCTACACCGTCAGAGAGGTGTAAATCATCTTCTAGTTCTGCTAATTCTGCATCTGAGTCAATTTTCTTGCCGCCTTTGGTAAATACATGCAGCTCAGATTTAACTGAATCAGGTCGTTTAATTTTTTCACTAATTTGAAGCGCAACATTATCGCGAGAGCGACCCATCTTGGCTCTAAATGTAGGGAGTTCCTCAACAAATACGGTTATATGCTCAGGCATTTCAACCGGAATAATATCACCTGCTTTTAATTCCATAATTTGCTTTAAGGTCAAATCAACTTCAAGTAACTGAGTCGACATATCAACCTCAACATCCATTATTTCATCGCGAAGTGCTTTGCTCCAACGTAAGTCGGTATCCTCTGTATCAGATTGAACACCCGCATCTAAAAGCTCTCGGATTGGCTCAAGCATCGAATACGGAAGTGCAATATGAAAATCGCCGCCACCGCCATCAAGCTCAATATGAAAAGAGCTAATAACCACAACCTCTGTTGGACTTACAATATTCGCCATAGCTGGGTTTACTTCTGAATCGAGATATTCAAACGATACATCCATAACCGGTGCCCATGCTTCTTTATAATCTTCAAAGATTATTTTAAGGAGCATTTGTACAATCCGGCGCTCTGTTGGGGTAAATTCTCGGCCTTCTATTTTCGCATGATAACGCCCGTCACCACCAAAAAAGTTATCTACCAAAATAAACACAAGTCGTGCTTCCATGGTAATCAGGCCAGTGCCTTTTAAAGGCCTAAAACGGACCATATTTAAACTGGTTGGAACAAATAAAGTATGAATATACTCGCCAAACTTAATCATTTGCACGCCGTTAATAGACACCTCTGCGGTGCGACGCATCATATTAAATAGGCTAATTCGCATATGACGAGCAAAGCGTTCGTTAACAATTTCCAGCGTCGGCATACGACCACGTACGATCCGATCTTGCGAAGAAAAATCGTACTGAAGCGTACTTCCCCCGCCATCTTCACCTTCGTGTATATCTTCCTCTTCAACGTCATCAACGCCATGTAATAGCGCATCAATTTCGTCTTGGGATAATAAATCGCTCACGCTAACCCCTTATTGCATCACAAAGCCGGTAAACAATACCCGCTCAATTACTTTACTGCCTTCAACATCCATTAAGGCTTTTTGTACCTTTTCAAGTGCAGAAAAACGAAGTGTTTCTTTACCAGAGCTCGTACTTAATTCATCAGCTGTTGTAGTAGAAAACACGCTTAATAGCGTCCCTTCTATTAGTGGAATATGTTTTTTGGCTGTTTCTTCATTTACTTCGCCACGTACTAATAATTGTACTTTAATTTGTACAATTCTATCGCGACTTGAGCCAGGCACGTTAAATACAAATGGGCGTGGCATAGCAACATATAAAGCACTACCAACTTCTGCTGATGAACCAGAAGCTGCAGGAGCAGCATCAGTCGACATCGCAGTCTCTTCATCTAAGGTTTCAACTGGCGCATCCGAACCTGACATAAAAAAGTAACCCGCAGCACCACCTGCAATAAGTAGTACAGCTACTATGATTATTATTAGTTTCTTTTTACTTTTACCGGTTTCTTCGATTTCTAAACTTGCTTCTTCAGCCATCATGATTCCTTTAATCGCAAAGGTACTTGCTTGTTTTAACTATTATAATAGCAGTACTTAGGCATAGTAATCTATTGATGATGAAGTTTGTTGTCGAGAACTTTGTGCAGTGTTATTTGCTTGCTCGTCATTTTCATCATTAACTGACTTATTATTAGCCAAATTACCTTGGGCTCCACTCTCACTTTGCTCAGCTGTTTCACCACCTGATTGCCCATAAGAAATAGTGCTTTCACCAAGCTCTAGCCCTTGTTGCGCTAACATTTCACGTAAGCGCGGCATTGATTGTTCAAGCGCTTCTTTGGCTTGCTGGTTTTGTACAACAAAGTTTATATGTGCTTGTTCTGCATCGCTACGAATACGTATTTGCATGCTGCCCATTTCTGGAGGATCGAGGCGAATTTCTGCTTCTTTATTATTAATGCTCAACATTGAGCTAACGCGCTCTTGCAGTAATTTAGCTGCATCACTTTTAACAATATTAATTGCCTGCATTACACCTGGATCAATACTTACTTGCTTAACTTGTGATGTACTTTGTAATTGTTGAGTTTGAATTATTTGGGTATCAAGTAAGCTCTGCTCGTAACTTAATGAGTCGTATTGGCTTAATGTGCTCGTTTGCTGAGTATTTAAAGCGGCTGTAATTTGCGTAAATACTTGTGCTACGCGTCCAGGAGTTTGTTCTGCCGTTATTTTTCTAAGCCCATCTTTTTGTAACTCTTCAAATGATTTTAATAAATCATCACGCTTAGCTGAGGTTGCTACGGCTTTATTAATATCCGCGCCTTCGTTTGTAGATGCCTTTAAGCTTAACTTTTGTGGATCATATACTGTATTAGGAGTCTCTGAGGCCACAAACGTTTTTGAGTCTGATTTAGCGGTATCAGCAAGCCCAATTTCAATAGAAGCTTTTAACTCATTAACTGTTTGCTTAAGCACTGACAACTGCTCGCCTTTAGGCTGCTCTGTTTTAATATATGCGTTTAATTGCGTTAATAAACTTTGTTTTTCAGTTGTATTAAGTGAATTTATTTCTGCGCTAAAAGAGTGTTTTGTTACCGCGCTTTGCGCTTTTTCGTTATCAGTAATAAATTGTGCAAGCATTTGCTTAAGATTTGAAGTGTTACTAGTTGCGCTATTTGTTGAATCAGCGTTCTCTAATACCTTAACTTGCGCGTTAAGTTGTGAGCGCTGCTCAGACGTTAAACTAGCAATAACGCTATTAGCTTTAATTAAGCTCGCATCTTTAGTCATTAACGTATCTATTGCTGCATTATTATCACCTTCAGTTGTGGCTAAAGGAGACTGAGTAACGCTCGCTTTGTCGGCGGGAGTTGGCAAAACTGTATTATTTTTATCAGCAGACTTATTTTGTCCTAGCTGCTCTTTAGAACTCATTAATGCAAATTCAGGTTTTTCTACTGTAGAGCCAGGGCTGTCATCTGGCTTTTTATTTATAGAATTTAATGGCCCTTCAATAGCTTCAGCAACACCACTTTTCCGATGCTTGCCTTCATTTAATGGTAAAGAGTTCAAAGGTAGTGAGCTTAAGTTATCGCTTTTTGAATCAATTAATTTAGCCGTTTTAGAGTCTACATTAGTGGCAATTGGATTTTGCACTACACTCGCTGTATTCGCTTCTTCAGTCGTTACTTCATCACTTGTATTAGCAGATAAAATTACTGAGGTGGTTTCTAACTCTGCATCTTCTAATTCTATACTTTTAGTTGCATCGAACGGCTTATTAATCGAGGTGCTCATTGCTTGTGCTGAATTAATTTGATCAAGCATCTCAACAGATAAAAAAGTAACTTCGTCTGTTGTTATTTCATCTAGCTTTACGCTCAGATTTTCATTTTCTTCTGGCTGTTTATGCTTAGGTATGGCAATCGAGTTTTCGGCATCGGGATTTTTATTGCCCTTAAGCAAAGGCCCCATAGAGTTATGCGCTTCGTTTAGCTGGCTTAAAAATTCCTCGCCTAAATTTCCTTCGCCATTAGCTAAGCTATTGTCTTTAAAAGCTAACAGTGAATCTTTTTCAGAAGAAACTAAAAACGAAATGTTATTCATCGCCATAAATCACCTAATACCATTACGGCAATATGCCACCGCATACCGCCAAAAGTTAAATACCACTAAGTAACAAAGCAATTAACGTGCCTGAATTACAAAGCTTTCCGACGTTGAAAAAACTGATTAGCTGAAAACTCATCTAACATTTTTTGCTCGTTTCTAGCCATTAATGCATTTGCTTTAAGTTTTTGATTCTCGATTAATTTGGCAACTGCTTTAGCTTTAATTTGCTGCTTAAGCCATAGCGTTTTACGTTGAGTAACAACTTGCTTAGCGGTATTTACTGTACTTGCTTGTTGGCGAATTGCCTCTTCAATTTTAGCTATAAAAGCATGGTACTGACCAAACCCTGCACTAGATAAACCCGACTTACCTTTTAGGTGTAACTGTTGAGAATATTCAAGTCTAAAGTTATTTAAACCTTGCAGCTTTTGTTGATTTGCTTGCAAATTTTGATTGGCTTGTAAGTAGCTCATGCGCAAATTTTCTTCTTTATCATTTTCAATTTTGAGCAATAAATCGAGTTTATTTTTAGCCATTATGCTTGTCCTAGTAACTGAGCAAGACCTTGCAGACCATCATCGTAACTAATGACATCTCGCATACCTTGTTGTAAAAATGCATTTACTCTTGGCATCATATTTATGGCTTGGTCGAGCATTTGATCGGTCCCTTTTTGATAAGCACCTAAAGTAATCATATCTTTGTTTTGTTGATACATTGAATAAACTTGCTTAAGTACACGGGCTTGTTGCATGTGTGGTTCAGAAACGACTTGAGGCATAACACGCGAAATCGATTTTTCTATATCTATAGCGGGATAGTGCCCGCTGTCGGCTAAATCACGCGATAATACAATGTGGCCATCTAAAATAGCTCGCGCTGCATCAGCAATAGGGTCTTGCATATCATCGCCTTCACTCAACACCGTAAAAAAGGCGGTAATTGAACCTTGCCCTTCACCGCCATTACCAGCACGTTCCACCAGCGCAGGTAATTTAGCAAACACCGAAGGCGGATAACCCTTTGTAGCAGGCGGCTCACCTACAGCAAGTGCAATTTCACGTTGCGCCATTGCATAACGCGTTACCGAATCGAGTAACAATAATACGTTTAAACCCTGATCTCTAAAATACTCTGCAATAGTTACAGCGCTCTCACAGCCTTTTAAACGCATAAGCGGTGATGAATCAGCGGGCGCTGCGACAACAACTGAACGCTTTCGCCCCTCTACACCGAGTATTTCTTCAATAAATTCTTTTACTTCGCGACCACGCTCCCCCACTAAGCCGACAACAATTACATCGGCTTCGCTACCTCGGGTCATCATACCGAGAAGTACTGATTTACCCACACCTGAGCCTGCAAACAAGCCCATGCGCTGGCCTTGCCCTACTGTAATAACCGAGTTAATAGCACGCACACCTACATCCATAGGCTTAGTGATTGGTCTTCTTGAAAGCGGGTTTATAGTATTTTGTGCAAACTTTAAATGATGCTCAGCATTAATTTTACCAAGGCCATCTAGCGGTCGCCCTAAGCCATCAACCACGCGCCCTAGTAAACTCATCCCTACAGGTAAACCTAAGTTATTAACTTGAGGAATTACACGCGCACCAGGAAGTACACCAGAGATATGATCATTAGGCATTAAATACAAAGTTTGATCGTTAAAACCGACTATTTCGGCGTCTACAAAGCCGTTCATAGTTTCTATTTTACATTGGCTACCAACGGGAGCACGTAAACCTCTAGCCTCAAGGGTAAGGCCAACAACACGCGTTAAAATACCTGCCACAGCAGGCGCTGGGGTTTTTATATGTTGTTGATATTGAGATAAGCGTTCGCTTAAAGGTGCACGTTGCGTTGACATAACACGCCAATAAAATAGTTAGATACCACTATTATGCAAAAAACTATCCAACGTTTCTTTGACACGTGTTTTAAGGGTCATATCGAGTGATGATTGCGCTGTTTTAACTTCACAGCCACCGCGCTCAAGAGTGGGCTCTGCCATTAATTGCCAGTTATTATCAATAATGGTTTGTTCACCGTAACTCTCTTTTATGAGCTCTAAATCTTCGGGGTTTAAATGAATTCGTACTTTTTCTTGCTCGGCATTAAGAGAATCTATACTTTGCTTTAACGTATGTAAGATCACATCTGGCGATGTTTTTACTTCTTGATAAATAACAGCTTCCGCTAACATACTAGCAAGTTGTACTAATTGCTTTTCAGCTTGTTCATCGACTTTATCTAGCGGTGCAGTAAGTCCCTCTAAAATAGTTTTTAAACTTGTTAACTGCTCTTCAATTAATGGTTTTACGTCATCAAGGCCTTTGGTTTTACCTTGCTCTAAGCCTTCTTTGTAGCCAGCCTCTTTGCCTTCGCCAACGCCTTTTTCAAAACCGTCTATGTAGCCTTGCTCATGACCTTGCTTGAGGCCTTCTTCGTAGGCGTCTTGCCTAATGCGTTCAAGCTCAACCATAGTAAGCGCAGGCAATTCTGGTTCTTGTGGCTCATCAATTGGCATTTCTTCAGCTAATTCTTTTTTATACAGTTCACTAAGCGGTGTACCGTAAGCTGTAGAGCGATTGCCAAAGCTGCTCTCATCTGGTGCTACATCTGGAATAGCCCAGTTTTTTAATAATTCATCTGCTTCATCAGCCCGAAGTGTGCGCCCTTTGAGTTTGCTCATGGTTTACAAGAACTCCTCGCCACCGCCGCCGCCCAGCTGAATTTCACCTGAGTCAGATAAACGACGCGCTGTTGATAAAATCTCTTTTTGCGCCGCTTCTACTTCACTTATACGAACAGGTGCCATAGCTTCTAAATCATCAGCAAGCATTTCGGCTGCACGCTTAGACATATTGCCCAGTATTTTATCTTTAAGGGCATCGTCGGTGCCTTTAATTGCTTTCATTAATACGTCTTGTTGTACTTCTCGAAGGATTGCTTGAATACCACGGTCTTCAACATCCATTAAGTTTTCAAACACAAACATTAAGTCTTGAATTTGCTGCGACATCTCTTCGTCATGCTCACGAATAGAGTCCATTAACTGCCCTTCTACATTGGTATCTAGGTAGTTCATTATATCTGCAGCTGCTTTTAAGCCACCCATTTTAGCGGCTTGTGCACCTGCTTGGCCGGCAAATTGTTTTTCCATAATTTCGTTTAGCTCTTGCAGTGCTGCTGGCTGAACTTCTTCAAGGTTTGCAATACGCATTGTTAAATCTAAACGCACTTTTTCAGGGAACTGAGCAATAATCTCAGCTGACTGTTCTGGCTCTAAATACGATAATACAATGGTTTGAATTTGCGGATGCTCATTACGAATAATGTTTGCTACCTGCTTAGAGTCCATCCATTTTAATGAATCCAAGCCTTTAGCACCTGAGCCCATAACAATTTGGTCAATAAGGCTAGCGGCTTTGTCTTCACCAAGTGCTGCTGTAAGCGCTTTTTTAATAAAGTCTTCTGACTGAAAACCAATGGTACTAAAGCTTTGAATTTGTTCTATAAACAAGTTGTGTACAGCGCTAATTTTAGCTTGAGATAAATCCTGTAGCCCAGCCATCGCCATACCCACTTTTTGCACCTGTTTAGGTTCTAAGTGTTTAAGAATTTGCGCGGCATCTTCTTCTGATAAACTCAAAAGTAATATAGCGGCTTTATCTACCCCATCTAGCTTATCAACATCAAAGGCTGGCGGGAGTTGTTTTTGTTCTTGATCAGTCATCTTCTGTTAACCACGCTTTCACTACTTGTGATGATAGTTCTGGTTCGTTAGCTACAAGGGCACGAATTGCTTTGAGTAAATCTTCGTCGCCATGTAAATCCGGTAACTGCAGTGTACCATCACTTGAGAAACCAACCGAAGCAGAATCAAAGTCTTTATTTAGCATATCAAGTGTATTGTCGCCAATATCTACGCCTGAACTTAATGCATCTTCGTCGTATTCTTCTAGTGTATCGTCTGGGTAAATTAAGCGCTTAAGCATTGGTTTTACTACTGCCATTATCAATACAATTATAACTAAGGCGCCTAGTACAAGGCGGGCTATTTTCATAAACCAGTCTTGTTCCCACAGTGGCACTTCTATTGCTAAATTTGTTGCTTCACGTACAAACGGCACTGTTACTACTTCAAGTGCATCACCACGTTGCATATCAAAACCTACACCACCTTGTAATAAGCGACGAATATTTGACAATGCCTCTACCGAGCGCGGGGCCATAGTTGTTTCGCCGTTTTCTCCCACTTTAGGGACATAGTCAACAGCAACTGACACACTTATTCTGCGTATTACACCACTTTGCTGGCGCTTGTGAGAAATAGTTGTATCGAGTTCATAATTACGTGTTGCTTCTTTGTGGCTACGTGTTGGTGACGTAGCTGTGCCTGCGCCGCCTTGTCCTGCAACTTCAGGGATGTTTGAGTTTAGCGGTGGTTGATTTGTAAGCGCACCAGGAATACCAACAGCTAAACCACCAATGTTATTTTCTTCAAATGTGGTTTCGCTTCTAACCGCTGGTAGGTCTGGGTTATAACGCTTTTGAGTTTCCTCAACTGAGCTAAAGTCCATGCTCAAATCAACTTGAGCTGTATAGTTTGCAAGCCCAACAACCGGTATTAAAATACTGTCTATTTTTTCAAGATACTCTTGTTCGCGCTTACGTTCTAAATCGTATTCTTTACGAGAGCGTGCTGCTAATGAGCTTTGCGAACCTGAATTTAATAATCGACCATTTTGGTCAGTGACTGTAACACGTGCAGGCTCTAAGCCTTGTACTGCAGAAGCAATCATATCAACAACAGAGTCTACTTCTTCACGGTCAAGTGAGCGGCCACGCTTAAGTGTTAATACAACAGTAGCGGATGGTTTTTTCTCTCTGCGGGCAAATACGTTTTCTTTAGGGATGGCTAACAATACTTTGGCGCGAGTAATGTTATTTAGCTCTTCAATGGTGCGTGCTAATTGCTGTTCACGACCATGTTTTAAACGTTCACGCTCCAAGCGTTGGCTTACACCAAAGCCCATATCTTGCATAATTATGTCAGAGCCAGATGCAGGGCCTTGCTCTAACCCTTCGCGGGTCATTAGCAATTTAATGTTTTGGTATTCGCTTTCATCAACCGATACAACATTGCCATCTAGTTGGTATTCAATTTTTTGCGCATCTAAAAAGTCTAATGTTTGAATAAGTTCTTCTGTTTGCATTTTGCCTAACGGGCGCATATCTGGCTGACGAGCCCAAATAATAATAAAAATCGCGATAGCTAAACAAATAGCCAATGCTATAACCAATGTTACTTGGCGCAATACATCAACACCATTTAAAGCACTTAAGTAGCCTGACTTTTGTTCTTGTTGATCATCACCACCACTTTGGTCAATACCGCCACCAGCAAGTGCTAGGTCTGTAGATTGGTTAGATTGCGCCACAATAATTCTCCACTACCTAATTAAACAGGCATGTTCATGATTTCTTTATAAGCTTCAACAAGTTTATTACGAACCTGTACTGTAGCCTCAAAAGCAACTGACGATTTTTGAGAAGCAATCATCGCCTCAGCAAGGGATACACTTCGATCCCCCATCTCAACCGCTGTTACTTTTTGCGCGGCATCTTGTTGTAATCCGTGCACTGAATTTATTGCATCACTTAGCATGTCGCCAAATTGTGCTGTAGAAGTAGACTGCACCTGAGTTGGCAGTTTATTAGTTTGATTATTACGGCCGGCTTCTAAAGCCATTGATTGCATTTCTTGAAATACAGCACTGTTTTGAATTTTCATAATTTATCTCTGACACGCAGTGAACTCTTATAAGTAATAAAGCACAAAGCATGCCAAATAATTAATCATTAAAATACAATGGGTTAACTTTAATTTGTGTGAGTCAGAGTTTTGACAACCCTAAGCTCGCAGCGCAAACTTAGGGTTTATAGGAGGTTATGCAGGAAGTGAAATACCTAAATCGCGCATTTGCGCTAGTTTATAACGTAAAGTTCGTGGGCTTATACCCAACGTTTCAGCAACGTCTTTACGCTTACCTTGGCAACGTGCAAGGGTTTCTAAAATAATACGATGCTCTTTGTCTTTAAGCTCATCTTTATAGCTACCGGTATCTGCCGCTAGCAAACCTTGATTAGGCTCATCCTCAGCATGCAATTTTTCATCATAATATGCAGAGCTTAACGTGCTTTTATCAACACCTTTATCTGCATGAGCTAATTCTGTTGGCGATACGGTTTGCGCCGGTGCCAATGAAGGCTCCATAACAAAGTTATTAGATACTAAGTTTTCGATAAAAATAGCATGCTCGTTTATTGTATCGCCACTTCGCAGTATAAGTGCACGCTGTATAACGTTATCAAGTTCGCGCACATTACCAGGCCACGCGTGAGCCAGTAACTTTTGCTCGGCAGCTTTATCTAAATACGCCATAGGCTCCTTGCTTTTACTTATATGGCGCTCAATTAAATGCTTAGCCAATACAATAATATCGCCAGGGCGTTGGCACAATGGACGCCACATAAGTGGAAAAACATTAAGCCTGTAATATAAATCTTCTCTAAACTGATTTTCAGACACGGCTTCTTTTAAATCACGATTACTGGTTGCCAAAATACGTACATCGAGCTGAATTGTTTTACGCCCCCCTAAACGCTCTACTTCACGTTCTTGCAGTACGCGTAAAAGTTTAGCTTGTAGTCCTAAGTCCATTTCAGTAATTTCATCAAGTAAAATAGTACCGCCTTGTGCTTGCTCAAACTTACCCGGACATGCTTGAATCGCCCCCGTAAAAGCCCCTTTTTCGTAACCAAATAACGTGGCTTCGAGCATATTTTCAGGAATAGCCGCGCAGTTAATCGCTACAAATGGCTCATTACATCGGCTCGACTTATCATGAATATAACGCGCAAGTACTTCCTTACCCGAACCACTTGGGCCAAGTACCATTACACTTGCATCAGAGCGTGCTACTTTACTTGCAAGCTCCAATAATTGAATACTAGTTGGATCAGCAACAACGGGGCCGTCGGTTTCTTTTGCTTTTTCAGGCAAATAACGGCTCACCATATTTAACAGCACTTCAGGTGCAAATGGTTTTGCCATGTAGTCAATTGCACCTAGGCGCATGGCCTCTACCGCATCGTCAATTGTGGCATACGCCGTCATCATCAATACAGGTAAATCAGGGTGGTTTAATTTAATACTGCGTAGTAAATCAAGTCCACTCATTGCGCCCATTTGCACGTCGCTTACAACAAGCGAAAATTGATCTTTTTTAAGCAGTAACATTGCTTGCTCAGCACTGCTCGCTGCAACACATTCAATACCCGACATTTCAAGGGTATCTATTAAGGCTTCACGAAGCCCTGCGTCATCTTCGACAACTAAAATAGTGTTACTCATAATGACCCCTCTAATTTAGATGTTGCCTTAATAGGCAGTAACAAGCTAAAGCAGGCACCACCATGCGTATTATTAGTCACATCAACACGGCCTTGGTGCGCACTAGCCACCGAACTCACTACAGCAAGCCCTAAACCTGTGCCCTGACTTTTTGTAGTAAAAAATGGTTCAAAAATTTTATCGCTTTGGCTTAAATCAACACCTGGGCCATTGTCGCTCACACTAATACGAACCATATCTAAATCTTTTAAATCTCTTTGTGCGCTAATTTTTACTTTTGCGCCACCGCCAATAACTTGAATACTATTGTGCACTAGATTTTGAATAGCACTGGCCAATGCCGTTTTATTACCAACTATTTGTATATCGGGTTCTGGTAAGCTTACATCTAGCTCACTTTCATTAAGTGCGACCATCGCATCAGCACCTGCTTTAACTTCGGTTAAAAGCTGCTGCATTGAAACTTGCTCAACAACTTGCTGATCGCCACTTTTAGCAAATAACAGCATGTCGTTTACTTGAGTTTCTAAATCTTTTAAACGCGACATTAACTTTGTTTGAAAATTATCGCGAGATGCTTCGGGTAAGCGCTTTGACCCTAAATTAGCAGCATAAAGCATAGCGGCTGAGAGCGGCGTACGGACTTGATGCGCTAATGATGCAACCATTTTACCCAGCGCGCTTAATCGCTGCATATGTGCAACACGTTTTTGTAAGCGGCGAGTTTCGGTTAAATCCGTCATTAAAATAAGTTGCCCAGGCTCTGGTGCTAAAGCAGTAATATCAAGTTTTATTAGGCGTCCGTCTTTTAAAGACACTTCATGGCCATCATCTTGATGTGGCCTAAAAGAGCGCTGAATAACATTAAACCAGCGTTCGCCTTCAAGTGGCTCGCCAAGCATATCAATCGCTATTTGATTCGCTTTTGCAATCAACCCTTTGCCATCAAGTACAACCACGCCTGCTGGCATGGTATCAACCAAATGTGAAAGCCAACTTGCTTGCTTGCGCAGATCGCTTAATTCACCAATGTACTCCTCTTGAAGTAAACATGGGTTATACTGATTTGCAGAAAAAAACTGTGGTTTTAGCACGCTAGCAAGGGCCATAATCAAATCTCGAATTGATGTAGATATATGTCTAAATGCACGATTTATACCAAAATTTATTTACATACTTATCATTAAGTTACATCAATAATTTGAGCGACATAAAAATGACGCACACAAAAAGGAATAATAATGAGTGAGCAAAAAAAGTGCCGTTGCCCGTGGCTCGACACCACTAAACCCGACTACGTTATTTACCATGATGAAGAATGGGGCGTCCCTCTTTATGATGATACAAAGCTGTTTGAATTTATCACTCTTGAATCAGCGCAAGCCGGCTTAAGCTGGTACACAATTTTAAAAAAGCGTAGCGGTTACAAAAAAGCATTTGCTAATTTTGATGTAGATAAAGTGGCACAATTCACACAAGATGACGTTGAGAGACTAATGCTTGATGAAGGGATTGTGCGCAATCGCTTAAAAATTGCGGCAACTGTTAACAACGCAAAGTGCTTTATAGAAATACAAAAAGAATTTGGAAGTTTTAGTAACTACCAATGGCAGTTTGTCGATAATAAACCGATTATAAGTAATTTAAATAACGCTGAGGACTACCCAGCAATTACAGAGGCATCAACTGCATTTGCTAAAGATTTAAAAAAACGGGGTTTTAAGTTTTTAGGCCCTACAACGGTATATGCGCATATGCAGGCCTGCGGCATGGTTAACGATCACAGTAATGATTGTTTTAGAAAAGAAGAAATTATTAAGACCTTTAGTGAGTAAGTGATTAGTTCACAAAGAGGTTAAGAGACGCTGCGCTATAGAGAAGTAACGCGTAAGTTGGCTATGGTTTCTCATTTATCCTCGTTTTTTCTCTTTGTGAAATAACGTTTTATTTAAATGATTAAAAGCTACGCTTTTCACGCGAGCAAGTCTAGCGTCTACAACAAAAGTAAAAACCGTGTAGGTGCGAATTTACTTCGCGCTCTTGCTAATATTTTTTAAGTAAAGTGC
Organism: Pseudoalteromonas sp. SG43-4; assembly: GCF_014164325.1. Taxonomy (NCBI): domain Bacteria; kingdom Pseudomonadati; phylum Pseudomonadota; class Gammaproteobacteria; order Alteromonadales; family Pseudoalteromonadaceae; genus Pseudoalteromonas; species Pseudoalteromonas sp. SG43-4. Next base: position 28,958 of record NZ_JACJFB010000005.1, on the reverse strand, counting down.
GGTATAAAACCGCACCTACAAAACGAAGGGTTCTTTATCTACTGTGTTTGGCCAATTTATAACTTAACACTGACAGCTGCTTTTAAACCTTAATCTCTTGAAAGATTATACTTTTTCATTTTCTCAACGAGTGTTGTTCTGCGAACCCCTAATATCTCTGCAGCGCGAGCTACAACGTAATCATAGCGCTCTAACGCTTGGGTAATTAAGCTTATTTCAAGTTCGGCTAAATAATCTTTAAGTTCAATACCATCATCAGGTAATAGCCCACTACCCGTTTGGCTAAACTCAGCGTCTGGCTCACTTTCGTAATCACTAAAGCCTGTGCTAAATATGTCGTTAAAGGCGTCTTTTTCCATTAACTCTTCAGGGTATTCTGGCTCGTAGGCTTCAACTTCAATGTAACGATATTTGTTAGGTAAATCAGGAATATCAACCACTTTGTCAGGGAACATAATAACCATACGCTCCACCAAATTAGCAAGCTCACGAATATTACCAGGCCAAGCATGTTCTTTTAAGCTCTCAACTGCGCGCTCTGTAAACTTAGCGGTAGAACCAGTCTGGTCGTTAACACGGCGCATTAACTCTTTTAAAAGCAGCGGAATATCATCAGCTCGTTCACTCAGCGATGGGTTTTCGATAGGGAATACATTTAAACGGTAATATAAATCTTCCCTAAAACTACCCTCTTCAATCATTGTTTCAAGATTACGATGCGTGGCCGCAATAACGCGTACATCAGCTTGGATTGCCTTTGTACCACCAACACGTTCGTAGCTGCGTTCTTGCAATACTCGCAGCAACTTAACTTGCATTTGCAGTGGCATATCGCCTATTTCATCTAAAAATAGCGTTCCACCTTGAGCTAGTTCAAAGCGCCCTTTACGAGCCGATATAGCACCAGTGAACGCGCCTTTTTCGTGGCCAAATAGTTCACTTTCGAGCAGCTCAGCCGGAATAGCACCACAGTTAACAGGTACAAACGGTCCATTAATACGCTTTGAAAGCAAGTGTACATTACGGGCAACCACTTCTTTACCTGTGCCTGATTCGCCTAAAATTAAAACATTAGCGTCGGTTTTTGCCACTTGTTCAATTAAAAAGCGAACATCTTTTACGGCCTCTGTTTCACCAACAAGTCCATCAAAAATTTTATGTGGTTTACTATGCTTATGCTCATTAGGCAGCATGCGCTGATACTGTTGGCAATCGTGAAGTAACTGAGTTGTCACTTCGTGATTAAATGGCTCGCAAATAAGCCCCACCACATTAGCGATACTTAATAGTGGTTTTAGCGTTTCGCCAATTAATAAAAAGGGTAATGTTGGATAGCGTTTAATTAAGCTTTCGTGGTCAAGTGATTGCAACGCTCCTAAAATAATCATGCATTCTTGCTGCTGATATTTTTTGCATTCTTGTTCAAAGCAGTCTTCGCTTAATAGTTGAGCAGCCTCACCAATAAAGCCAAGTGAAGCATTTAATCCTATTGCGCGGTTGTTATTATTATCTAAAATCAAGATCATATTTAGCGAGCCGTACTTTCACTAATTTGTATAATTAGTTAAATTGTAAGCCAGTTCAGCATGGATGCAAGTGATAGCGGCAGTTTTTTGACATAAACGCCAAAAAACAGGCGGGCTAGTTAAGTCAATCATACTTAATAGTTAATCATTAAGTATGGGTTATAGTTTTAACTTAGCCATTACTTAACTATTACCTAACTATAACTTAGCCCTAAAAATTAATTTACTCTGCAATAAAAATGCTATTGTTAGTAAATAAACTCAATTATAAATTTAAGTTGAAGTTACAAATGCCGATACATAAATAAGTGAAAATGCTTGGCATTAATATTGCTTTGTTCTTATAAAAGTATAAAAGCTTAATTAATTTTTTGTATTAGCTTTCACATAATTTTATCGTTTTAAATTTTAGGATTTTCCCATGGCTCATGTCTCAGTAAAAAAATACAGTCAAGTTCGTGCCAGTAGTATTGCCGAAATGGCCCCTTACGAACAAATAAACCTTATATTCAGTAATATCATCGGTCGCTTAGCAGCAACAAAAGGGTTTATTGAGCGCAAAGAAATAGCAAAAAAAGGGGAAAACATTTCAGCATGTATTTTGCTATTTGGTGCACTGCAAGATGCACTTAATTTAGAAGTAGAACAAGACCCTAGTATTTCTAATAATTTATTGGCGCTTTACGATTACTGCCAGCGCCGTTTAACGCAAGCGAACATAAACAACGATATTGAAGCAATTGTGGAAGTATCAAGTATTGTTAAAGAAATTAAAGAAGGCTGGGATAATATTCCGCTAGATCAACGAAGCCCTGCGGTTTAATTTCAATTATGGACTCGCCAACATTTTCAGAGCCATTAACTAACTACTCTGAGCTCATACAAACGTTGCTTAGTAATATTGAAGTGTTAGTAAATGATGATAACGCAGACGAAGCTCAGCCTCTTTTAGACACTTTAAATGTTAAACTAAAGCAATGGTGCGAAAGCAGCGACGGCCCAAGCGCAAAACAATTAGAATTAATTCAGCTTCGTATAAATACTATTTTAGTAAAAGCGAATAGTGCAAAAAACGAATCATCAAAAGCTATTATTAAACATAAAAAATCAGGTAAGGCGATTAAAGCTTATAAAGCAAGTCGCTAAAATCTACTTAAATAGAAAGCACAAAAAAACCGTTTTAAATAACGGTTTTTTTGTGCTTTCTTAATTTAGTTATTAATTTAATATTATATTTATCTACTAAGAGTTATCTCGTACTACGCCTGGCATATTCTCTAATTGAGCTTGAACATAACTGCTGGTGTTATTAAGGCTCGCTACTAATAAATCCATCGCATTATATTGAGCGTATAACCGAGAAGATAACGACTCCATTTTACTAGCAAGGCTCACGCGCTGATCATCTAAATCATCAAGTTGGTTCGTTTTACTGTCTATTCGGTTTTGGATAATACCATCGGAATCCGTATAAAAGCTCAACTTTTCATCAAAGGACTTTGCAAACCCACCATTATCATCGCCTTCATTACCCACGAAAAACTGCTGTACTAAATCAACATCTGCATCTATTTTGTCATCCAATGTTTCACTATTTAGTGTTAAAACACCGTAGCGGTCTGTTTCAACACCTAACTGCGAAAGTGATAACGAGTTCCCGTCACCTAAATCAATAGGATTTGTTATTTCGCTACGAAGCTTTGACATAACGCCTCGAAGTAATGAATCCCCAGCCATAACCCCAACGCCATCTTCGCTTGATGCACCTAGGTTCTTGCTTAGTTCTAATAGCTCATTATAACTTTCGATAAAGCTATTTAAACCAGCTTTGATATTATTATTATTCTCTTTAACCGATATATCACTCAAATCGTCATCTGTGTCGTGTGACTTTTTAGCTGTTATTGTAATACCGTCAATTACTCCGGCAAATTCATTAGATGAGCTACTCACTGTAAGTGAACCATCAATGGTAATAGATGCATCTGTTGCCTCTATTATTTCATCAATATTCTTAACACCATTTAAATCAAAAGCTAATCGCGAAAGTCCATTTAAATCGGTGTTGTCTCCGTCAATATCAGCAACTTCAATATTAATGATGTTATCAACACCACTATTTTTAGCTGAAAAAACCAAATGCTGTCCATCATCGTCAGTAATAATAGTTGCGTTAATACTGTCGTTATCGTTGCTATCATTTATCGCATCACGAATTTCGCTAAGAGTTGCTGTGCCAGACACAAGTATCTCAAAGCTGTTATCGCCAGAGGCCAAGGTAATAGTTCCCTCACCTACAGCAGCTTCAGAATCAAAAGCTTTTGATAAAATTTTATGTTCCGAAGCTAAGTTATTTACCTTTACTGAGTATCCTCCAGGTTGGGCTTCTCCATCAGCACTTATCGATATAAAATCATCGCTGCCTGATGTGCTCCGCTGTTGGAACTTATCGCTATCACCTAATATTTGCATTGAAGTTTGTACTTTTTCAAGCGCTGACTTGAGTGCACCAACAGCTGAAATATCTGTAGTTAAATTACCTTCTCGAGTATTTAAACGAGATTCCGCAGGAGCTTTTTCAGCATTAACGAGTGCATCAACAATATCTGACACAGCTAAACCAGAGCCTAAGCCATTGAACGATATAGACATACTTCACCTCTTTAAATACTTAAAAATACACTAACTTGATATTGGTAATGCAAACTACCGACTAAACTGTTTGGTCGATTAAAATACCAGCAGATTCAGACAATTTAGACACCAAACTTAATACTTCCTCAGAAGGATATTGCTTAATTACTTCACCACTGTTTTTATCGAGCACTTTAATGACATCGCGGCCTGAATCTTCATCAACTTTAAATTGTAAGCTGCGATTCATTTCACCCATAAAGTCCTGCAATTGTTGCGCCATTTGTTCTAGCTGTTCGCGCTCTAAGGGCTGATCTTTTTCATCTTGATTGTTATTTTTGTATTGGTTTTGCTGTAGCTTTTGTTGATTGAGCACTTCCGTTTGCTTTACATCATCAACTGCTCGCTCAGTTAAAGAACGAGCAGCTTGTCCTGTTTGCTTATCATCACCAGCAATGGGAGTCGGTAATGTTGTAATTTCTGCGTTTGAAGTAATTGTATTCATAACAGATTCCTATTTGTACTTAATTAAACCAACAATAGCTTAGTTTATATTCTTAAACCACAAAAGGAGGTAGCTAAAGCCACCTCCTTTTTTAATACTAATACTGACTTTATGCATTAGTTAGCTAACCATTAAGCTATTGCCTTTAACCTATTAAGCTAAGTGCTGCTTGTGGTAACTGGTTTGCTTGCGCCAGGATTGATGTTCCAGCCTGTTGCAATATTTGATTTTTCGTCATTTGCGCTGTTTCTGCCGCAAAATCAGTATCTTGAATGCGACCACGTGATGCAGATACATTTTCTTGAACATTTGCTAAATTACTAATTGTTTGGCTAAAGCGGTTTTGTACCGCACCTAAGTTAGCTCGTTGTGAATCTATTTGCGATAGTGCACCATCAATTACAGCTAAAGCATTTTGCGAACCATCTTGAGTTTTAATATCTACATCTGAAACTTTAGATAGTGCTGCTACACCACCAGCACCAGCATCAGCAGGCGTAGCCGCAACAACATTAAAGTTACTATCAGATGAAAGTTTAATGCTTCCCGCAACAGTTGTGCTATCCGCAGCAGCTAACTGACCATCAAGTGAAATTGGAGTACCCTGCGTCGTTCCGTCTTGAGCAATACCTGCTACGGTCATATCCGCAGTCGCTGCTGTAAAGTCTGCAATTTCAATATCTTTACCGCTTTCGTCTGTCAGTATTAATCGACCATCTTTACTCTCTGCGGTTACACCTGTGTTACTTGTCTCTTCATTGATAGCTGTTGCTAAATCAGTTAAATCATCGGTGCCCGAAACAGAAGCTGATATTTGAACAGAGTTAAGGCTAAAACTTACTGAGTCGCCTGCTGTTAACTTAATTTCAGCTTGCGTTCTAGCGTCAGCTGTAACGCCTGTTGTACCTGACAGCTCATTAATACCTGCAGCAATTGTTTCCGCTGAATTACCAGCACTAGGTGCTGTAGTAAGCGCTGTGCCATCGATACTTAAAGCTCCACCGGCTACCCCATTAGTTGATGCCGTTGCTGTATCTGCTGCAGTGCTCGCTCTACCAAGACCTAAGGCACTACCAGCGGCACCTGCTAGTACTTTATCGAAAGAGCCTATACTATTAGCTGAGATATCTTTTAAAGTAACACCGATTGTTTCATTTGCATTAGAACCAACTTGGAAAGACTTAGTCCCGAATGAACCATCTAGTAACTGCTGACCACCGAAAGACGTTGTTTCTGCAATACGTGTTAGTTCTGTATTTAGCTGTACTACTTCTTTTTGTAAAGCATCGCGGTCTTTGTCTGAGTTAGAGCCATTAGCAGATTGCAGTGCTAATTCACGCATTCTTTGTAAGATGTCGGTAGAAGCTTGCATAGCACCTTCTGCAGTTTGCGCCATTGAAATACCATCATTAGCGTTACGCTGTGCAACACCCAAACCATTAATTTGAGATGTTAAACGGTTTGATATTTGCAGGCCTGCTGCATCATCTTTTGCGCTATTAATACGCATACCCGATGATAAACGCTCCATTGAGGTAGCTAAATTTGAACCTGAAGCTGAAAGGTTACGTTGAGCGTTTAATGAAGATACATTTGTATTTACTGATATAGCCATGATAAGACTCCTGATTACTTTCGTAATATTGCTGTTTTGATTTAACCAAGAGCTGCCATAAATACATGTTCAGCTCCGTACTGATTAAGTTAACGGCAGGAGGTAAATTATCTTTAGAAGTATTTTAGAAATAAACTGGTTTATTCGTTAAAAAAAAGCTAACCGACTGTTTTAAAAGATTAGTTATTTTAAATGAGTTTAAAATACAATTTACATATTATGCTTTTAGTTGATTTTAACAACCCAAAAATAAAAAACGCACTTAATAAAGTGCGTTTATATATTTAGTCACTAGTTGAACTAATAATTAACCGCCTAATAAGCTAATTGCCGCTTGCGGTATTTGGTTTGCTTGCGAGAGTATTGAAGTGCCCGCTTGTTGTAATATTTGGTTTTTAGTCATTTGTGCGGTTTCAGTTGCAAAATCTGTATCTTGAATACGACTACGCGATGCCGACACATTTTCTTGAACATTGGCTAAATTACTAATTGTCTGGCTGAAGCGATTTTGTACCGCACCTAAATTTGCTCGTTGCGAATCTATTTGTGATAGCGCGCCATCTATAACAGCTAAAGCGCTTTGCGAGCCGTCTTGGGTTTTAATATCAATATCAGAAACTTTTGTTAAAGCAGAAACACCACCAGCGCCAAAGTCCGCCGCTGTGGCAGCAACAACACTAAAGCTATTATCAGATGAAAGTTTAATACTACCAGCTATAGTTGTACTATCTGCTGCAGTCCCCTGACCGTCAAGTGAAATTGGAGCGGCCTGCGTTGTTCCATCTTGGGCTATTCCAGCGACAGTCATGTCAGCCGTAGCTGCTGTAAAGTCTGCAATTTCGATATCTTTACCGCTTTCGTCTGTCAGTATTAATCTGCCATCTTTACTTTCTGCGGTTACACCTGTATTACTTGTCTCTTCATTAATTGCTGTTGCTAAATCAGTTAAATCATCGGTACCCGAAACAGAAGCTGATATTTGAACAGAGTTGAGAGTAAAGCTGACAGAGTCGCCAGCTGTTAGCTTAATTTCAGCTTGTGTCCTAGCATCGGCTGTAACACCTGTGGTCCCTGATAACTCGTTTATTGTTTCTGCAATTGCGCTTGCTTCACTACCAGCAGCAGGGTTCGCTGCTAATTGAGTTCCATTGACTGTTAAAGCACCAGTACCAACAAATCCATTGTTAGATGCTGCACCATCGTTAGCCGCCGCACTAGCCCTACCCAAACCAGCTGTACCAACTAACACTTTATCAAATGATCCTATACTATCTGCAGAAACATTTTTAAGTGTTAGCCCTATAATTTCGTTTGCATTAGCTCCGACTTGAAAAGATTTCGTGCCGAAATCGCCATTTAATAATTGCTGACCACCAAATTGGGTTGTTTCTGCGATCCTTGTAAGTTCTGACTTGAGTTGAACGACTTCTTTTTGAAGAGCATCACGATCTTTATCTGAGTTTGAACCATTTGCAGACTGCAAGGAAAGCTCTCGCATTCTTTGTAAAATATTAGTAGATGCCTGCATAGCACCTTCGGCTGTTTGCGCCATTGAAATACCATCATTAGCATTTCGCTGAGCAACGGCTAGGCCATTAATTTGCGATGTTAATCTGTTTGAAATTTGTAGACCTGCGGCATCATCTTTTGCGCTATTGATACGCATACCTGATGATAAACGCTCCATCGAAGTTGCTAAGCCTTCACCTGATTTATTGAGGTTACGTTGTGCGTTTAGTGACGACACATTAGTATTTACTGTTAATGCCATTTTACCATCTCCTAGGTTTAAACAGAGTGTGGTTCAACACGATTTAACAGGAACCACTGTTCGATAATTTCTTACAATAAGAAAAGCATTTACTGTGCCAACTTTAATTTATTTTTAAGATACTGTTTTTATTGATAAATATGACGCTTATTAAATTGTAAATAAAAAGTGAAGTGGTTTAGAAGGGAGTGACATTTTTTTGCCGCGGTTTTGTAGCCAATTTTTGCCGCAAAGTATTGCCGCTTTAAAGTAGGTAAAGCGGCAAGGTAATTCTGCTTATAATCTGCTTATAAGTAGTCGAATAATGAAAGGTTAGTTAAACGGCCAAAAGTAGCTTGCGATGCTTGCAGTGCCGTTTCTTGTTTAGTTAGTTCGCTAATAGCTTCTGCCATATCAACTTCAACTAAGTTAGAGCGATTACTTTTATTTTGAATGTCGAGTGCTAAGTTTGAATCACTTACTCTTTCAAGTGCATTCATACGCCCACCTAAACTTGCTTGGGTAAACACGACTTGCTCACTGGCGTTTTGTAATTGCACTAAGCCATCAGCAAGTACTTGCTGAAAGTCATCACCTTCAAGTGTGCCATCGTTAAGGCCGGTAATAAGTGCTTGTAGTGTATTGAGTACGTTTTCTTTGCCTGGTTTTTCAAGGCTAAAATCGAGTTGACCTGGTGCTGTGCCTTCAAATTCAATTTTCATACCTGCAAAATCGATAGGCTCATCAGTAACTTCACCTGTTACTGCGGGGGTTAATGCTGCGCCGTCTCGGTATATTTCGTAGGTTTGTGGATCTGTTGCTGTAGCACCTGGGCTTACTAATACACTATATGTATTTGCAGTTGCTAGAGCTGTTGGGTCTGCGTTGTAATTTGCTTGATGAAACTTGTCAAACTCAGCTTGGCCGTCAACATATACACTTGCCGCTGTAATAGAGCCTGAAACACTTGCCGTGTTAGATTCTACATTTAATCGCGCGTTAGTTTTTTCAAACGTATCAAAGCCGTTATCACTCGCTTTAATTGATACCCCTTCAGCTATAGTTATTTGGTGCTGGCCTTGGTCGCCATTATAGGTGTACTCACCCGCTGCAGAATCAAACTGATATGGCTGCGTGCTGTCTTGGTATCCTGAAAATATGAACTTTCCGTCTTCTGAGCGGGTGTTCATTAAGTTAGCTAACGTTTGCTGAATGCCACTAAGTTCTGATGCAAACGTCTTTAAATCATCTTTAGTATATGCACCATTACCTGCTTGAATAGTGAGCTCTTGCGCTTGTTGAATATTACTATTTATGCTTTGTAATACGCTTTCTTCTGTTTCTAGGCGGCCATTTAGCTGATCGATATTTTTAGTATATTGCTCATTCGTTTGTATTTTATTTGAATAGAGCATAGCTTGCGAAATAGCAGCTGGTGCTTCTGAGGTGGTTAAATACTTTTCACCTGTTGTTACTCGCTCTTGAGCATTTGCAACACCTTGTTGGTTGTCGAGTATTTTATTTATGTTGTTTTGGTACATTAAATTATTTGATAAACGCATAATTACCTCGCCGCATTTAATAAGGTGTCAAAAATTTCTTGAGCTGCTGCTAAAACTTGTGCTGATGCTGAATATGATTGTTGAAAACGCAGTAAATTTGCGGCCTCTTCATCAAGGTTTACACCCGATAGTGATTCATACCATGCCTCAGATTGCTGTGCTAGAGCGTCAAATGCAGCCCCACTTGTGATTGCTTGGCCAGTTATAACACCTATATCACTCACTAATCCTGAATAAGCTTGGTTGAACGTTTTATGGTTATCGGCCGTTGCTGTTGTTTCTACGTTTAAGCGTACTAACTCGCCATTTTGTAAATCAGCTAATTTTAAACCATTACGGTTATCATCAAAGCCGCCTTCGTTAAACTCAAGTGTAAAGGTGTCGCCTGTTGCTGGTGTACCTTCTATATCAAAATCGAATCCGTAGGTATCAAATGGAGCGCCCGCTTGCGATAACATTCCTTTTGCAGGAGGCGTAATAGTAAAAGTATTCGTTCCGCTATTATCCGTAATTTGATATTCGTTAGCATTATCTGTTTTAACAAGCGTTATTTCGCCATTCGTTAAGCCTGGCGCTGAAGTAAAGCCACCGGAGGTAACACTTGTTACTTCTCCCGCTGAAATAGTAGCGGTGCCTATATTATTTAAATCGTTAGCAGTACGGATTGGCGATGCTAGTGCTAAATCTTCTGCGCGCCCTGTTGCAAGTGTAATACTTGAAGCAGCATCTGAATTAAGCTTTATTTGAAATTGATCACCCTCAACACCTGCCCCAGATACATTTACTTGAAGACCAAATGATTCGCCTGAGGTTATAGTCGATGAATCAATAACACCTGTCGATATATCAGCAAGTGAAGGCTGCCCCAGCGGATCCCCTTTGTTATCTATAGGCTGAATACTTACTTCGTTGGCATTGCCTGTATAGGTAATAATAAAGTCACTAGCAGGAAGTTCACTGCCTTTACCTGGCTCTACCGTTGCAGTCATACCAGCAGTGCCCGTGTTAGCTTGATACGCATAAGCGCCAACGGTAGGAATATTAAAAATATTACCCCCTAGCTGACCTGTTGCATCCATACCCAATTTGTTTTGTTCGTTAAATGCATCAGCTATCGCTAAGCCCATTTGGCCAATTTGGTTTTGCGCAGGGACTAATATGTCATCTCTAAAAGCAAGTAAACCGCCAATTTTGCCTTTAAGCTTGCTTACATCAACTTCAAGCGGCACAGCTTTGCCACCATTAACGTCAAGCGTGAATTCTTTAAAGTTAGGATCAGGATCCCCTGTCATCGAAAATAAGTTAAATGCGCCATTTTGCATAACAACCGCTTCGCCTGTGCCCATAAAAACGAGTTTTTCGCCATTTGGACCATCAAGCGTTTCTATGTCTATTAGCTCTGACAAGTCGCGTATTGCTTTATCGCGTTCGTTATAGGTAGAGCTGGCATCTGCGGCGTTATTAGTGCCATTAACTGCTGCAATATTTTGATTTAGCGTACTAATACTTTGAATGAGTGAGTTTGCTTCATCTGAAAATATTTCGAGCTGCTCGTTTACTATACTTTTTTGATCAAGCACGATGCCCGAAAGCCTATCCATTTGATCAATTAAACTTTGCGCATCTGTCATTACTAATGAGCGAGCAACAGTAGACGAAGGCTGATTTAACGCCTCTTGCACGTTATTAAATAAAGAGTTAATACCAGTCGAAAGGTTGTTCGACTCTTCAGAGAAAATAGTATCAACCCGATTAGCCTCAGTAATAAACTGATCGAAAAACGATTTATTAGAGGTGTCACGATTTAGCTGTGACTGAGCAAACTCGTTTAATAATCGGTATGTTTCGCCTCGCCCCACTTGGTTATCAACCATAGTGGTAAACTCTGTACGCTCACGCACATAGCCTTCTGTATTTACATTGGCGATATTTTTACTTGTCGTTTGCAGTAGCTCCGAGCTTGCTCTAACCCCAGAACTGGCAATGTTCAATAAATTAAACGACATGTTACTCTACTCCTTGGCGGATCACGTTTGCCGCAATGTCTTTTAGCTGACTGCTATTGAGCACTTTTTTTATTTTGCTGGCATAATTTGGATCGGTTGCATAACCTGCTTTTTGTAATGAATCTAAAAAGTCATTTGGTTTTGCTGTATTTTGTAATGCTTCTTTGTAGCGTGGGTTTTGCGTTAAAAAATCAACGAAGTCGTTCACGCTATCTTTAACTGAATCGTAGGCTCTAAAGCTGGCTTGTTTTTTAACGGGTGTGCCTTGTTCAAACTCAAGCGTTACTTTGCTTGCTTTATCACCTTCCCAGCTTTTATCTGACTTAATATTAAATAAGTTATTTGAGCTGCCACCGTCATTTTTATTAATAATGTGCTTACCCCAACCGGTTTCAAGTGCCGCTTGTGCAACCATTACCGCAGGATTTAAACCAATTTTTTGCGCTGCCGTTTTAGCGTGTTCCCACACTGAACTTACAAACTCTTCTGCATTTTTAAATGTTGGGCTATCGGTTTTAGTCTCTGCAGTATCGACTTTAGGCTCAGCAATATCGGCTTTAGTGTTATTAACGATAAGATCGGATTGCTTATTTTTTTGCTCATGAGGAAGAGCGGAACCGACTTGCGTATCGCTAAAAATATCGTTGGTTGTTCTAAGCACCGAGCCTGGCATAAAGTTTTTAGACTCAGGCGATAACTGCTGAACTATTAAATCGGCAAGGCCTAACGAGCCATTTGATGAAAGCTCTGTTGAAAGTTGCTGATCGTGCATTTCTTCAAAAAACTTTACGCCACTTGAATTAAATGGGCTGTCTTTGTCTTCAAATGCTTCGTTAGCTTTGCGCATTCCTTTGAGCAACATTTGCGTAAAAATAGCTTCAAATTGTGCGGCCGCTTTTTTGAGCGCAGCTTTAGAGGCATCAGTTGATGCATCGCCGCTCGTTAAGGCTTCTTTACGAAGTGAATCTAAGTTGCCTAAATCAAAAAAGTTTTGTTTATCGAGGTGATTAGTTTCCATCGGCTTTTTGACACAAAATGAATAATACAGTTAAAAATGCAAAAATTGAGCCACTACAGATAAAACAAGGAAGATAAAAATAATAAACTTAAGTTGCTGTAAATAAAAAGCCCTAATTTCAAAAATATAGGGCTTAAGTAATACGTTATTTATTGGCTTGAGTTATTTATATAACAACTAACTGTCCGTTAATTGCGCCGGCTTCTTTTAGTGCTTCTAAAATAGCCATTAAGTCACCAGGCGCTGCGCCTACTTCGTTAATTGCGCGAACTAAATCGTCAAGGCTTACACCTGGATTAAATACAAAGGCGCGCGAGTCATCTTGATTTACATCAATAATGCTCTGCTGCGTAACAACTGTATCACCGTTTGCTAGCGGGTTTGGTTGTGACACGTTTTGTTGTTCTGCAATTGTTACTGTTAAGCCACCGTGAGTTATAGCCGCAGGCTGAAGCTTAACGTTTTTACCAATCACAATTGTACCTGTGCGCGAGTTAACTATAATTTTAGCGGCCATGTCAGCTGGTTTAAATTCTAAGTTTTCGAGTGTTGATAAGTACGATACACGCTGGGATGCATCGCGTGGTGCTATAACACGAATAGAAACAGAATCTATTGCTTGTGCGCTATTTGGGCCAACTAAGTCATTAATTGTTTTTTCTAGGCGTTTTGCCGTTGTAAAGTCTGGGCGGTTTAAATTAAAAGTAATGTAATCGCCTTGCATAAACGGGCTTTCTACTGTGCGTTCAACTGTTGCACCATTTGGTATACGACCAACTGTAGGGGTGTTAATTACAACTCTACTGCCATCAAGACCTTGTGCACCTAAGCCACCAACAATTAAACTACCTTGTGCAATTGCATACACGTTACCGTCTACACCCTTTAAAAAAGTTTGTAGTAAAGTACCACCACGTAAGCTGCCTGCACTACCAATAGAAGAAACCGTTATATCTATTGTTTGCCCGGGTTTTCTAAATGCAGGTAATTCTGCATGTACAGCAACAGCGGCAACATTTTTAATTTTAGGACTTTGAGTTGAAGGTAGCGTAATACCAAAGCTGTTTAACATGCCTCTAAAACTTTGTTGTGTGTATGAGTTTTGCTCGCCAGTGCCTGGCAAACCAACTACTAAGCCATAACCGACTAATTGGTTAGAGCGTACGCCTTCAACCATAGACACATCTTTTATGCGCTCAGCACTGGCAGTAAACTGCCAACCTAATAACACAACTAAACATAAAGCTTTAAGGCTATTCATGTTGTTACCCTCTAAAATGGAAACAGCGAACTGCTAAAGAAACGTGTAAGCCAACCAGGACTTTGCGCCTCTTGCGTTTGCCCTTTACCTGAGTATTGAATACGTGCATTAGCAATACGATTTGATTCAACCGTATTATCGGCGCTTACGTCTTGAGGGCGTACTAGCCCTTCTAAACGAATAAACTCTTCGCCGGTATTAAGCGTTAGCCATTTTTCGCCGCGTATAACTAAATTACCGTTAGGTAAAACGCGCATTACATTAACCGAAATATCGCCCACTAAGCTGTTTGACTGGTTTGATTTTGAATCACCCGTAAACGACGAATCACTACCAATACCAAACTGGATACTATCGCCACCTATATTTACAGGTAGACCACCTAAGCCAATCACTGGGTCTAAGCTTGCGTCAGTTTCTTTGTCTGTTTCTGTTTTAGCGGCTTTTGTTGCTTGAGTAGACTCTTGCAATTTAACCGTAATTATATCGCCAGTACGTAGCGCTTTTTTATCGGAATATAAGTCGTTTGATGTATGAGTATTAAACAGTGAACCTGTGGCTACCAGCGGCTCTAAGATAGGCTCGGGGTACATAGGTGCGTAGTAAGGGTCGTCCTGCACTACCTCACTATTTTGCGTAGACATACAGCCACTTAAAAATAATGTGCCCGCTGCAAATAAAATAATATTACGCATAATTCCCCCTATTCTATTAAAGCTGTTGATTGATATAACTCATCATTTCGTCAACGGCCGAAATTACTTTTGAGTTCATTTCGTAAATACGCTGAGTTTCTATTAGGTTTACCAGCTCTTCAGTCACATTTACGTTTGAAGTTTCGAGTGAGCCTTGAATAATACTACCTAACCCTTCAACACCAGGATTACCTTGTACAGGCGCACCACTTACAGCCGTTTCGGTATAAAGGTTTTGACCAATTGGCTCAAGACCCGATGGATTAATAAAGTCACTAATAGTTAGCTGACCAATTACAACGTTATCGGCTTGGCCTGCAACACGTACAGATACTTCGCCGTCTTGCGAAACCGTAATTGATTGCGCGTCATCTGGTACATTCATTTCTGGCTGAATAACGTAACCTGCGCCCGATGTCACAATTCGTCCATCGCCATCGGTAGTAAACTGACCATTGCGCGAGTAAGCAATATTGCCATCTGGTTGCAGTACTTCAAAAAAACCTTCGCCAGAAATCATCCAATCTAGTGAGTTTTCGGTGGTCAACATGTTGCCTTGCGTAAACTCTTTTTGGTTAGCTACAACTTTAGCACCCGCACCTAACATTAAGCCCGACGGCATTTCGGTATCTTGCGATGAACGACCACCTGGTTGATTAATATTTTGATAAAGTAAATCTTCAAATATAGCGCGGCTTTTTTTGTAACCTACGGTACTGGCATTCGCTAAATTATTTGAGATAACCGATATATCGGTTTGTTGAGCGTCTAGCCCCGTTTTACTGATCCACAATGCTGGATTCATAATCGTGTCCTCACTTTAAAGTTAAACTATGCGTAATAACTGATCTTGACGCTCGTCAATTTCTTCAGCTGTTTTCATTAA
This sequence comes from Pseudoalteromonas sp. SG43-4, assembly GCF_014164325.1. Taxonomy (NCBI): domain Bacteria; kingdom Pseudomonadati; phylum Pseudomonadota; class Gammaproteobacteria; order Alteromonadales; family Pseudoalteromonadaceae; genus Pseudoalteromonas; species Pseudoalteromonas sp. SG43-4. Next base: position 13,500 of record NZ_JACJFB010000005.1, on the reverse strand, counting down.
TTTCACTTGTAATTCAAATTGGCGCTGGTGGCTTATCATGTCGACCATTTCGTGAACCGGATTCACATTCGACATTTCAAGCGAACCACTTAAAACTTTTACATTGGCAGAGGTATCTACTGTTACATTTGCTTTTGGTCTAAATAAACCGTCGTTACCTTTTTCGAGCTGTGAGCTATTTGCTTCAACAACTCTAAGCGTGTCGATTTCTTCTAAAAAGTTAGCAGGAGCGCCTTGTGGTCGAACTTGAATAGCGCCATCTTGGCTAAACCCTATTTTTTCGACTGGGACGGGTAAAATAACAGGTCCCCCTTCGCCAATAACTTGACGACCGTGGCTGGTTACGAGCATGCCTTGAGCAGTAATGTTTAACGTACCCACTTTTGTGTAAGCTTCATTACCGGAGGCATCTTGCACAGCAAGCCATGCGTTATCGCTCATTGCGATATCTAAGTCTCGCCCGGTTTGAACAATGCCACCCGATACCATGTTAGAACCCGGACGCTCTTGCATTGAAAATACACGTGTAGGCAAACCTTCGCCAAACGCTTGCATAGAACGCGCCTGCGCAAAGTCAGCTTTAAAACCCGTTGTATTTGCATTTGCCAAATTATTGGCTTTTAAAGCAAGCCCTTGTAGGCTTTGCTTAGCGCCAGAGGCCGCAATGTAGACCATTTTGTCCATAGTATCGACTCACATAAAAAATCTCTGAACTTACAAATGCAAAATAGATGCCAGATTAAATTTGACGCAACATTGAGAGGTATTTAGAAGGGCTTGCAAAGAGGACTTATAAAAAAGGCTGCAAAAATGCAGCCTAATATATTTAATGGGGTTTAGCTTATCGAATCTGCAAAATACTTTGCTGAATAGTTGAGTTAACTTCAAGCGCACGTGAGTTTGCTTGGTAATTACGCTGTGCAGTAATTAAGTCTACAAGCTCGTTTGTAAGATTAGTATTTGATTGCTCAAGGGCTGATGAGTTAATTCCACCAAACGTACCCGAACCGGCTTCACCCGCTACAGGTTCACCTGAATCAATACTTTGCTTCCAGCTTGTATCACCCACTTGTGATAACCCTTGTGAGTTAGGAAAACGCACCATAGCCACTTGCCCTAGGAATGTTGAGTCACCGTTACTGTAAGAAGCGACAATTTTACCGTCTGTTCCTATATCAATTCCGGCTAAACGACCTACTGTTGAGCCATCTTGATCGAGTGCTTTTACTTCAAAACCACTTGAATACTGAGTTGGGATACGTCCAGCCGTGTTATTTTCATCGCGCCAGTTAAGCTCAATACCAGTACCTGGGAAAGTTGCACCATTGTCTAGTAATGTTGATAAACCAGCACCAGAACCCGCTGGTAGTAATATTTCATCAAAAGTAGTTGTATTTGTATTTGCCACACCACCTGTTGTTGATGGTAAACCACTTGAGTCAAAACCTAGGGTGGTCAGTGGTGTATAAGGTGTCGTTGTTTGTTCTCCACCAGTTGTGCCATCAACTACTTTGCCATCGAGAGTTGCATATACTTTCCAACTGTTATCTATACCACCTGCTGCGGCATCATCTTCTTTGGCAAAAAAGTATTGTAAAATGTGAGGTTCACCTAGTGAATCATATACTGTTGTTGACGTAGATGAGTTATAAGTACCACTGGATGTAGGGTCAAAATCTAGACCTGTTGGATCCGCCGTTGCATCTAAGTTAAACGACAAAAATACATTTTCGGTTGCGCGAGGAGAACCAGACGAATCAGGGATTTGAATTGGATCAGTTGTGCTCAAACTTACCGACGTTGTATCACCTGTAGATGAGTCAACAGGGAATGCTTGTAAAAAGTTACCTTTTGCGTCAACCATAAAGTTATCTTGGTTAAGCTTAAATGCACCTGCACGTGTATATGTTAAATCTTGCGAAGATAAATCGTCAGTCATCGCAAAATAACCTTCACCAGTGATTGCTAAATCAAGTGAGTTATTTGTAAATTGTAGTGAGCCTTGATGAAACTGCTGCGCAACCATGGTTGTTTGCACACCGTCACCATTTTTAGTCTTACCAGAGCTAAATACTGACGATGCATAAACATCGGCAAACTCAGCGCGTGACTCTTTAAAACCTGTGGTATTAACGTTTGCAATGTTATTTGCAGTTACGTCTAAATCTTTTTGTGCGGCAGCTAAGCCAGTTAATGCAATATTGAAGCTCATAATTCACCTCTAACCTGTTAATATTTAGCCTGCTGACAGGCGAAGTATAATTAAAATTTATTACGCGATTTCTGCGACGTCTGTCAGCCTAACCGCACCTTCTTTAGTGTTAATAATAATGCCACTTGAGCCATTAATATTAACGCTTTCAATGTTCTTGAACGTAGCAATGGGTAAGCTTGAAAATTCACCGTCAGTACTTCCTTCGGCGGTTACTGAATATTCACCTTCAGGTAAACGCTCACCAGCTTCATTTTTGCCATCCCACGCAAAACGTACCGCACCTGCTGGCTGAGAACCCATATCAATAGTTCTTACTAGCTGACCTGATGCATCAGTAACTTTAATTTTTAAGTTATCAACGGCTTCTTCTGCCACTGCAGAGCCTCTGGCATCACCTGTTTCATTTAAATCCAGGGTGTTTGACTCTAGTAAAGCTTGTTTGCCTACAAGTGTAGATGCTTGCAGTGCTGAATTAGATGTCATTGAAGAGGCTAAAGATTCAAAATTAGTATTTAAATCTGTAATCCCTTGCGCCATCGTAAAGCTAGTCATTTGAGCAATCATTTGGTCATTATCCGCAGGGTTACTGGGATCCTGATACGATAATTGCTGAGTTAACAAAGAGAAAAAGTCTTCTTGTGTTAACGCATCACTCTCATTATCACTGGTAGCAACTTGTTGCTCTTGCCAGCGTATAGAGTCTAAATAGGATGAAGATGTACTAATATCGTTACTCATAACCTACCCTCGGTTACCGCTGCCCTAGCAACAGTGTTTTACTTAGCATTTGCTTAGCTGCATCAGCAACTTGCACGTTTGTTTGGTAAGAACGAGAGGCAGAAATCATATTTGCCATCTCCTCTACAACATTAACGTTGGGTTTATAGATATAGCCATTTTCATCCGCACTTGGATGGTTTGGGTTATATTCAATTTGTAATGGTGCATCGCTTTCAACAATGCCCAAAACTTTAACACCAACTGCGGAGCCCTGCTGGTTACTTACTGATGCTGAAGCCTTTGTTAGCTCAGCCGCAAATACAGGTTGGCGCGCTCGGTACGTTTTGTCTTGAGATGAACTAATGGTGTTAGCATTAGAAATATTACTAGCTGTAGTATTTAAGCGAACGTTTTGTGCGCTCATACCCGAACCTGCAATATCGAAAACATTATATAAACTCATAATTTTTATCCTTGACTACCGAGAGCTTTATTCAGGCCTTTAAATTTGCCACTTAAAAATTGCAAGCTGGCCTGATACTCCATAGCATTCTGTGTATACAAGTTTCGTTCCACTTGTATATCAACCGAGTTACCATCACCAGTATCTGATTGATTTGGCAAACGAAATAATTCTGAACTGCCCATACTATGAGTACCTCCACCAATGTGTTTATCATTAGTTCTTACCATAGTATTGCCGCTTTGCTGGGTTGACCTTGCCGCTTTTAATGCAGAGGCAAAATCAATATCTTTTGCTTTATAGCCAGGCGTATCAGCGTTAGCTATATTAGTTGCAATTAATTCTGCTCGCTGTGAACGGATCAACATGGCTTGCGGATGCACACCTAATGCTTTATCAAAACTGATAGCCATAACCTTCTCCAAAAAATTGACTTACCCATTAATAAAGCAAAAAATAAGCCATTAATATTAGGGAGTGCTATATTTTTATAAGGCTATGTATCTAAATAGAAAAACGACGCTAGGTGCGTCGTTTTAGGGAAGGAAGTTAGCTTAATTACTTCTTTTGGTAAATAATACCAGGGTTGCACCTAACCATATCAAATTCAGTGCTTAGCCCAGTTAGGGACTCTGACGCGCCTAAAAATAGGTAACCGTTTGGATTTAACGCTTGTGCAAACTGGTTAATAATTTTAGCTTTTATTTCAGGCGCAAAATAAATTAGTACATTTCGGCAAAAAATAATATCAAACTTGCCCATTAACGCGTAAGAATCAAGCAGATTTAAATGCCTAAAACTAACTTGTTTTTTTATTGTATCGTTTACTTGTGCCATACCGTTGCCGCTGTCTTTAAAAAACTTTTTACGACGCTCTGCAGATAACCCTCTGGCGAGTGCCAGCGCGTCATACTCTGCATTTTTACACATATCAAGCATGGTATTAGATATGTCGGTACCGATAATTTGTGCCCCCATACGAAGCACACCTGGTTGCTTAGCATTAAATTCAGCAACCGACATAGCTATTGAATAAGGTTCTTGGCCTGACGAACTGGCAGCAGACCAAATTTTTAAAGGCCTTCTTAAATCTTTAAATTCAGGGAAAAGCTTGTTTTGGAGCAACTCAAATGGGTATTGATCTCTAAACCACAAAGTTTCGTTGGTGGTCATTGCATCAACCACAGCGGCTCTTAATTGCCGCTCGTGAGGCCCGAGAGTTTTACTAACCAATTCCGATAAAGATCCCACATTAAATCGAGTCATTAACGGAGCAAGTCGGCTTTTAACTAAATACTGTTTATTTTCACCTAAAACAATGCCGCATTGCTGCTCTAAAAACGAACGAAACTGGTCGTATTCACTTTGCTGCAAATCTTTATTATTCAAGTTAGTAGCACCTATTTTTGTTAATCACAATGAACCCACTTTTTAACCGCTGTTGCTAATTCATCTGGGTTAAATTTAGCAATAAAGTCATCTGCCCCTACTTTTTCAATCATCGCTTGGTTAAAAACACCACTCAAAGAGGTATGCAAAATAACATGCAAAGGTGCAAGTTTGGGATCTGCTTTTATTTCAGCTGTTAAGGTATAGCCGTCCATTTCAGGCATTTCAACGTCTGAGATAAGTAATGCTACTCGCTCTGTAATATCATTTTTACAATCAAGCTCTGCTATTTCTTTAAGCCTAATTAAAGCTTCCTTACCATTTTTAGCAAGCTCTGTTTGAACACCTAGCGGCTCTAAGGCTCGTTTAACTTGATTACGGGCAACAGCAGAGTCATCTGCAATAAATACGATACGTTCGCCTAAATCTCTTTGAATATCGCCACTTTGTGCAACTTCAGCACTTACTTCTGTGTTTACTGGACAAATTTCGTTGAGAATTTTTTCTACATCGAGAATCTCGACTAATTCATTTTCGATTTCGGTCACTGCCGTTAAATATGAATAACGTCCGGCGCCTGATGGCGGTGGCATTATTTTTTCCCAATTCATATTTACAATACGTTCAACTCCGCCCACTAAAAACCCTTGCACAGAGCGATTGTATTCAGCAATGATTATAAAGCTGTCTTTAATGTTGTCGATTGGGCGCCCACCTACAGCCATTGATAAATCAATAACCGAAATGGTTTGACCACGAATATGTGCAACACCACGAATATACGGATTAGATTTTGGCATGCTTGTTAGTGGAGGGCATTGCAGCACTTCTCTCACTTTAAATACATTAATACCAAAACGCTGACGCCCTCTGAGCTTAAATAAAAGTAATTCTAGGCGGTTCTGCCCAACCAACTGTGTGCGTTGGTTTACTGAGTCTAAAATGCCTGCCATTCAAATCTCCTAAAGAAAACAAATAATACGGAACGATAATTGCTTTCTATTTATAAAGCTACATAACATCGCGGGTGCGTCTACTTTTTGACGCAAAATATTTATACCCTGTTTGAAACCATAAGCATAGTCGAAACATTATGAGTTTGTTAAAAAAAATCAGAAGATACAGTGTTTTTTATTTTGTTACTAGCTTGTGCTTTGTATTCCCTTTGCAAGCTAAAGTGTTTAGTAAAGATTTATTACAAGACATAGCCGTTGCTTACATAGCTAAGCAAATTGGTACATTACAAAATACTAATACTCAATTAAGTGCTCTGCCTTTAGACAGTCGCATTCCTGATCGTGTCTGTAATACAGAGCTTGAATTATCAACATCCGATGAGCCACCATTTAACCGCCAAGTAACCTTACAAGCCAAGTGCAATGATGCTCAAACGTGGGCTCAATACGTTCATGTAAGAGTTGTTGAAATGGCCCCAGTTGTTGTTGCCACTGCTAATTTAACCCGCGGTGAAGTAATAACTAAGTCGCATTTAAGTATTGAAATGAAACCAACTCACTTTGTACGAATACAGTACTTAGATGATCCCACAATGCTAATAGGCAGCAGAAGTAAACGAAATATTAGAAGTGGTATGCCAGTATTACTAAACCAAATTTGTATGGTGTGCAAAGGTGACTCTGTTAATATTTACGCTAATCTCAGAGGCCTTAGAATTAAAACCACAGGTATTGCTTTAGAAGACGGTACTTTGGGCGAACAGATACAAATAAAAAACAAAAAATCAGGTAAAGTTTTAAATGCGCGAGTAGATGGTGTAGAGTCTGTTCAAGTGAATATTTAATTTAGATTTATACTAAAGTATCCCACGTATATGCCGATAACATGGCATAAGTTGGGTAATATACGGGTTTATTATTATGGTTAATCAAGTTAATGGCAGTAATCAACAAGCTAATGCGCTTACAAATGCAAAGCAGCAACAAGTTGATTTAAAAAAAGATAACGCAAATACACAAGCTGCTCAGGCCCCTTCGCCAAAAGCTGCTAGTGATTCTGTAAGTTTAACGCCGCAGGCACAGCAATTAAAAACGCTTCAAGATAAAGCGCAGCAATCGCCTGGCTTTGACAGCGATAAAGTTGCTGAGCTAAAAAAAGCAATAACTGAAGGTAAATACCAAGTGGATAGTGAAAAGCTTGCTAAAAACTTAGCTGATTTTGAGTTTAACGTGTATGGCTGATCATAATAGTTTAATTAGCGTAAAGCTGAACCAACAAGTAAGTTGTTTAGACTCTTTACATACGCTATTAAACGATGAGCTTACTGCTATTGCCTCACGACGTGGTGCTGGTTTAAAAGAAATTGCCCAACAAAAAATGTCTTTTTTAACTAAGCTAAGCACTCTAGATAAAGAGCTAAGTAAGCTAATTGCCAGTAACGATTCACAAAATCCTGAAATATCTGAGCTAATAAGCCAAGTTAAAACTCAACTTGCACAATGCCAAAAACAAAATAATGTTAATGCTCATGCTGCCCGTCAAGCACAACTTAGTGTTAAACAATTAAAAGAGATATTAATTGGCGCACCAACGTCAATGACCTACGACCAAGCCGGTAAATCTGTAAATACCGAGAGTAAACTGGTTCGTAATTTAAAAGCGTAAGCCCAAAATTTTACATTAAAAAAGCCTTATTGATTTATCAATAAGGCTTTTTTAATGTCCTTGTCTCGTCCTGAAATGTGTTTACACATTTAGGATTTATTATGACCAAGTCAAATAATATCAATTTGCTTAATAATGTAAGCCCCCTTAAAAAATAATTAAGAGGGCTTTATTGATATTAAATATCCGTTTGATTATTACTACTTTCAATTAAGTGTTTAATCATCTCTTCCGATTGATTTTGTACATCAACCGCAGGTGCTGCTGCATCAATGCTTCCTCCACTTTGAGCTGGAGTATAAGCAATTGCAGAGCCTTCATCCTCAACCAGTGTATTTAGCGCTATAAGCTGCTCTGCATCTTCATCAATGATTACGTCATTAATATTAAGCGGCTCCGCCGAACTCATTTGCACCGTTTGCTCAGGTGTTGATAGACCACTCAAGTTACCTAAATCAATCGTTTCAGTGCTTAATACGTTGCTGCTTGAAACCTCATTAGGGGTTGTATCGCCTAATGAAGATTCTTCACTAAATAATGCAGGGATTGTATCGCCAGAAGCAGCGCTTGCTCCATTAACGTAAATATTTCCCGTACCTTCTATTGCGTTGTCAGTATTTTTGATTAAGTAGTTTCCAACTTCATCTACAGTTACAAAGTAGAATTGCTCTCCTCCACCTATGTTTAGATTGAGTAAATTTAGAAAGCCTCCCCAATTTCCATTGCTATCAGAAGTAAAACTTCCTGCATTATCTAGTACATCTAAATCTAGACCGAGTAAATTAACACCCAATAATGAAGAGCCAATAATATACACTTCAGTATCTGGTTCTGTTGTTCCTTCAACTGATGGGAGTAAAAGACCTAATGCTGATCTAAAATCAGTAACCTCAAAACCTATTGGCGTGGTATCAATAACCAATCCAGATATACTACCGCTTGAAGTTGTATTACCTGATGTATCAGTTGCTACGGCTGTTACTGTGTACTCCCCATCAGCTAAGTCAGTATTAGCTGTAGCACTCCATACACCCGATGCATTAACAGTTTTTATTAATACAATACTTTCAGTTGGACCATTAAAGGTAACAGTTACAGACTCACCTGGAGCGGCAGTCCCCGTAACAAGCGGTGTTTGATCTGCGGTTAGCTCTAACCCCGAGTCAATTGTAATACCTGAGTCAATTGCGCTACTTGATGATTGCGTACCGATATTACCTGCACCATCAGCAATGCTTACATCTACGCTGTAGTTGCCCTCAGGAAGTACTTCTGCTGATGTCACACTCCACGTCCCATCAGCTCCAACTGTTGTTTGAACATTGTGAGTGGCACCAGCTGAATCAGTAAACATAACTATAACCGCTGCACCTGCAAAGCTTCCAGTAACTGACCCCGTAACAGTAGGCGTTGTATCTTGCCCTACCAATATTGGATCTATGACTACAGTTGGCGCTGTGTAGTCTGTGCTTGAAACCATAGTATCGCTTGATGAGTTACCCGCAGCATCACTCACTGTCGCAGTAGCACTAAAACCACCTTCACTAAGCGCGGTGGTAGCTGTTACTGACCATGTGCCATTTCCTGAAACTTGAGCGGTAATAGTTTGTGAATCGTTATTAGCATCAGTAATAACAACACTCACATTTGTACCTGCTGGTGCATCACTTATACCTGTTATAGTCGGTAGCGGGTTATTGGTTACAGATAATTGATCAACTTCAACTGTTGGTGGTGTTAAATCAATTATTCCACCAAGACTTGTAGAGCTTGAAAGCCCTAAGTCTTCAACTGTAGCACTTACAGTAAAGGCGCCTTCAGCTAATGGTGTTGTAGGTATTAGAGTCCACATACCTGCTATAGCCGTTGTATTATAAGTGGTAGCGGTACCGTCACTGTCAGTAATAACGACTTCTACATTACCGTTTATTACATCGGTAGTACCACTAATAGTAGGGGTTGTATCGCTTGTATCTATTATTGGATTGATTAGTAGGCTCGGTAAAGTGGTACTAACAGTGCCAGTTTGCGTTACTGTGGCTATATTTCCAGCATCATCAATACTAATAGCTTCTATGGTTAAATCGCCCTCAGCAAGTAAAGGGGTAACAACAAACCACGTGCCATCTCCTAATACCGTTGTGGTAACTTCATAAAGTGTGTTTGTAGAGTCGGTAACATTAACCGTAATTAAGCTACCTATTTCTTCGTCACTGGTGCCAGTAATAGTAGGCGTTAATGTATTAAGTACACCAAAGGCGTCTATTTCTAACGATGGCGGTATGGTATCAATCGTCACTTGCTCAGTAACAGACTGGCCTACATTACCCGCAGCATCAGTAATACTTGCGAATACACTATATATACCATCAGGTAGACTAGTGGTTACTAATGACCACGTGCCATCGCTACCAACAAGGGCATCAAATACTGTTGCGTTCCCGTTACTATCTATCACAGTTACATCAATGTCTGTGCCTTGAGCTTCTTCAGAAGTACCAGAAATAGTTAGAATGTCAGTATTGCTGATGCTCAACGGTAAAATATCTACCACAGGTACTAACGTATCAACAACAAACTCGAGCGTTTGTGTTACTACATTGCCGGCATCATCAGTGATACTGACGTTGGCAACATGCTGTCCTTCAGTCAGCGCATCAACTTCCAGTGAAAATAGCCCTGCTGCATTCACTGTTGTTGTTAGTACTGAGCCTCCATCCAGCTGAATCTCTACCACACCATTAATTAAATCGCTAGTCCCTTGAATAATTGGAGTAGAATCTGACGTTGTACCAATCACTTGCAAATTAAGCGTTGGCGAGATGGTATCTACTACACTGCTTATAAGCTGTGTAGCTGTTATTCCGACTTCACTTAATACATTTACAGTTACAGTAAACACGCCCTGAGCAAGTGATTGAGGAACCTGTACAGCCCATGAATTATCTGCCTGCACTATGGCAACCAAATCTTGTGCTATGTTATCGCTATCTACCACTCTCACTAGCACTTCTGTGCCTGGGGCTTGGTCGGTCGTACCGCTAATTATTGGTAAATCTCCCTCGCCAGTTACAAAGTCAACCACCGCATTAAGTAACGGCGTTGAAGCATCTACATCTGCAGTTGTAATAGTGGTGGTGTTACCCGCTTCATCAGTTGCAGAGGCTTCAACAACCGATAAGCCAATAATATTAACCGCTAGGCCTAATAACACCCAATCGCCATTGGCATCAGTTGTTACATCGTATGTTAAGTTAGCCAAATCACCTGCTAATTCTAAATTAACAGTGACTGTTTTACCTTCACCTAAATCAGAAGTACCAGATAAAGATACAAGCTGCCCTAACACGAACGAAGGCACAATAGTAAGCTCTGGCCCTACTGTATCTACTTCGCCACCCGTTTTACTATCAACAGAGGTATTTCCTGCGCTATCAGTAATCGTTGCCGAAACACTGTAAACACCTTCTGCTAATACGTTGTCTGCAGCGGCTTGCCAGTCTCCATTAGCATCCGTTTGAACGGTAATTTGATGCGATGCGCCAGCTGAGTCCGTAAACGTAACTATAACGTTTGTATTTGGCTCGTTTGATGTGCCACTAATTAATGGAGTGCCATCTTGAGTTAGTATTAATGAACTTTGATCAATACTAATTTCGGGAGCAATTGTATCAATAGTTGCTGTATCTGTTGCGTCCCCGGTATTACCCGCGCTGTCAGTAACAAATACTTCAACTGAATAATCTCCTTGTGAAAGAGAACTACTTGCCTCTACAGACCATATACCACCCGTTTGAACAGTTGTATTTACAGTATGCTTATTCCCGAGTGCATCGGTAAATACCACAGCAACAGCATCACCCACATTGGCACCTGTCACACCTCCAGAAATACCCGGGGTTAGGTCTGTACTTCCAACAATATCGTTAATGGTCACAACAGGTGCTGTTATATCAACTTCCCCTGTAATACTTGTGTTTACAGGATTACCTGCAGTATCTGTTGTTGAAGCTAAAACCGTGTAAGTGCCCTCGCTCAACTCTGTACTTGCAGCGACTGACCATGTGCCATTTGCACCAACAGTAGCATTAACCGTTTGCTCTACACCTAAGCTATCTGTAATTAAAATAGCGACTATGGCGCCTTGTGGAGCTGTAGTTGTGCCTGAAATTGTTGGCGTTGTATCATTTGAAATTGTAAGCGGTGTAATATTAAGGGCTGGTGGAGTTAAATCGATAACACCGCTACCTGTTGTATTACTCGTTAAGCCTCCTTCAGTTACACTTGCCGAAACAGTAAATTCACCTTCAGGTAGAATATCTGTCGCATCAACACTCCAAATCCCACCTACCACAGTTGTAGTTACAGTATGTGAAACGTTATTAACGTCAGTTATAACAACCGTGATTTCTGTGTTATCTGCCGCACTACTTGTGCCTGATATTGCTGGTGTTTGATCGTTTGTATCAATAATTGTATTAATATTAATTGTAGGCGCATTGGTATTTAACATTGCGGTACTATTTGCAACTGATTCATTCCCTGCGGCATCAGTAACACTTGCAGAAACTGCAACTTCACCATCAGTCAGTGCATCTGTAATATCTACAGTCCAAGCACCACCTGCACCAACAACAGTTGTGTAAGTCTCGGTACTATCTGCATCGGTCACAGTTACTGTAATACTCGTGTTTTCAGGTTCATTGGATGTGCCTGAAATAGTTGGCGTGCTGTCATTAATTGTACCTAATGCGTTTATAGTAATACTTGGTGCTTGAGTATCAATAAAGCTCGAGCCTGTATCCACTCCTTGATTGCCAGCATCATCGGTAATACTTACCTCTACATCATAATTGCCATCTGGCAAGCTTGGCGCCGTAACTTGCCAATCGCCGTTAGCATCAACTATTGCGGTTAAAGTATGTATATCACCGTTTTTATCTGTAATAACTATATCGACCACCGTATTCTGTGGTTCAGTTGAAGTACCACTTATAATTGGTGTATTAGTGTTAAATACAGTTGTGTCATTAAGTACAATAACAGGTACTTGGGTATCAATTATTAAATCAATAGTCGTGCTGCTGGTATTATTAGCATCATCGGTAACACTTACTTGAGCCGTATAATCACCATCAACAAGTGCTACGGGGACATCTACTTGCCAATTGCCATCAATACCCACTGTTGCTGTTAGTGTTTGACCGCCGATAAGGATGGTTACATCAGCACCAATCTCATTACTCGTGCCTGAAATTGTAGGGGTTGTATCTATTGTCGCGTTAACTTCGTTCACAATTAATGAAGGAGCAACGCTATCTATTTCACCTTGAGCCTGCTGCGTTGTTAAATTACCAACACTGTCTCTAACCTCTGCAACAACAGTGTATTGACCTTGCGCTAGCTCTGCAGGTACAGCAACAGACCAGTCGCCACCGGCTTGAACTGTCGCAGTAAACGCTTGGCTTTCTCCTTCACTATCAGTCACGGTTATATTAATTACAGTGCCTTGCCCCATATCGGTGGTGCCGCTAATTACTGGCGTACTGTCATTAGATAAAGCATCAACACTAACGGTTAGTTCTGGCGCTACGTTATCAAAATCAAGCGTATTGATTGTTCTGACATTACCAGCGGCATCCGTTGCACTGGCAGTCACATAGGCAAGGTTTAGTAAAGGTACTGTTATGTTTGCAAGCCCCCAGGTACCATCAGGATTTGTCGTTGCTGTATAAGTTGCGCCAACTAACCCACCAACTAGGTACTCTGTAATAGTGATTACAGAGCCTCCTGGTAAATCAGAATCCCCCGAAAGAGAAACTAAATTACCTAATAAAAACGATGGAATAATTTCAAGTTCAGGAGCAGTTACGTCTACTTCGCCACTGTCTGTACCTGTACCTGTGTTGCCCGCTGCATCAGTGATGCTGGCGCTAACGCTATAATTCCCTTCGGCTAATGTGCCTGTTGGTGTCGCACTCCAGTTACCATTGGCATCGGTTTGTACATCAATGCTTTGAGTAGCATTTGCTGCATCTGTAAACGTCACCGTGATGGTGCTGTTAGGTGCATCACTGGTGCCTGTCACAGT
>NZ_JACJFB010000059.1:0-488 GCF_014164325.1 Pseudoalteromonas sp. SG43-4 | reverse complement strand
ATCAGAATTTTATTATCAGCTTTTCCAAATTTTTAAAGAGCAAGAGATACAAAAACCTCTCAAAATTAAACACACTCTATTCTCAGGCGGTTAATGGCCCGATAAAGAATATTTATTTTTAAGAAGTAAAAGTGGTGGAGCTAAGCAGGATCGAACTGCTGACCTCCTGCGTGCAAGGCAGGCGCTCTCCCAGCTGAGCTATAGCCCCACATATGCTGGTACTTACTGTTTTAACCATCTTCTTGATTAGACAAGAAGTGGTGGGTCTGAGTAGATTTGAACTACCGACCTCACCCTTATCAGGGGTGCGCTCTAACCAGCTGAGCTACAGACCCAAAACAATAAGTGTTGTTCTCTTTACAATAACAATCATCTGTGTGGACACTACGAACAAATAAGTTCTAAATCGTATAAGGAGGTGATCCAGCCCCAGGTTCCCCTAGGGCTACCTTGTTACGACTTCACCCCAGTCATGAATCACTCCGTGG
>NZ_JACJFB010000058.1:0-520 GCF_014164325.1 Pseudoalteromonas sp. SG43-4 | reverse complement strand
CTTTTTGGCCAATAGCGCCTGCGAAACGTTTAATATTAACGGGATTAGCAACAACGAAAGGGATATTCGCTTGAGCACACGCCATAATAAAGGGGTGTTCAAGGCGCCCAGTTGCTTCAATAGTAACACGCGTTATTGGGTGCTTTTTTAGTGTTTTTATAGCGTGTTTAATGCCGCCGTCATTGTTTTCTACGGTGAAATATATATCTAAAGGTCGGATGTAAATATCGAGTTGAGTTTTACCTGTATCGACACCGACGTTAATTTCATTTTGATTATTGAGTGTATTCATAATAAGCTGACTCTGCCTTGCGATTCGGGCTCGAGGCCCCGTTGACTATCCGAGTTTAATGCTTGGAGTTTATACAGCGTTCTTTCTTGTTATCGGTCTCTCAATAGAGGAGCCTTCAATCAATCGAACTACTGTATAAAAGGCTTTGGTTGCAGCCAAAGCTTGGGCCTCACATTACCCGAACTTGGTTAAAGTATTAATTAATTTATGGGTTTATTATCCATACAA
>NZ_JACJFB010000057.1:0-592 GCF_014164325.1 Pseudoalteromonas sp. SG43-4 | reverse complement strand
CACCCGTTGTGGTACCTGTAATTTCAACGTTTACGTTTTCATCATTGCCGTTAATTACGTCATCGTTTGTATCGTTGATATCAACTGTTATTGCAACTGTAGTGTCTTTGGTAAAGCTGGTTTCGTTTGTGGCTAAATTACCTTCAACATCTAGTGCGCTAACACTTGCTGTAATTTCACCATCAGCAAGGCCTGAAATATTAGTGGCATTTATTGCCCACTCACCGGCTGCATTAATCGCGACGTCTTCAACCGTGACTTTATCTCCGTTCACATCGGTAAATACCACAGTGGCTGTTTGGTTAGCATCAGCCTCTTCTATTATACCGCTTACAACTACATCACTTTGCTCTGCGGTATTAATAACAGTGTCATCACCTGTTGCAACATCAATGCTGGTTACTGCTGTTTTATCGTGAATGGCGGTGTCTGTATCGGTTGCTGTATTGCCAGCTTTATCACTGACTGTGGCTGTGGCGGTTAATTCACCATCGCTTAAGCCTGATAAGTTTGCACCGGTAATTGTGTAAGTATTGTTGGTAACTGTGGCTTCAAAACTGCGCTCATTACCGGCTTCATCTGTTACTACCAC
>NZ_JACJFB010000056.1:0-660 GCF_014164325.1 Pseudoalteromonas sp. SG43-4 | reverse complement strand
ATAGCTTTAAATTTAGGGTTACATTGGATAGCTGACATCATTGCCATATACATTGCGGTTCTAATTTTTGGCCGTCCACCTCGTATCATCCGTTTACCCTGATAAGCACCACTTTCTCGATTAAATGGTGCAACACCAACCAGTGATGCAGCCTCTTTATTGTTTACACACCCAAGCTCAGGCATGTCACTAAGTAAGTTAAATGCGACAACATTCCCAACGCCAGGCACACTTTGAATAATGTCATTCTTGACCTTATATTCGTCACATTCTTTGATGAGTTTTTGTAGTTTCAAATCTACTTTTTCAATCTGATTTTTTAATGCCGTTAGGATAGGTTTTATTAGTGATGATATTGTTTTTGGCATTATCTGTGAACGATTTTTCTCCATCGTTTGCATATCCATTAACTGCCTTCTTCTAGAAAGTAAATCACTCATCAAGCGCATCTGCTCTGGCTTTAAAGAAGAGAGTGGTGGCTTTATTGCTTCACCAAAATGAGCGATGAGTTGCGCATCAAGTTTATCTGTTTTTGCTTTTTGGCCAATAGCGCCTGCGAAACGTTTAATATTAACGGGATTAGCAACAACGAAAGGGATATTCGCTTGAGCACACGCCATAATAAAGGGGTGTTCAAGGCGCCCAGTTGCTTCAATAGTA
>NZ_JACJFB010000055.1:0-691 GCF_014164325.1 Pseudoalteromonas sp. SG43-4 | reverse complement strand
AAATACTTTATGCCTATGTCACCTTCAAATTGAGAACTATCTGAAACATTTTTTATGGTTGTGAAACTAACCAACAGAATTATCAGGCTACAAATTAGTAAGTTATTCATATGGCTCATAACGCCGCAATAAGCGGTCAGATAATGGTTGGTTAACTTGTTGAGGAACGAAACACAACCAACCATTATATGTCCGCTCTTAATTGCCTTTGTTATGTTTCCAAATACATTAATCTTGGTACTCTGAGGGGATTTCTTGTTTAAATATTTCAATGCACTCTTCAACTATTTCTAGCGGTATATCTTTTTCGAAGAGTGTAATTTCTCGCGACTTTTTCGAGTCATCACGAAATATTTCTAGCAATAACTTAATCTTGAAATAGACCTCAATACCTATCCCATCACGACCACCACTTACATCACTAGCTATAGTGACATTGTAATCATTATTTAAAGCCAACCCGACTCCTTGTGGAAACATAACGCCTAAATAACAGGCAAAAAATTGTTGGCTAAAATAAGCGACGAAGGAGCAAAAGCCAACTGTTTTTTGTCCTTGTTGATTTTCTTGTATGGATAATAAACCCATAAATTAATTAATACTTTAACCAAGTTCGGGTAATGTGAGGCCCAAGCTTTGGCTGCAACCAAAGCCTTTTATACAGTAGTTCGATTGATTGAAGGCTCCTCTA
>NZ_JACJFB010000054.1:0-701 GCF_014164325.1 Pseudoalteromonas sp. SG43-4 | reverse complement strand
ACCATCACCGACAGCGCAGGCGCTGTGCAAACCATTGAGACCCTAGTTGGCAGCGATGGCCACTGGAACATTGAGATTCCAGGTGCCCTTGCACAAGGTGACTTTACTGTAAGCGCGAGTATTACCGATGCGGCAGGCAACGAGAGCACAGCAAACAGCAGTGGTAATGTGGATACTATTACGCCAATCGTCACCGTTGATGCACTGGGCTTGGGTAACGACAGCACCCCAGTGATTAGTGGTACTTCAACAGAGCCTGAAGGCACCGTTGTAAACATTGTTATTACTGACAGTAACGGTGATGAACACCCAGTCACCGCCACCGTGGATGCAAACGGTGACTGGCAAGCAACCAGCCCTGAATTACCGGATGGAAGCTACACCGTGCAAGCCAGTATCACCGATGATGCAGGCAACACCGGTGGTGCGACACAAACGGGCAACCTAGATACCTTAGCGCCAACACTGACGTTAGACACAGTCGGCGCAACCAACGACAGCACGCCGACAATCAGCGGAAGCAGCAATGCGCCAGCGGGCACAGTGATAAACATCAGTGTAAGCGACGGCACCACAACAGAAACGTTTACTGCAACAGTACAAGCCGATGGCAGCTGGTCAGCAGATGTACCGAACGCGTTAACTGATGGTCCACTCACTATTGAAGCAAGCGTTAGTGATAACGCCGGTAATACCACTAC
>NZ_JACJFB010000053.1:0-701 GCF_014164325.1 Pseudoalteromonas sp. SG43-4 | reverse complement strand
ACCATCACCGACAGCGCAGGCGCTGTGCAAACCATTGAGACCCTAGTTGGCAGCGATGGCCACTGGAACATTGAGATTCCAGGTGCCCTTGCACAAGGTGACTTTACTGTAAGCGCGAGTATTACTGATGCGGCAGGCAACGAGAGCACCGCAAACAGCAGTGGTAATGTGGATACTATTACGCCAATCGTCACCGTTGATGCACTGGGCCTTGGCAACGATAGCACCCCAGTTGTTAGTGGTACTTCAACAGAGCCTGAAGGCACCGTTGTAAACATTGTTATTACTGACAGTAACGGTGATGAACACCCAATCACCGCCACCGTGGATGCAAACGGTGACTGGCAAGCAACCAGCCCTGAATTACCGGATGGAAGCTACACCGTGCAAGCCAGTATCACCGATGATGCAGGCAACACCGGTGGTGCAACACAAACAGGCAACTTAGATACCTTAGCGCCGACACTGACGTTAGACACAGTCGGTGCCACGAATAACAGCACGCCAACAATTAGCGGGACATCGAACGCGCCAGCAGGCACGGTTATAACGATTAACGTCACGGATGCAGATAATACAGAAACGTTTACTGCAACAGTACAAGCCGATGGCAGCTGGTCAGCAGATGTACCGAACGCGTTAACTGATGGTCCACTCACTATTGAAGCAAGCGTTAGTGATAACGCCGGTAATACCACTAC
>NZ_JACJFB010000052.1:0-709 GCF_014164325.1 Pseudoalteromonas sp. SG43-4 | reverse complement strand
AAAGTGGCTATTATTGCCTGTATAAGAAAGCTTATAGTAATCATAAATTCTATGGTGAGGGATGGTGTCATGTGGGATCCTAAAATGGTTTGAAATTAGGAATTGACACCATAGTCACTTGTTAGAAGTTGTATACATATGGGATAAAGCCTCCGGGTAAATTTTTCGACTCTCCATTTGGTACAAAACCATAATTTTTGTAAAAACTTGATGCAAATTTAGATGAATTTAATTTTACTGAACCATTAGGATATTTGTCTCTGCATAACTTTAATGCAATATCGACTAACTTTTTAGCAATACCCCTCCCATGAAACTCCGGTAATACAAAAAGGCTAGCCATATTCCAGTAATCTATTACTAAAATAGTCCCAACAATTCTAGAGTCATGCTTGTAAACTAAGTGAACTCCTTCTATATCTCCAGCCAACCAACTTTTTGAACACGCGATAGTATCATCAATAATTAACTTAAGAGAATCAACGTCAGCATCAATGCATTTATTAACAGTTGAAGATATCAAATCAGATAAACTTTTAAGTTCATTTTTTCTAATCGCTGAATCACAATTCCCCCTAAAACTTCTAACTTCCCGCATAACGGGCAAATATACGTAGGCTAAAATACCGAGCGAAGCGCAGGGAGCCTACGTGTATTTGTCCCTAGCGAGCGCAGCGAGTGTTAATGCGTTTGTTATGTTCGTTCTTTA
>NZ_JACJFB010000051.1:0-857 GCF_014164325.1 Pseudoalteromonas sp. SG43-4 | reverse complement strand
TTAGCTAGTACTTGACCACGTTCAACGTCTTCACGCTTAGTACCACGTAGAAGTGCACCAATGTTCTCACCAGCACGACCTTCGTCAAGAAGCTTACGGAACATTTCAACACCAGTACAAGTAGACTTAGTAGTCTCTCTGATACCAACGATTTCAACTTCGTCATTTACGTTGATGATACCAGCTTCAACACGACCAGTTACAACAGTACCACGGCCTTGGATTGAGAAAACGTCTTCGATAGGCATGATGAATGGCTTATCGATGTCACGCTCTGGCTCTGGGATGTAAGAATCAAGTGCATTTGCAAGCTCAACAATCTTATCTTCCCACTCTTTCTCGCCTTCTAACGCTTTAAGCGCAGAACCAGCGATTAGAGGTAAGTCATCACCTGGAAAATCGTATTCAGAAAGAAGTTCACGAACTTCCATTTCTACTAGTTCAAGTAGCTCTTCGTCATCAACCATGTCACATTTGTTCATGAACACAACGATGTAAGGAACGCCAACTTGACGAGAAAGAAGGATGTGCTCACGTGTTTGTGGCATAGGGCCATCTGTCGCAGCAACTACTAAGATCGCGCCATCCATTTGAGCAGCACCAGTGATCATGTTTTTAACATAATCGGCGTGACCAGGACAATCTACGTGTGCGTAGTGACGTGTAGGAGTATCGTATTCAACGTGAGACGTTGAAATAGTGATACCACGTTCGCGCTCTTCTGGAGCGTTGTCGATTGATGCGAAATCTTTAGCAACACCGCCGTATACTTTTGCAAGTACGTTAGTGATTGCTGCAGTTAGTGTAGTTTTACCGTGGTCAACGTGGCCGATTGTACCAACGTTTACGTGCGGTTT
>NZ_JACJFB010000050.1:0-857 GCF_014164325.1 Pseudoalteromonas sp. SG43-4 | reverse complement strand
AAACCGCACGTAAACGTTGGTACAATCGGCCACGTTGACCACGGTAAAACTACACTAACTGCAGCAATCACTAACGTACTTGCAAAAGTATACGGCGGTGTTGCTAAAGATTTCGCATCAATCGATAACGCTCCAGAAGAGCGCGAACGTGGTATCACTATTTCAACGTCTCACGTTGAATACGATACACCTACACGTCACTACGCACACGTAGATTGTCCTGGTCACGCCGATTATGTTAAAAACATGATCACTGGTGCTGCTCAAATGGACGGCGCGATCTTAGTAGTTGCTGCGACAGATGGCCCTATGCCACAAACGCGTGAGCACATCCTTCTTTCTCGTCAGGTTGGCGTTCCTTACATCATCGTATTCATGAACAAATGTGACATGGTTGATGATGAAGAGCTACTTGAACTAGTAGAAATGGAAGTTCGTGAACTTCTTTCTGAATACGATTTCCCAGGTGATGACTTACCTCTAATCGCTGGTTCTGCGCTTAAAGCGTTAGAAGGCGAGAAAGAGTGGGAAGATAAGATTGTTGAGCTTGCAAACGCACTTGATTCTTACATCCCAGAGCCAGAGCGTGACATCGATAAGCCATTCATCATGCCTATCGAAGACGTTTTCTCAATCCAGGGTCGTGGTACTGTTGTAACTGGTCGTGTTGAAGCAGGTATCATCCGCATCAATGACGAAGTAGAAATTGTTGGTATCAATGATACAACTCGTTCTACTTGTACTGGTGTTGAAATGTTCCGTAAGCTTCTTGACGAAGGTCGTGCTGGTGAGAACATTGGTGCACTTCTACGTGGTACTAAGCGTGAAGACGTTGAACGTGGTCAAGTACTAGCTAA
>NZ_JACJFB010000004.1:216336-262886 GCF_014164325.1 Pseudoalteromonas sp. SG43-4 | reverse complement strand
TTCAATTCAATTCAATTCAATTCAATTCAATTCAATTCAAAAATACTATTCCAAATATTAGTTACGTTAGTAATATCTTGTAAAAACGTTTCTCGCGGGATCAATTTGCCTTTTTGCTCCAAGCTCAACACGTGATAACACGAGCGATAATCTATATACGCTTTGATCAACTGCTGTTTTTGCTCTTTAGTAATACAGCCTATATTTGCTGCATCCGTTAATATTCTTACGTTATCTGAGTAAACTGTAAGCTGTTCAAACTCGTTTGCGTGTTTAAGTACTAAATATTGCGTAATAAACTCAATATCAGCCATGCCACCAACATCTTGTTTTAAATCAAATTTCTCAGTATTTCCCTTCGCTAGATGGTCGCGCATTTTTTCGCGCATTTTTATTACATCAGCTTTTAGCACGGTATCATCGCGTTGCTGGCAAAGTATATTTTTACGAATTTGTGAAAAACGATCTATCAGATCGTTTTGACCTAAAATTAATCGAGCCCGAACAAGTGCTTGATGCTCCCACGTCCATGCTTGAGTTTGCTGATAGTGATTAAAGCTCTCTAAATTGATAGCCAATAAACCAGAGGCTCCTTCAGGACGTAATCGTGTATCAAGCTCGTATAAAATGCCCGATGCAGTACGGGTATTAAATAAATGCATTAGGCGCTGAGCGAGCTTTAAATAAAACTGGCGAGAATCTATCGGTTTTTCACCGTTAGTTAAGCTTGAGCCATCATGATTATGCACAAACACCAAATCTAGATCTGAGTCGTACCCGACTTCTAAGCCACCTGTTTTACCATATGCAATAACAGCAAAACCTTTATTTTCATCATCTGTGCCAGGGGGCATACCAAAGCGCTTAACAGTGTTATGCCATGCAATATTAACAGCTTGGTCAACAATCGCCTCTGCCAGTACGGTTAAATGATCGCTTACTTTCATTACGTCAAGAACACCGGTTGCATCGGCGGCAGCAATTCGTAATTGATGCGTTTGCTTAAATTGCCTAAGCGACTCCATTTGCAGTTCTAAATCGTCATGCTCTATTCGTAAAAAATACTGTCTTATTTCATCTTTATACGCTGTGAGCGGGGTTGGCTTATAAAGAACTGCGGGGTCTATTAGTTCATCAAGTAATATGGGGTAGCGAGAAATATGCTCCCCTATCCATTTGCTATGACAACACAGTAAAACAAGTTGCTTTAATGCACCTTGGTTTTCGTAAAGCAATTCTAAATAGGCAGTACGCGAAATTATCTTATTAAAAATTTGGCAAACCATTGTGAAAGCTGCTGCACTGGCATTAAAGTCATTTAATTGATTTAGTAAAACAGGCATTAACTTATCAAGAGTGTCACGCCCTCGGTTACCTATATTTACCTTAGACAGCCTTAATTTAAAATCGTTAAGGGGTGCTTGCCATTCATCTCTGGCCTCTTTTAAAAAGCTCACATCACCATGATCCCAAGCACTAATAAATGCGCCTTCACAGGTATCAAGTGGCACGGTTTCCTCGCCAATCACAAGTGCAAACTCACCGTTAACTTGTTTCATCACCTTTTCTATAGTGTTTAAAGTGGCAGAAAAATCAGCTTGTTCTAATAATAAATTTAAGCGCTGCTGATTCAATTCATCATCAGGGAGTGTTTGCGTTTGCTGATCGTCAAATATTTGAAGGTACTGCTCAACTTTACGTAAATAAAGGTAATTGCGTCTCAGCTCGCTTGCTTCTTGCTCATCTATAACTTGGTTAAGTGCCAACTCATTTAATGCTTTAAGTAAAGATTGGGTTTGTAAATTAGCCTCTCGCCCACCTCTTACCATTTGCAGGGCTTGCACTATAAATTCAACTTCACGAATACCACCAGCGCCTAGTTTTATATTATTAGTTAAGCGTTTACGGCGAACCTCTTGTGCAATCATTAACTTCATTTTACGCAAGGATTCAATCACCGAAAAATCAATATACCGGCGGTAAACAAACGGCTTTAAAAGCTTAATAAATTCATCCCAATATTTATTAGGGGTGCCAATTAAGCGCCCTTTTAACATGGCGTAGCGTTCCCAGTCGCGCCCTTGTTCTTGGTAGTAATCTTCAATGGCATTAAAGCTCATAACCAAAGGGCCGCTTTCGCCAAACGGGCGTAGGCGCATATCAACTCTAAATACTTGCCCATCACCGGTGGCTTGGTTAAGTGCTGCAATCAGTTTTTGTGCAACTTTGGTATAAAATACTTGGGCCTCAAGGCTTCTGCGGCCACCTTGGGTTTTTGTGCTGCGCGGATACGCAAAAATAAGATCAATATCAGAGGAATAATTTAGCTCCTGTCCGCCAAGCTTCCCCATCCCCAATACCATTAGCGGCATTGCTTGGTTTTGCTCATCAAGCGGCTCACCATTTACTTTTGCCACCTGTGCATGCGCCCATTGGTTGGAGCTATTAATTAACATGTCAGCCAGTTGGCTTATGTAATTAATACTATCGGCAATGGGGTTATTACAGCATAAATCTAAAAAGGCGACTTTAAGCCAGTACTTTTCACGATATTGACGAAGTACTTTATGACACTGTGCTTCATCAAGGTCAGCTAAATTGAGGTTTTTAAAAGGAGAATCTATTACTCTATTTTGTATTTCGTCTTTGCATAATAGCCAGGTATTTAAATCAGGTTGTGACTCTAAACTGCGCCAAGCAAAGTCGCTTAATGCTAATAACCTTACAACTTCACTTTGTTTACTTTGCTGCGGGTATAACTGTTCAAAGCGCATCAAGCCAAGTTTTTGTAATTGAATAGGAAGTTGCTTCACGTTACTCATCAATCCTCTCTTTTATATCATCAATAACCGTACTAGAATGATTAAAACCTAGAAAGGTTAACTTAATTAGGATCACCATGTCATATTTGTCTTTATCTAACACTAGTTTTATTGCGATTGCCATTAGTTTTGCGGTTATTTGCATAACTATTTTTTGTTTACGAGTTGTCACTCAAATCAAAGCAAAACAAGCGCTTAAAGATGAGTTAGCGCAACACGACAACTTTGCCATGGGTATTAGTTTTGCATCTGAAATATCGGTTGTTATAGCCACTATAGCCTTTTTATTTGACGAAATAAGCGTAAGCACTGCACAGTCAAACCCGTTAAAAGTATTAATTATTATTGTTCTCTTATTCACTTTTATAAAAGTGGGCCATTTAATTCACAGAAAATGGATACTCCACAGGTTTAATGAAGAAGCTGCCATACTAAAACAAAATGTATGTGCTGCATTGGTAGACTCAGGAATGTTAATCGCTAACTGTATTATTGCTCTGGGCTTGTACACGTGGACCCACACGCAAGGGTTTAGCAACTTACTTATTGCTTGCGTTAGCTTTTTTACACTTCAGGGGATGTTTGCACTTGATAGCAAAATACGAGAACACCGTTTTGCAAAAGCAAACCAAGGTGCGTCACTACAAAGTAACTTTAACCTAGAAAATACATCTATTGGTATAAGATATGCTGGAAAATCAATTGGCTTAGCGTTGGCTGTATATGCTGGTTTATCTAGCGCAGCATTTCAAAACGGTAAAATGGTTGAAAACATATTTACACTTGTAATGCATTGCGGTGTAATGTGGATACTACTTTACGGCTTAACGTATGTGATAAAAGTTATCTCTTTACCAAATATTGATACGGCTCTTGAAATAGACCATCAAGATAATATTGGGGTAGCATGCATAGAATTTGCTGTTTTTTGTGCTATAGGTTATTTACTTATTAGTATGTTTTCTCTTTAGACCTTTTTTACTGAAAATACAGCAATTAAAACGTCTGCATTTAAGTAATAATGGTAATTACTTAGATGCAACAAGGTCCTAGCTCTATGCCGCCTGAAATAACGAACTATTTGTTAATTGACATAGACAACGAATTTAGCCGCGCATTTGCCGAATACTATGTAAATAGTAATGGCATAACAAAAGCGAGTACACTTATTGCTGCAGGCAGTAATACCCGCCAATTAGTAAAAATGATGTTTGACGAGCTTATTAAAGACTACAGTTATTGCGATCTTGAAAACGAAATAAGCGTTTCTGAGTTAATTAATTATTTAAAAGATCATCACGATTTACACGGAGTCCTTTTCAATAGCACCGATTATTTACTCGCAAGTGATAAGCAGCGCTTTATTTATAACTCCTTACATGAAGAACGCTTTTTAATAAATCTTGATGATACAGGCTATACACTAAGCCGGGTTACCGATGAGACGTTAACGGAACCTTCGCAAAATCATCACGATATAGCGCACACCCCACAAGATTTAATAGATCTCGCCGAACAACTTAATAAAAATAAATAATTGCGCACAGCCCCCAGCTTACTTACCATAGCAATATATATTTTTACGCTATGTAGTAAGTGACGCCCTATGCGAGTTCCTCATATTTATCAAACATCGAGTATTGCCCTAAACACCCCTGTAACTTTAGATGACGATGCTGCAGGGCATATTGGCAGAGTGCTGCGCATGAAAGTAGGCGAGCATGTATCTATTTTTAATGGCGAAGGTGGCGAATACCTTAGTGAAATAATTGAGGTAACAAAAAAAACAGTCGTCGTAATGCCATTAGAACTTAACCCTCACGATGTAGAATCTCCACTTAAAATTCATTTAGGTCAATGTGTATCTCGTGGTGATAAGATGGATTTTACAATTCAAAAGTCAGTTGAACTAGGTATTACCGAAATCACCCCTATTTTTAGTCAGCGCTGTGGTGTGAAACTAATGGGCGATCGTCTTGAGAAAAAACACCAACAATGGCAAAAAATTGCAATTGCTGCGGCTGAGCAGTCAGGGCGTAATTTTGTGCCAATTATTCACCCACCTATAGATTTAAAACAATGGCTTGCACAACAAACCGATGCAATTAAGCTCACTCTTCACCCTCGTGCTGAGCACAGCATTAAAACCATTACGGTACCTAAAGATGGCGTACGCTTTTTAGTAGGCCCAGAAGGTGGCTTTACCGACGATGAAATGGCACTAACCAAACAACTAGAGTTTGTAGATATTCGCTTAGGCCCGCGCGTTTTACGAACGGAAACAGCCGCTTTAACGGTCTTAAGTGCATTACAACTTCAATTTGGCGATTTAGCTAATTGAAATAACTAAAAGCACCCTCATATAAACAGTAACATTTATAGTAAGGCACAGCGCATGGCAATTAAGTTAGGTATTATTTCAGATCCTATTAGTGGATTTAACATCAAAAAAGACACCGGTTTTGCAATGATGATGCAAGCGCAAGAACGTGGCTACGAAATTTATTATATGGAGATGGACGATTTATCTCTTCGTAAAGGCAAGTCGTACGCTACAGCGTCTAAAGCGCAAGTGTTTAATAATGCAGAAAAATGGTATAAGCTTGAAGAAAAAGCCACTATAGCCCTTGCCGATCTTGACGTAATTTTAATGCGTAAAGACCCTCCTTTTGATACTGAATACATTTACGCGACGTATATTTTAGAACGTGCTGAACAAGAAGGTACGTTAATAATTAACAAGCCACAAAGCCTTCGCGATGCTAACGAAAAGCTGTTTACAGCATGGTTTAGCGAGCATACGCCAGACACACTTGTTACACGTAGCCAAAAACAAATTCGTGAATTTTTAGCACAGCATAAAGACATTATTTTAAAGCCGCTTGATGGCATGGGTGGCGCATCGATTTTTCGCATCAGAGAAGACGATGCCAACATTGGTGTAATTTGTGAAACGTTAACCGAGCACGGCAGCCGCTTCGCAATGGTGCAAAATTACATTCCAGAGATCAAACAAGGCGATAAGCGCGTACTAGTAGTTGATGGCGAAGTTATTCCATATTGTTTAGCGCGTATACCACAAAATGGTGAAACACGCGGTAATTTGGCTGCAGGCGGTCGAGGTGAAGCCCGTCCACTTAGCGAATCAGATTTAAAAATAGCGCAAGCTGTTGCACCAACGCTCAAAGAAAAAGGCTTAATATTTGTAGGTTTAGATATTATTGGCGATAAATTAACTGAAATTAACGTAACTGCACCAACGTGCGTACGCGAAATTGAAGCTGCTTATGATATTTCTATCACAGGTATTTTATTTGATGCAATTGAGCGTAAATTAGGTAAGTAATTACCACAATAAAAAGCCCATTAGTTTAAGCCTTTCATGCAATTAATGGGCTTTTTATGTCAATTTAAATAACTATGCCATACTCAAAGTTCATTAACTAAAAAGGGTGAAATCTATGCAGTCATTAGAAAATCATTTTTTAATCGCGATGCCGTCAATGCAAGACCCTTTTTTTAAACGTGCTGTTACCTATATTTGTGAGCACAATGAAGATGGGGCTATGGGCTTGGTAATAAACCAACCTATTGATGTTACTGTTGGCGAACTTTTAGATAAAATAGAAATTGATAACGACAAAACGCAAAACGCAGCAAAAGTAAGTGTGTTTGCAGGTGGACCCGTTAAAACTGACCGTGGTTTTGTACTGCACTCTCCCCAATCGGGTTATTCAGCAAGTCAAAAACTCAGTAGCGATATTATGATCACTACCTCAAAAGACGTTCTAGCAAACTTAACCACTGCACAAGCACCAGAGCAGTTTATTATTACACTTGGTTATTCAGGGTGGGAGCAAGGACAACTCGAACAAGAGTTACTTGATAACAGCTGGTTGATCATAGAAGCCGATCCGAAGATCATTTTTGATACCCCCGTTGAAAAACGATGGGAAAAAGCAGTTTCAATGTTGGGCTTTGATATTAGCCAACTCAGCCCTGAAGCTGGTCACGCATAATAGTAACTAACCCTTAGCAAACTTAAACAAGATACACATGACAAAAAAATCGCTTAAGCCGCAAGGCGAACGCACTGTAATGGGCTTTGACTTTGGCACCAAAAGTATTGGTATTGCTATTGGGCAAGAGTTAACCGGCAGTGCGTCTAGCCTTAAGGCTGTAAAAGCACAAGATGGCATTCCTAACTGGGACCATATCGCCGTACAAGTAGCCGAGTGGCAGCCTGACTTAATGGTTGTTGGTTTACCACTAAATATGGATGGAACATCACAAGAGGTTACCTTTAAAGCAAAAAAGTTTGCCAACAGATTGCATAATCATTATGGCATTCCTGTGCAAACACAGGATGAGCGCTTAACGACAGCGGATGCTAAAGCGCGACTTTTTGAAAGTGGCGGCTATAAAAACTTAGGTAAAGGTAAAGTAGATAATATGTCTGCGGTTATTATTTTAGAAAGCTTTTTTGAATCTAGTTACGGTGAATAAACTGGCTATATAAACAACCCTTAATACAAATAAAAAAAGCGCCAATTGGCGCTTTTTTATTAATTACTTTTAAATTATTGATCGCTATTTTTATCATCAAGGCCATCAATAGTAACGCCCTGTAAAAAGCCCGCACCTTGTTGTTCGTTATTGCGCAGTTTTATCATTAAGCGTAAATCATTTGGCGAGTCAGCATGGTGCAGTGCATCAGCGTAGTTAATTCGCTGCTGTCTGTACAACTCAAATAACGCTTGGTCAAAGGTTTGCATGCCCATTTCTTTCGACTTAGCCATTGCCTCTTTAATTCCGCCAATATCACCATTTTTAATCAGTTCAGCGACCATTGGTGAGTTAAGCAATATTTCAATAGCTGCAACACGGCTTTCACCATCAGCAGTCGGCACTAATTGCTGAGCAACAATGGCACGTAAGTTAAGTGCTAAGTCGTACTTAAGCTTATCGTGTTTTTCTTTTGGTACTAAATGCATAATACGGTCAATCGCTTGGTTCGCATTATTAGCATGTAGTGTTGCAACACACAGGTGCCCGGTTTCAGCAAAGCTTAGGGCGTATTCCATCGTTTCTTGCGATCGAATTTCACCAATCAAAATAACATCTGGAGCTTGGCGTAATGAGCTTTTAAGTGCCGACTCAAAGCTTTCTGTATCAAGCCCTACTTCGCGCTGAGTAATAATACTTTTACGATGCTCATGAACAAACTCAATCGGATCTTCAATGGTCAGTATATGACCTCGTTGATTACGGTTTCGATAACCAATAAGTGCAGCTAGTGAGGTCGATTTACCCGTGCCTGTCCCACCTACAAACAAGACAAGACCGCGTTTAGACATAATTACATCTGTCAGCGTAGACGGCAGACCTAAATCACTCACATCAGGAATTTGCGTCACAATACGGCGAATAACCATACCTGCTCTATCGCGCTGCCAAAAAGCAGAAATACGAAAACGCCCTTCGTCGGTAGCAATCGCAAAGTTACATTCTTTCGTTGTATGAAATTCTGCTTTTTGCTTTTCGCTCATTGCAGATTCTACTAACTCAAGCGATTGCTCATCAGTCAGTCTATCGTCACTAAGAGCTATTAGCTCGCCGTTTATTTTTGCACTTACAGGTAACTGACTCGATACAAATAGGTCAGAACCCTTTTTCTCAATCATTATGAGTAAAAAGTCGTTTAAAGATAAAGCCATAATAATTTCTTACCCACCAAATTGTGTTTTGTCTTGCGCTTTTTCTTTCGCTGCCGTATTTGTAACAATACCGTGATTAACTAAATTAGTTAAACACTGATCCATTGTTTGCATGCCCACAGACGCACCGGTTTGAATAGACGAATACATTTGTGCAATTTTATCTTCACGAATTAAGTTACGAATAGCAGGGACTGCAATCATAATTTCGTGTGCTGCAACTCGCCCACCACCAATTTTTTTAAGCAGTGTTTGTGAAATTACCGCACGTAAAGATTCAGATAACATTGAGCGTACCATAGCTTTTTCTTCACCTGGGAATACATCAATAATACGGTCAATAGTTTTGGGTGCAGATGTTGTATGTAGCGTGCCAAACACTAAGTGACCCGTTTCAGCAGCGGTCATTGCAAGACGAATTGTTTCTAAATCACGTAACTCACCCACAAGTATTACATCAGGGTCTTCACGCAATGCACTACGTAGCGCGTTTGAAAAGCTATGTGTATCGCGGTGAACTTCACGTTGGTTAATTAAACTTAATTTATTATCGTGAACAAACTCGATTGGATCTTCTATTGTTAGAATATGGTGATGTTTATTTTGATTTATATAATCGACCATAGCGGCAAGTGTTGTTGATTTACCTGAACCCGTTGGCCCTGTTACTAACACGAGTCCACGTGGGGTATCAGAGATTGTTTTAAAAATATCTGGCGCACCTAAATCATCAAGCGTTAACACTTCACTTGGTATGGTACGAAATACCGCAGCAGGCCCGCGATTAGAGTTAAACGCATTCACACGAAAACGTGCTAAATTAGGCACTTCAAACGAAAAATCCACTTCGAGGTTTTGTTCGTAGTCCTTGCGTTGATTATCGTTCATAATATCGTAAACCAGACTGTTTACGTCTTTGTCTGCAAGGGCTGGTATATTAATGCGGCGAACATCACCGTCTACGCGTATCATAGGTGAAACACCCGACGATAAATGTAAATCGGATGCTTTGTGTTGCACACTAAACGCTAATAATTCGGTAATATCCATTTATGACTCCACAACTAACTGATAAATATATGGTTACAATAGCAGAACGACTCACATCCGCCTACGCTAGAATTGCAGACGCGGCAAAAAACACACAGCGAAACACTAACGAAGTTACTCTACTAGCAGTGTCTAAAACTAAACCAAGCGAAGATATTATTGCAGCTTATGAGCATGGTCAGCGCGAATTTGGTGAATCTTATGTTCAAGAGGCTATAGATAAAATAGCTCAACTACAGTCATATAGCGACATCATTTGGCATTTCATTGGCCCTATTCAATCAAATAAAAGTGCATTAGTAGCTGCTAACTTTGATTGGGTGCAAAGTGTTGATCGCATAAAAATAGCAAAGCGATTAGATTCCCAGCGCCCAAACGATAAACCACCTCTTAATATACTTATTCAAGTAAATATAAGTAATGAGGAAGCAAAGTCAGGTTGCCGCCGCGATGAAATAGATGAACTTGCCGATTATATTAACCAATGTGAGCACTTAACACTTCGAGGTTTAATGGCAATTCCCGCTAAAAGCGACAAACTGGATACGCAAATTCAATCTTTTGAGCAATTACAAACTTGCTTTGATAAACTAAAGACCCAATATCCTCAAGTAGATACTTTGTCGATGGGTATGAGTAACGATGTTGAAGCTGCCATTAGCGCAGGCTCAACCATGGTAAGGATCGGCACAGACATTTTTGGAACACGAACTTAAAAGGTGATAACAGATTTATGTCAGATAAAAAAATCGCATTTATAGGCACAGGTAATATGAGCTACGCCATTATTGGTGGCATGGTAAAAAACGGCTTTAACGCAAGTAACATAATTGCGACTAACCGCAACCAAGAAAAGCTTGAAAAGGTAGCATTTGATTTCAAGGTGCAAACCACCAGTGACAATAACGAAGCCCTGCGCGATGCTGATGTAATTGTTTTGTCTGTTAAACCACAAATGATGGGCGATTTATGTAAATCGTTTCAAGAGTCGGGCGTAGATTTTAGCGATAAACTGTTTATTTCTGTTGCTGCGGGCTTAACTGTAAAACGTTTGCGTGAAATGCTAGGCCAAGACGTTAAAATGGTACGTTGTATGCCAAACACGCCATCTTTATTAGGTCGCGGAGTATCAGGTTTATATGGTGCGGGCGAAACACCAAGCGAACACGAATTTGTACAACAAGTTTTTGAATGCACGGGCATTGTTGTATGGGTGGAAAAAGAGTCACAAATTAACGATATTATTGCTGTAACCGGCTCATCACCTGCTTACTTTTTCTTATTTATGGAAGCCATAGAAGAAAAAGCAAAAGCGCTGGGCTTTAACGATGAAGACGCTCGTCGCCTGGTACAACAAACAGCCCTTGGCGCTGCCGAAATGGCACTTAGCCAGCCTGATATTAGTATTTCGCAACTACGTTCAAACGTAACATCTAAAGGCGGCACTACTCACGCAGCTGTTGAGCACTTAAAAGACGAAGGCTTAACTAAAACCGTTGGCGATGCAATGGATGCGTGTATTGCGCGTGCAGAGCAAATGGAAAAAGAACTTTAAAACCACTTTTTATTGAAGGTTACACTATGAATGCCATGCAATTTTTAATCAGTACCCTGTTTGATTTGTTTTTAATGGTGGTATTACTGCGCTTTTGGCTGCAGTGGGCAAAAGCCGACTTTTATAATCCAATGAGCCAGTTTGTGGTTAAAGCCACTTCGTTTGCGGTAAAGCCACTGCGTAAAATCATTCCGGGGTTTGGCGGACTTGATTTAGCATCTCTGTTGCTGGCATTTATAGTGGCTGTAGCCAAAATTAGTACTTTAATGCTTGTTATATATAATGCGTGGGCAATACAGCCTGTACTTATTCAAGCACTTATAACGGTACTAAAAGAAGGCCTTAATTTAGTATTTTGGGTACTTATTATTCGCGCTATTTTAAGTTGGGTTAGCCAAGGCTATAACCCTATAGAAGCGGTTTTCCACCAGCTTACTGAACCAATGCTAAAACCAATTCGTAAAATATTACCATCAATGGGTGGCTTAGATTTATCAGTTTTAGTGCTTATTATTGGTATTCAGTTTTTGCAAATGCTGCTTATGGATTTTTTAGTCTAATATGGATTTTTTAATTAGAGGCCCAAAGGCCTCTTTTTTATATGTTTTGAGGAATACATAATGAACCGTTTAATTAAGTTTTGTTTTATTGCTTGTTTAGCATTTGCATTTAACGCGCAAAGCGAAGAAATGCAGGGCGCACAATACAAAGAGCTTGGCCCTTGGCAAGTGCATTACATCGCCTTTCCTTCTACTTTTATTCAGCCAAAAATAGCAAAAGCGTACAACCTTGAGCGCAGTGGCTACAAAGGGGTTGTAAACATTTCTATATTAAAAAATGATGCCGATAAAACAGCACAAACGGCAAAGCTTACAGGCACAGCTAAAAACCTACTTGGCAACAAACAAACGCTTACTTTTAAAGAAGTAAAAGAAGGTGAGTCAATTTATTACCTTGCCCAAGTTGATTACACCAACGAAGAGATTTTACGCTTTGAGATTGAAATACAACAAAGTAATCAATTTCAAAAATTACAGTTTCAGCAAAAATTTTACGTAGATTAATAACATGACCAAAACTTTAGTACTTGCTACAGGTAACCCTGGCAAAGTAAAAGAGCTAGCTAACATGCTAAGCCCTTTGAATATTAATGTAGTTCCACAGAGCAATTTTAACGTAGGTGAAGTTGCCGAAACCGGCACTACCTTTGTTGAAAATGCCATTATTAAAGCGCGCCATGCTGCTAAAATTACTGGCATGCCTGCTATTGCCGATGACTCAGGTTTGGAAGTTGATGGCCTAAATGGCGCACCCGGTGTTTACTCAGCCCGTTTTGCAGGCCCAGGTGCCAGCGATCAAGATAACATTGATAAGTTACTTGTAGATTTAGGTGATAACCCTATTCGCAGTGCACGTTTTTGGTGTGTACTGGTGTTAATGCGCCACGCAGACGACCCTACTCCGCTTATTTGTAGTGCTAGTTGGGAGGGCGAAATTACGCTCACTCAAAATGGCAACGGTGGATTTGGTTACGATCCTGTGTTTTTTGTAGCAGAGAAAAATTGTACGAGTGCTGAGCTTACAAAAGAGCAAAAAAATGCAGTGAGTCATCGCGGACAAGCGCTGCAAAAATTATTACTAGAACTACAGCAAAAAGGCGGCCTGTGAACCTTCCACCACTGAGCTTATATGTGCATGTGCCTTGGTGCGTGCAAAAATGCCCGTACTGCGATTTTAATAGCCACGGACAAAAAGGTGAAATACCTGAAGCTGAATATGTTCAACACTTAATTGATGACTTAAAAGCAGATTTGCACTTAGTGCAAGGACGTAAAATTCACAGCATTTTTATTGGTGGCGGCACACCAAGCTTATTAACTGGTGCAGCTTATACCCGTTTATTAAATGAAGTCGACAACCTAATTGGGCTTGAAGAACACTGCGAAATCACCCTTGAAGCCAACCCTGGTACAGTAGAAACAGGTCGCTTTAAAGATTACGTAAAAGCAGGCATTAACCGTATTTCTATCGGTGTGCAAAGCATGCAAAACGACAAGTTAAAAGCACTTGGTCGGATTCATGGCAGCGACGAGGCAAACTATGCCGCGCAACAAGCTAAAGAAGCCGGTTTAAATAGCTTTAACCTTGATTTAATGCATGGCTTACCTGGGCAAACACTTGATGATGCTCTGAGTGATTTAAAACAAATAATAGCGCTCGATCCACCGCATATATCTTGGTATCAACTAACTATTGAACCCAATACTCAGTTTGCTTCAAAGCCCCCTACCTTGCCACAAGATGAAACACTGTGGGACATTCAAGAACAAGGGGTTGAGTTACTCGCGCAAGCAGGTTACGTGCAATACGAAATATCGGGCTATGCAAAACCGGGCTATCAATGCCAACATAACTTAAATTATTGGCGTTTTGGCGATTATCTCGGTATTGGCTGCGGCGCACATGGTAAGGTTACTGATGCAAATACAGGGCTTATAACGCGTACCGAAAAGGTTAAACATCCACGCGGCTATATGGATTTAATTAAACCATATATGTATAAAAGCTGGCATGTAGAGCAGGACGATTTAGCGTTTGAATTTTTTATGAATCGCTTTCGCCTTGTTGAGCCTTGCCCAATTAATGATTTTAATAAACTAACAACACTGCCGCTGCAAAGTCAGCAAAGTGCATTAAACCAAGCAATAAATAAAGGTTTATTGACTCAAACAGACAGCCATTGGCAGGTAACCTTAAAAGGTCATCGCTTTTTAAATGACCTGCTAGAATTGTTTGTGTAGCGCTAAGGCACTGCACAACAATATAAAACTAATAAATATAAATCACCCTAATGGGTTTCTAACAACAAAAGGGAAAACAATGCGTAAACTCACTTTTATTGCGGCCGCAGTAAGCGTTGCACTACTTGCTGGCTGCCAGCAAACAACACAACAATCTACTTCAGCCCCTATTGCACAAGCAGTTCAATCACAACAAAGTGAAATAGACAAAGCCAATGCATTTTTTGAAGATACATTTAACCGCGATGTAATGAGCAGCCCTGTATATCAAACATACATGGGGATTAAGCAAGATTACGATAAATGGGACGATGGCAGCGAAGAAAGAAAGCTTAAAGATTTAGCACAAACAAAAGCTGACCTAGTTGCATTAAAAGCAATTAATCGTGATCTATTAGATGATGCAACAAAAGTTAGCTACGACTTAAAAAAACAGGATCTTGAAAGCTCAATTGCTGACTTTAAATGGCGCTACCATAATTACCCTGTGAACCAAATGTTTGGTACGCATTCTATGATCCCTGCGTTTTTAATTAATCAGCACTCAATTAGTAATGTAAAAGAAGCTAAAGACTACATTTCACGCCTAAATGGTGTAACTGGTGTTATTAATCAGCTTATCGTTGATTTAACTGTACGTGCAGAAAAAGGCATCATAGCCCCTAAATTTGTATTCCCGCATGTTATTGATTCAAGCAAAAACATTATTCACGGTGCACCGTTTGAAAAAGGCGATGATTCTACATTGCTTGCTGACTTTAAACGAAAAGTAACAGCGCTTGAAATTAACCAAAACGAAAAAGACTCATTAATCAGCGATGCATCAGATGCATTAAAATCGGCTGTTAAACCATCTTACTCTAAGCTAATTAATTACCTAGCGCAGCTTGAGAAACGTGCTGATGATCGCGATGGCGCATGGAAATTACCAGATGGCGAAGCGTTTTATAACAACGCACTTAAGCGCACTACAACAACAGATTTAACGGCTAAAGAAATTCATGCAATTGGTTTATCTGAAGTGACACGTATTCATGATGAAATGCGTGAAATTAAAGATAAAGTAGGCTTTAAAGGCGACTTAAAAGCGTTTATGCAGTTTATGAAAACTGACAAACAATTTTACTACCCTAATGATGCACAAGGTAAGCAACGCTACCTTGATGAAGCCACTGGACTTATTGATACAATGAAAACACGCTTAGATGAGTTATTCATTGTTAAACCAAAAGCTGATTTAAAAGTAAAAGCAGTTGAAGCATTCCGTGAAAAAGCAGCGGGCAAAGCATTTTACCAACAGCCAGCTCCAGATGGTTCACGCCCAGGTATTTACTACGCTAACCTTTATGACATGGAAGCTATGCCAACATATCAAATGGAAGCACTTGCTTACCACGAAGGTATTCCGGGTCACCACATGCAAATCGCTATTTCGCAAGAACTAGAAGGCGTTCCTAAGTTCCGTAAATTTGGTGGTTACACAGCGTATATTGAAGGTTGGGGTTTATACTCAGAGTTCATTCCTAAAGAAATGGGCATGTACTCAGACCCTTACTCAGATTTTGGTCGTCTTTCAATGGAGCTATGGCGCGCATGTCGTCTAGTGGTTGATACGGGTATTCACGCGATGAAGTGGACTCGTCAAGAAGGTATTGATTACTACGTAAATAACACGCCTAATGCAACATCTGACGGTGTTAAAATGGTTGAGCGTCACATTGTAATGCCTTCACAAGCAACGGCTTATAAAGTGGGTATGCTTAAGATTTTAGAGCTTCGTGAAGACGCTAAAAAGCAACTGGGTGATAAGTTTGATATTCGCCAGTTCCACGACGTAGTGCTTAAAAATGGTCCTGTACCACTAAATGTACTAGAGAACTTTGTTAATGAATGGGTAGCAAGCAAAAAAGCTTAAAACCAATTTAAACAATTGCTTTAAATATGAAAGGTCGCATTTGCGGCCTTTTTTGTTTTATAGTAGTAAAAAAGATTTTTGGAAATAATAATGGATTTAAGCATACAACTACTTAATGCGCGTATTTCAAAGCAACAGTTAAATGAGCTCGATAACGACTTTAAGCAGTTAAGCCCTGCTCAGCAAACTTTGCAGCTTAACCATTTATATGACAGCGCCCAACGGTTAAGTGTTAAGTATGACTTTATGCAAAACATAGCAACGCGGATATTAAGCTCTAACACAGCGCCTTCTCCATTTATTAATCAACTCACTAATATTGACGCATTGAGCTTTTTTACCCCTGCGCTGAAAGTAAATAAAGGCTTTTTAGTACAAGATACACAAGGAAATAACGTACTGCACAATGTGTTTAAGCATGCCGATGCTACAAAGCTGCCATTTAACTATGTGCGCTCTTTGATGTTGTTTGAATCAAATGATGAGTTAGCTAAAGCGCTGGCGCAGCCCAACTCTCATGGCTTGACAGCGGTTGCCTGCTACATAGCCTATGCAAATAAACCTAGCACACCGGTAAAGCATGAATTTTCAGCTTTGTTAGCATTAATGGAAATAGAGCAAAAACAAAATCCTAACGCTAAACAGCAGCTTGCCAACGTAATAAAAGGGCAAAAAGTTAACGAGACCACAATTTTACTGAGCGCCGCTTACTTGCAACGCTCAACGGCGCAAGTTGCTCACTTAATCAAGGCGCTTTAATTCACTCACAACTTCTGTACGCACACTGTCTATGGCATGTGTAATAGATTGTGCAGCACTTTGGTGATCAACCATATTTGGCCAATTTGTTTGCCAGACCTTTTGTAAGTCTTTTGTTTTTAAATGTACTTTATCAACGGCTAAGTAGCTTAAGTCATGAATTAAGTTAACTTTAACCCAGCCTTTTCTGGGGCTGCCATCTATTTTGTTATTATCGTAATGTGCCGCAAATACAATAAGCTCAAGCTCGGCTAGTTCTTGTAAGATTTGAAAGCTAGCAATGCGTGTATTGTTGTTATCTTCACTTGCCTCCATCTGCCATGCATTATAACTAAAGCCTATAAACGCAAATACTACGCTCGCTATAGCAGTGAAAAAATACGAACGGGGCGCCAGTACAAACTGACCATATTTAGACTCTGACATATTATTTCCTAGAGCCTGTTTATCTTTCGAGGTTAAATTTGCAGCAGTATGTTTGGTATTTAGGCAAGGCAGAGCCTATGTAGTGTGGTTATTTCCCATAAATAGGCGATAACGTGGAATAAATGCCAAACATACGCTGCCCGAAGGGTTCTACCTAGGGGCAATTTACTCTTTGTTGCCTACATGGATGTAGGTAAGGGGCGTGAGCAGGACGCGGAAGCTTTGCTCGGTTTTTACTTAGCCCGCTAGGTTACAAACCTCACGCCGCGATTAAATCGCCCCTAGATTGAACAAATTTTAATCCTGAAAGGTCAACAGGCCCTAGTCATTTAAATAATATTCAACACTGGTTACCACTCTTATATTTTTTATTTGCGGTGTGTTTGAATCTCGATTACTGATACTAAATTGCCCTTGGCGAGCTGTTTTTATTTTGCCTAATTTTGAATTAGAGTCTTTAGCAAATTTATTAGCGACTTCACGCGCTTTTTCAGTTGCTTCTTGCACCATCGCAGGCTTTACATCATTGAGGCCAGTAAAGATGTATTCAACTTTTGTTTCGTAGCTATCCTGCACTATTGCGATATCTTGTTTAGCAAGCTGGCTTACTTTACTCAGCGCGTTTTGCACTTTATCTGGCGCAGCAGAATAAACAATAATATTTGAGCGCACTATGTATCTAAATTGTTGATTTTCATTACTGTATTCACGTGCTTGCTTATCAATAACTGACTGGCTACCTATTGTTATTTCATCGTCGTCAAAACCATGGAGTTTTAAAAAAGCAGTTACCGCATCATTTTTTTTCTCAACTCGGCTTACTAATTTTTCAAGGTTATTGTCGGCATCACTAAATTGCAGAGGCCAAATTACCGTATCGGCTATTACTTCTCGCTCGGCCAATCCCTTAACCTGCACAGTACGTTCCATCCCTTTCACACTCAAAGCGGTACTTTTTAAAATAAACCCTAAGCTAATTAAGCCTATACTTAAACAAATAGCCGCTATAACAATGTAAAAACCGGGGGTTTTATTCACAATAATCTCCTTGATTGATATCAATAATAAGCATCGAGACGCTCGAAATAACACAGTAAACAGGGTACATTGAGACTATAAATAACGCAAAATTTAATCAGCCTAGGAAAAACCATGAGCCTTAAGCGTATAACCCAATTTTTTAACCCAAGCTCAGTGGCCGTTATTGGCGCCTCTAACATATCAACTCGGGCTGGTTTTGTGGTTATGCGCAACTTACTTCAAGGTGGCTTTAAAGGGCCAATAATGCCTGTTACTCCAAGCCATAGCGCAGTACATGGCGTACTTGCTTACCCTTCTATTGCTGACTTACCAAAAGTACCCGACCTTGCTGTTATTTGTACCAACAAAAACACCTTAATTGATATTATTGAGCAGCTTGGAGAGCTTGGCTGTAAAACCGCTATTGTTATTGCCGATGGGCTGTCTGGGGAGCAAAAAAGCGCGCTTAAAGCATGTGCTCAAGCCAAGCAAGTTACTTTGCTTGGACCCAACTGTTTAGGCTTGCTGATCCCTCATATTGGTTTAAATGCGAGCTTTTCACATACCGTGGCAAGCCCAGGTAAAATAGCATTTGTATCGCAATCAGCAGCAGTATGCTCAACCATTTTAGATTGGGCTAAAAACAAAGAAATTGGCTTTTCATATTTTGTATCAGTAGGCGATTGCCTTGATATAAACTTTAATGAACTACTCGACTTTTTAGGTCGTGATGCTAAAACCAAAGCTATTTTACTCTACATAGATAACATTGAAGATATTCGTGGCTTTATATCAGCAGCAAGAGCCGCGGCCTTTAGTAAGCCTGTAATTGCGATTAAAACAGGTAAAACAACTGCGGGCGCACTTGCAGCCGAAATTCACACCGGTGGAAAGCAAAGCTCTGACGCTGTTTACGATGCGTTATTTCAACGAGCGGGTATGCTGCGTGTAAATGATTTACGAGAGCTATTTGCAGCGACACAAACACTCGCCATGCATCCAAAATTATTAAAAGTAGAACAACTGACAATTTTAACTAATGGTGGCGGCCCGGGTGTTATGGCTGTTGATGAGCTAATTCAAAGCTCCGGTAAATTAGCAGAACTAAGCATTGAAACCCGAAATGCGCTAAATAAAGTCATTCCACAATCAGAAACCACCTCAAACCCTGTGGATATTTTTGGCGACTCAGCACCTGCGCGTTATAAGCAAGCATTAGAAATTTTACTGCACGCAAAAGAAGTTAAAAACTTACTGATTATCCATACTCCCTCAGCGCTTGCGCCCAGCGAAGACTACGCCAACATTATTGTAGAAACCTTACAAACATTACCCAAAATGGCGCGCCCTTACGTTATAACTAACTTTATGGGTGAAGACGCATCTTACGCCGCCAGAAAAGTGTGCTCAAACAACGCAATACCCACTTATCGTACGCCCGAAGGGGCTGTAGGCGCATTTATGCACTTGGTAACGTATCGTCGTAACCAAAAGCATTTAACGCAAACACCTGAGTCGAACACTGATGACGCTAAAATAAATAAGGTGGCAGCTAGAACCCTTATTAATGAGTTTTTAGATGATGGACAAAGCTACTTACCTACTCATCAGGCAAGCCAAGTATTGAACCACTATGGTATTAAATGCATTCAAACTGAGGTCGCTTACACCCCAACAGAAGCCAAAGAGCAAGCCATAGAGCTTGGTTTTCCAGTCGCATTAAAACTGATTAGTCCAAGTATTGCCTCAAAGTCTGAAGTAGGTGGGGTGGTGCTTAATTTAAACGACGCCAACGAGGTTGAACAAACTGCTTTTGCGATGCTTATCCGTATTAAAAACACTTATCCGGATGCTGTTATTGAAGGGTTTTCATTACAAAAAATGGCGCCGCGAGCAGGCGCAAATGAGCTGCGAATTGCAATTAAAACCGAGCCTAATTTTGGCCCAGTTATATTATTAGGTGAAGCAGGCACCGGCCTTGAATATGCACAAGCCGCCGTTGCTCTGCCTCCACTGAATATGAACTTGGCAAAGTATTTAATTGCCGCAGCGCACGACAAAGGCGTATTAAAGGAGCGCATACTCCCCGAGAAAGTTGATAAGTATCGTTTATGTGCACTGCTAACGCGTATTTCTCAGTTAGTTATTGATCAACCCGATATAAGCTCAATGGAACTAAATCCTATACTTGCCAGCAATGGACAGTTTTTAGTGCTCGATGCCACTATGACACTTAACCGCTATCAAGCTCAGAGCAATCGTAAGCGCTTATCTATTCGTCCCTACCCTATTGAACTTGTTGAAGTGGTAACACTTAAAAATAACACTCAAGCTACGCTCAGACCGATAAAACCGGAAGATGAACAAGCCCATAAAGTATTTGACGAGTCACTTAACAAAGAAGACAGATATAAACGCTTTTTTGGCGAACTACCACAATTTAACCACGATCAACTCGCTAAAATGACGCAAATTGATTACGACCGTGAAATGGCGTTTATTGTGTGCCAACGCTTTGAAGGTAAAACCCGTACACTGGGTGTGTCTCGCGTCATTATGGACCCCGATAACTTACATGCTGAGTTTGCTATTGTAGTACGCTCAGACTGCCAAGGCTTAGGGCTTGGTCGTATACTAATGAGCGCTGCAATTAATCACTGTAAACGTCAAGGTGTGGAGTCGATTGAAGGCATAACCTTACCAGAGAATACAGGGATGATCGAACTTGCCCGTAAGCTAGGTTTTAAAATTAGTCGCGACTTTGAAGAAGGCAGTATTAACATGGTACTTAAACTTAAATAATGAATGAACCGCAAACGTTACGCCAAAAAATGGCTTGCCTGTTTGAAGGTACAGGTCAATATCAACGCTCAGGGCATATTCTTGATATTGCGCTCATTAGCATAATAATGATTAACGTTGTAGCCATTGTTATTGAGTCAATCCCAAGTGTGGCAGAGCAGTATTACAACGAATTCTTAGTTTTAGAAATTGTATCGGTCGCTATTTTTGCTATTGAATACTTAGCCAGGCTTTGGGCCTGTGTAGATAAAACACAATATGTAGCAATGGAAGGCTCGAACAGTAAACGCAGATTAAAGTATTTTTTATCACCACTTGCGTTAATCGACTTAATAGCGATTTTGCCAAGCTTAATGATGTTTTTATTTCCTCTCGATTTACGTTTTTTACGCATACTCAGATTATTAAGAGTATTTAAACTCACTCGCTACTCACGCGCCATGCAGCTACTTTTAAAAGCCTTTAACGATGAAGGTAGTTCATTAATGGCTGCTTTTTTTATAATGGCCGTTGTGCTTATTTTAGCTTCATGCGGAATTTATTTAATTGAGCACGATATACAACCCGATAAATTTGGCTCTATTCCTGCGGCTATGTGGTGGGCAATGGCAACACTAACGACCGTTGGTTATGGCGATGTAGTACCTATAACGCCATTGGGTAAGTTTTTCGGTGGCGTTATCACACTACTGAGCATGGGTATGGTCGCTATTCCTACCGGATTACTGGCGTCTAGTTTTTCAGAACAGATACGTAAACGGCGTCAGTTTTTTGAAGACGCAGTGCACGAGTCAATTCAAGATGGCACACTTAATGATACCCAACAAGTACACCTAGAAGAGCTACGCCATAAGTTAGGCTTGAGTAAACTAGAAGCTAATAAGGCCATTAAAACGCAGTTAAATGAGCATAACAGCCATTTGTTTTGCAGACACTGCGGTAAAAGGCCTTAAACAAGTACTGCTATGATTAATTAAATATATCACTCCAATCGCGATTAATAAGCGCGAGTACTTCGGTATTAGGTACCGGTTTACTAAATAAATACCCTTGGAAATGCTTGCACCCTCTCGCCTTTAAAAAAGCAAGTTGGTGCGAGCTTTCTACGCCCTCAGCGACACACTCTTTGCCTAAACTATCTGCAAGCGCGAGTGTTGATTGGATAATGGCCTCATCATCAGAGTCTATGCCTATGTCTTGTACAAAGCTTCTATCTATTTTAAGTACATCAATAGGGAAACGCTTTAAATAAGTAAGTGATGCGTAACCTGTACCAAAATCATCCATGTACAATCTACAACCCAACTTTTTAAGTTGTTCCATGCTGTGCAGCGCTTCTTTTGAATCACGCATTAATATTGATTCGGTTATTTCAAAAACAATTGCCTCAGATGATACACCTGAATTATTTAACGCTTTTTTAATTTCAGGTACGAGTTCTTTAAACTCAAAATCTAGTGCTGATAAGTTAATAGATAAATACAGGTTAGGTGAGGCTTTTCGCCACTCTTTTAACTCCAATAAAGCGCGCGCAAAGGTCTGCAGCATAATTTTTGTAATTAAGCCTATCCCCTCTGCAGCCAGCGAAAACTCTTGAGTTTGTACTAGTTTATTTTCGGGCCAACGCAGCAGCACTTCAAAGCCTTCTGTTTTTTGGCTCTTAGCATTAATAATAGGCTGATAGTAATTACAAAACTCTTCTTCTCGATACGCTCTAGTAAGCTGAGATTCAAGATGCAGCGCTCTTTGAACAT
Source organism: Pseudoalteromonas sp. SG43-4 (assembly GCF_014164325.1). Taxonomy (NCBI): domain Bacteria; kingdom Pseudomonadati; phylum Pseudomonadota; class Gammaproteobacteria; order Alteromonadales; family Pseudoalteromonadaceae; genus Pseudoalteromonas; species Pseudoalteromonas sp. SG43-4. The sequence goes on along the minus strand of NZ_JACJFB010000004.1, from coordinate 240,265 downwards.
GCTGGTTCATCTCTTGCTTATAAAACTGGTAGCGCCCTTCTAAAGAGTCTTTTGCATGATATAACGCTATGCTCGCAGCTTTTAAAAGTGCGGGGCCTTGCTCTGCGTCATCTGGCGATATCGACACACCAATACTTAAATTAACGTTTACAACTTGACCATTAATCGCAATATTTTGATTCACGCAATCCATCAACTTAGTACATATTATAAGTACTTGCTCTATCTGATGAATATCTTCTACTAACACGACAAACTCATCACCACCAAATCGCGCAACACTATCCGATGGTCGCAAAGAGCACTTTAAGCGCTCAGCAACTTCTTTAATTAGCTCATCAGCCGCTTCGTGCCCTAATGAGTCATTAAAGTATTTAAAACGTTTAATATTGATATGTAACAAAGCCACTTTGCATCCATGCAGTTTTGCTTGCTCAAGGGCGTGTTCAACGCGGTCATTAAATAATGTACGATTTGGCAGCCCAGTTAAGGCATCGTAGTTGGCCAATAGGTGCAGCTCGTTTTCAGCTGATTTTTGTGCGTTTATATCGGTTAAAATAATGACATAACTATTAAGGCGCTGCTCGTTATCGGCCACTGCACTTATTTTCACAAGTACATGACGCGATTCACCATTAGCTAAAACCACACTGTCTTCGCACGAAAAATGCTCCCCAACAGATAGCTTTTGCATAATGCGTAAATAATCAAAACGATTGCTGCGCGATATACCTAAATTTAAAGTCCGGCTAGATAACGACTCAGCGGAGAAGTTAAAGGCGGTTTGCAGTGATTTATTAGAAGCCCGAATATTTAAGTTTTTATCGAGTATAAACACCCAATCACGTGTTTGCTCAAATGCTGCCGTAAATAGTAAAGCGTGTTCTTCAAACACCATCTCACGGGTCATATTTGTATAAGTACCCGCTACTTTTTGTGGAGTTTTATCATCCCACTCAACTACTTTTCCAAAGTCCTTATACCAGCGCCAATAGCCTTTTGCATGGCGCAGGCGGTAGGTACAATTAAAGTAGCCTTTATCGGTAGATAAAAATTCAAGCCACTCTAAGCGAAATAGCTGTTTGTCCTGCGGATGAATTTTAGATAAATATTCATCAAGGCTTACGGTTTCATTTTCGTAGCTTAACTCACTCGCTAAGCGGGGTTGGTAAATGCTTGGGTTGCTCGACTCCCAATCCCAGACACCCGATTCGCTGCCTTCAAGTGCTAATTTTAAACGCGCTTCGCTTTCTTTACTTTCTTTATTTGCTGCCAATAAAATACGCTGAATTTTATTACGGCGCATAACCCACATAGCAACAAAACCAATAAACAGCATGGCGTAAAGCACCATAAAATAAGGTGCACGCCAAAGCGGATACTTTACTTTTATTTTTAAAATAGCAGGCGAGGTATATTCGCCAGTCAGGGGGTCTTTAGCCCAAACTTTTAATTGGTAATTACCTGGATTCAATTTTGGAAACAATACGCGGTTGTTATTTCGAGTATAACTTTTTTGTCCGTTATCGAGTTGATACTCATAAATAATGCGTTCTTGATTACTAAATGCCATAGCCGAAAATGCCACTTCAAGCCCAATATCATCATGGTTTAACACAACCTCGTTAAGAGGCTGTTTTAAATCAAGCGATAGATCTCGTGACATTAAATCAACTCGCGTAATATTTACGTGATCAATAAGTGACTGGTAATTTTGGTTTTCCATTGGGTGAAAATAAGTAAAACCTTTTAAGCTACCGTACGCAATATGGCCATCTTTAAGCTGTGCCATGGCGTTACTATTAAACTCAGCAGAGAGTAACCCTTCTGACGTAGAAAATTGTTGAAAATGAAGTGTTTCTGGGTTTAATCGCCAAATGCCTTTATGGCTACTCATCCAGATCATGCCATCATCATCTAGCACCATATCGTAAAGCAATGTGCCTAATTTATTCTTCTCTAAATCGATTGTATGTACTAATTGATAAGTAGATGCGTCAAGGCCTATCAAGCCAAAATTAGAAAGTGATATCCACAATATATTGTTGTTATCAATTAAATAAGAAAGCACGCTAATGGCTACGTTTTCGTGCTGCTTTGGCACTTTGTAAATCATTTTAAGTGCTAAATCACTTGGGTTTACTTGATATAAAATTCCAGCATTAAAAAATAGTGGCGAGTCTGGCTTATTGCTCAACGCGGGTAAAAAGCCATGAGCTAAAAAGGGTTCAAACTGGTCAAACTGGCCACCCAGACGCGTTATTACTTGAGAATCTATATTGTATATAAATACCCCATGATCTGAGTGCACAAAGTATAGATCGCCATTTGGCATGAGTGTAACGCCATGCACTCTACCAGTAATCAGCTCTTGATCAGCAGGGTTATGCACTTTTGGTTCGCTAACTTGATGCGTTACAGGGTCAAAAATAAATAAACCACGGTTTGTATAAAGCCATAAATTATCTTTATAGGGCGTTATTTCATATACGGTAAACTCAGTGGTGAGTAAGTCGACTTTGTAGTCTTTTAAATAAGCTTTACCAATATTTGTTTTTAAATCAACCTCGGTAATACCGTTATGCGTTGCAAGCCAAAGCTTGTCTTTATATTCGGTAATCCCCCAGATAGAGTGATGTGATAAACCATCCCCCCCGAGCAAAGTGCCATCGACGTTATTAAAATGATAGCTGTCGTGAGATAAGTAAAACGCTCCATCAGTCTTAGTCGCAACCCATGTACCACCCGATTTATCTTTAGCCATATCAATAATACTGGTATCGGCAAGTGTGTACTTACTTTTGGCTATTCGAGTATTTTTAATCAGCTCTTTTGTGTTTAAATCAAATTTAAACAAGCCTTTGTCGGTAGCTAAATCTATTGTTCCGTGTTCGTTTACTATGCTCCAAACATTTAAGTCACTTAGTAATACCTTACTTTTAAAAGGTAAATCTGGGCGTTCAAACATTTTTGATAAGTTACTAATATCAACTTCGTATAAGCCTTGTACCGCCCCTACTAACAACTGTTTATTTTCACCTAATGCGAAAGACTTCACATTATTTTGGTAAATATGCTCAGCTTCACCTTTTAAATGCTGTAGAGGTCTAACTTGCTCGGTGGCAATATCAAATACGTATGCACCATGGCTTGTACCTATAAATATATAACCATTGTAGGCAAACAGCTTTCTCACAAGGGTATTTTTATATTTAGCCGGAAGCTCAAAAATAGTTGTTATTTTTCCGGTTGCGATATCAAGCTTTGCAAAATCGCGGCCTCGCCCAATCCAAAGTGTTTTTTTATCAACGGCCACCATACTAAAAACAGACTGATTGATAATTTCTTCTTCACTGGTCGGTTTTTCTAGAAATTGCTGATATGAATCTGTTACGGGGTCGTATCTAAACAGGCCTGCAAGTAAAGAGGCTATCCAAATGTGCCCTTGAGGGTCTTGGTAAATACGATCGATGATCGCCTCTTCTAACTCACCATTAGGGCCGTTTATTGGAATAACTTGATAGCCATCATAACGATTAAGCCCGGCCTCTGTCGAAAGCCAAAGGTAACCGTTAGTGTCTATAAGCATTGTATTAACGTAGCTTTGTGATAAGCCTTCGCTAGGAGATAAACGTTTTACTTGTGCCCCTACTTGGCAACTTAGAATAGTTATTAAAACTACAAAGCAACTAATGATCCCATTAACGTATTTACTCATGCTTATTCCATATTATTATTTATTATTATGGGTACTCTAGAGCGACTATATTTCGATGTTTGTAAGTATCAAAAAGTACTTGTAAAGCAAGAGTATATGTTAACACCTGGTTAAAACCAATAGCACAATATAAATCAGCTACGTTTTCATATGCGAAGGTCTTTATCTCTCTATTTTGCGACTTTAAGAGTGTTGAAAGCAATTGTTTTGCAATACCTTTACCGCGATGTCCCAGCGCAACAAACATGGTAGATAAAAATAAAAACTCTGTTTTATCTTGTAACCTACATGCTGCCACTATTTCATTATTATAGTAAGTAACCCATACCTTATCTTGTTTATTAGCACGCCCTCTTACGCTGTGCTTTTTGTAGAATTTATTCACAAGTGGGGTTTTTAGTTCATTTAACACTTCAACTTTATACATTTTTATATCGATATTTAGCTAAGCATTAGCGCTAAATACTGTTCAAATTTTTGTTTCAAAACCATTTGCTCTGCCACTGGGCGGCTGTGGATTGTGTTGTAAACTTGCTCTCTCGTTTTTTTATTACGCTTAATTTGATACGCCCAAAAAGACGCTTCATAATCTAACTGAATTTGATATTTTTCTTCACGTGGTAATAGGCATAAATTAAAACTCACAATACTTCCTCATTCGCTTTTAAGATTATTTGATTCCCCCTCTAAACTGGGCAAGAGGTAATCTCCTTGTTATTATACGCGTCTTATTTTATTTATTTCTGTAGTAATTGGAACTGATAATGAATAGACATTTTAGTATCTTGTTATTATTGGTAAATTTATTTTTTAGCGCCTCTTGTTTTAGTCATCAATACAACCTCACTTTTAATCGTCCGCAAAGTACACCTCAAGCTGATTATGCCTTAGAGCTATTAAAGTTAGCATACGCAGATATCGGTTTTAAAATACATATAATCGATTTTAGTCACCAAAATGCTTTGCTCGCTGCAAATAATGGCGTACTTGATGGGCAGTTAGGAAGAGATGCAAGCGTTGAAGAAAATTACGAAAACTTAATTAGAGTCGATTATGAGCTATTTAAGTTTGACTTAGTATTATATAAAAACTGTTTACCTAACAGTTTAGAACAGCTCGATAGCGTCGCAATTGTTGATGGCTACCCTGTGCAAGAACATTATTTAGCAAGCACACAGTTTGCAGGGAATATTATTAAAGTTAAAAGCATGAATACCCAACTTAATTTGCTTGCTCAGAAAAAAGTACAGGGAGCTTTGATGATTAACTTTATAATGCAAAATAATGAGCTCCCGTCACCTCAAGGCTGTTTTGTAAAAGAAGTATTGAGTACTTATCCGCTTTATCATTATTTAAATAAACGTAATGAAAACTTAGTAGAAAAGCTTAAAATGTCATTAATTAACCTAACTAACAATGGCACTGCGTACGCACTAAGAGCCAAATATGGATTAAGCTTTTAAAAGTCGAACCCTTGCTGCTGCGCCTGCGTGCTTGGCACTGCATTTTGCTGCTTTTTTTGAAGGTAGCGCTTGTAGCGCTGCTGGCACAAACTAAGCACCTTCTTTTTTTGGTCGTTCGATAAGGTATTCCACGAAAAGCGCTCATCCCGACTACGATAACACCCTTTGCAATACCCTCTGTTGTTAACTAAGCAAATACTTTTGCAAGGACTTGGAATATCAAATATTTCAATTTGTTGCATGCATAAGTACCGCCCAGTTGAAGAGGAGGTATTAGTATAGCGTTATTTTTGAGCAAAAAAAAAGCAGCAATTTAATTGCTGCTTAGTTTTGTTGAGCTGGGATTATTAATACTCACAGCTATTGGTATTTATCTCTGTTTTACGGTGAAATGGCTTAGCGTACATGGCCAGCACTAACGGTTTTAACTCTTCTGGTACACAGGCTAAACGCTGTTCAAACGTCGCTGTATCTGGAGAGTCTATTACCGCCTCTTTACAGCCACCAGCAATGTAATTACCTGGGTGCAAATAAAACGAATCTACAATTTGCCTATCAATTGTTTTAGCAAGCTCTTCAGCACTATCACATTTAGATTCGATTGGCTGTCCAAATGCTAAATGCACATGCCCTTTAGCTGAACTAAAACCTTCAACAATACTGGCAATATCTTCGCCCGCTGACTTAATATATTCACCATGATGCTGTTTATGATAAAGCTCTTTAGCCTTAGCAATTGCACACGGTTCATATTGATAAGAAATAGAAACAGGCACTATTTTTAACTCTTTAATATAATCGCCAAATTCTTTCTTTTGTTTACGTCCATTTAATTGCAACATTTTTAAAAGGGCAGGATCTGTTTGATCAAAACCGTCTTTTGCACGTCCTTCTTTTTGTGCAATCCAAATAGAATTTCCACCGATTAAAGAGTCATAGATATATGACGATAACTGGGTTAATGCTTTTAACATTTCTTTTGGTGCTTTAGCAGAGCGCTTAACAATGAAACTTTTATTTAAACGCATAAGCTCAGTAATGTAAGGTATTTGCAATAAATTATCGCCAATAGCAATACGCACTGTTTTCATTTTATGCTGATATAAACCCCAATTAACTAATGCAGGATCAAGCACTATGTCTCTGTGGTTTGAAATAAATAAATAGGCCTGATTAGCGTCTAACTGATCTAGCCCAGAAAAGGTAACTTTTGATGTGGTGCGCTTCACTAGTTTATCTAAGTATTGCGCCACTTCATTTTGCACATCTTCAACGGTGCTTACTTTGCCCCATTTTTTGCGTAACTGACTTCTTACCATTGGACGTGCAATAAAAGGCACTGCCGATAAAAAGCGCGGTAAATTATACTTTGCTATTACATCAATAAACGCATCATCGTTAATCAAACGTGTAAGCGACGCCGCAACTTCGTCGTCGTTGTATGGGCGTATATCTGCGTATTTATCTTCTAATTCACTCATTACTACATCTACAATGTTAAAAAACGGCACGCTAAAGCGCACCGTTTATGTCTATATCCGATTATAACTCAGCCAATCTAAAATGCGAAATAACCAAAAAAACGATTTTTTATTTTAGCAACTTGCTTTAAAGCCGAGTTTAATTACCTTCTATGACCACAGGCTTGCTTATAAGTGCAAAAAAACTGATCAGTCTAGCAAAATACCATGTTCTCAATCTGCTAGTGGGCAGACCACTACTACATAGCCCTCTAATCATTTGGTAGTAATAGCATTAACAAAGCCTTTCTTTCGTAGTACCTTAAGCCCATATTTTAGATTTTTGATGGATCGTAAGCCTCTTTTTTACGATTTTAACTCTTTCAGATCCACTTATTTTAGGGCTCATAATGAACATTACTATTCTTGATAACGCAACGTTAGCTAAAACATCTCTTTCGTGTATAGAACAACTTGGTAAATTAACGACTTATGAACTTACCAGCCCAGAGCAAGTTATTGAGCATTGCCAAGGCGCTGATGTATTAATCACTAATAAAGCAGTTTTGAATCGCGATACAATTAGTCAGCTAACACAACTGAAATTAATTTGCGTAAGTGCAACCGGTACTAATAATGTTGATTTAGAAGCCGCTAAAGAATTTGGTATTGCCGTAACTAATGTAGCTGGCTACTCAACCCCTTCAGTTGTTCAACATACATTTTCTTTAATTACTAACTTACTGGGTAACACCCACCGCTATCAGGCGGATTGCCAGCAAGGCGCATGGCAAAAAAGTGAAATGTTTTGCATACTCGATTACAGCTTTAACGACTTGCAAGGTAAAACATTTGCCATTATAGGCGGCGGTACGCTAGGTAAAGGTGTGGCGACAGTAGCGCAAGCTTTTGGAGCCAATGTAGTGGTTGCAGAGCGTAAAGGCGCCTCTTGTAGAGAAGGCCGTACACCTTTTGAAAGAGTATTAGAAACCGCTGATATAATTAGCGTGCACTGCCCGCTTACTGATGAAACACGCGATTTAATTTCGTTAGATGAGCTAAAAATGATGAAACCCAGCAGTATTATTATTAATACAGCACGTGGTGGTATTATTAACGAAGCCGACTTAGCAACAGCGCTTAAGCAAAACCTAATTGCTGGAGCGGGTGTTGATGTACTAACTAAAGAACCTGCTGAAGCTTCAAATCCACTTGCTAATTACACAGGCAATAACTTATTACTTACTCCACATATTGCATGGGCAAGTACTGAATCTATTGTGCGTTTAATTAATGAAGTAAGTTTGAATATTGCGGCATTTACTAAAGGTGAATCACGCAACCGCTTGGTTTAATCATTTTATTGTAGTAATCAAATAAGCTAAAAAGTGGCTGTTTTTACTAATATATTTAATATTTTATTAGATAAAAACAGCTTAACTCACTTAACAAACTGATTCATAACAACTTATCAATATGGTCTACTCTTTGCTTTAATACAGTTAATAACCAATTAAAAATCTTATTAAGGTAAATAAAAATGAAAAAATCACTTTTAGCAGCCGCTTTAATCGCTCCATTTTTAACAGGCTGTGTTATTGCCGTGTCAGATGGCGAAGCTGAGACTCATTGGGCAGGGAAAAACTCATCAAGCTGGCAAGCACAGCATAAAAATAATCGTGAAGTTATATCGGAGCTAAAAATGGATAGCAGCTATCAGTCTGTTTTAACGCAATTAAAAACGCCTAATTTCACTGAGCTATTAAAAAAAGATGACGATGTATACCAAGTACTTTTTTATGTAACGCATAGCAAGCATTCAGATTCAAAAACAACAAAAGATGAATGTACGCCACTTGTATTTAAAAATGATAAGTTGGTGGGCATTGGTGACACCGCTTTAGGTATGATCACGCAGTAACCAATAAAAAATGTTTGATATAAAAACGCCAATATATGAATATTGGCGTTTTTGTATATTAAGTTTTTAGCGTGCGACTATTCTATCTCGCCCTGCATCTTTAGCGGCATATAAGCCTAAATCGGCCTCTTCTAATAATGCTTGCTCAGCATACACTTTACCACTTTGTGTAGTGGCAATACCTATACTTATAGTGATGTGGTCTGCATTTAATGAAGCTTTATGTTCTATATTCAAAGCATTTACAGCATTGCGTAATTTATTAGCAAACTCCATAGCTTCATGCTTATCAATTCCTGGTAGCACAGCAGCAAATTCTTCTCCGCCATAACGAGCAATAAAGTCACTGCCACGTTCACATTGAGCTGCAAGTGCTTGCGCAACATTCTTTAAACACTCATCGCCAGCACGGTGTCCGTAGCAATCGTTGTAACGTTTAAAGTGGTCTATATCCATAAGTAACACCGATAGCGGTGTTCCACTTCGCTTGCTGCGGCGCCATTCTCGAGATAAGTTTTCATCAAGGTAGCGTCTATTTGGTATTTCAGTCAAGCCATCTATCGAAGCTAGCATTTCTAGCAAATCATTTTTTTGCTTTATGAGGAGTTGGTTGCGCACTCTAACGCGAACAATAGAAGGGCTAAATGGCTTGGTTATGTAGTCCATTGCACCGAGCTCTAAGCCCTTTGCTTCATCATCATGGCTACGATTGGCTGATATAAATATAATAGGAATAGACTGAGTTATTGGGTTTTCTTTAAGCTCCACAAGTACTTGATAGCCGTCAATTCCAGGCATAATTACATCAAGGATTATTAAATCAACTTGCGCTGTTTTTACAAAGGTCAGTGCTTTTTCACCACTTTCAACTAAGAACACGTCGTGTTCTGCTTTAAGTGTTTTTTCAAGTACTAATCTGTTGATTGGATCATCATCCACAATAAGTACTTTAGCTCTTTTCGACATCCCTAACCCCTAGCCCTTTTATAAAAACAATTACCTGTTCTAGCTGTATGATAAGCTCTTGTAGTGTAATCTCAATAGGCTTATTAGTTGTTTTAAGCGTTCTTTCACACAATAAAGCACAATGTGATAATCGTCTAAAACCTAAATTACCTGCTACACCCTTGATACTATGCACTAAACGTACCAAATCATCCTTATTGGTTGTTTCTTCTAGTTGCGATAGCTGGGTTTCACACAAGCTAGCAAACTTATCAATCATCGTATTAAGCAGTTTTTCATCCATACTAAACTGCGTTAAAGCAAATGATTTTTCAAAAAAGCTTGGTTTAACTAAGTTTAAATCAGCAATTGCATCAATAAGTACTTTAGCAACAACCGGTTTAGTTAAATGTTTATTCATGCCGCACTTTAAAGAACGCTCTACATCAGCAGGTTCACAATGAGCCGTTAAAGCAAAAATAGGCAGTTGCTTTGCGTCAAACTGTTGACGAATCAAAGCGGTTGCTTGACAGCCATCTATTTTCGGCATTTGCACATCCATCAATATTAAGTCAGGCTTCAAAACTTGCAATAACTCCATACCAATTGATGCGCTTAAAGCCGTAACAACATTTACGTTTGCTTGGCGCAGAACACTGCTAATTATTTCTAAGTTAAGCTGATTATCATCAATGGCTAATACAAGTAGACCCGATATATCAGCTTTACTTTCAGTTGCACTGTGTACTGCGGCACTTGTATTAACTATAGGCTTTTGCTGAGAGTTCAAACTAAATAGCCTTTGCCCTAATGCCGATGCTTTAACGTGATGCGCAGCTAAGTGCTCGCTTGTCGGTAAATTAAGTGTGTGCTGATGATTAATAATAATTACCGATGTTTCTTTAGCTGATAACGAATCATTAATCGCTTCAACATTTAAAAGTGCAGGTAAGTCAGCTGCATCAATTATTATTTTTTGAGTATTAGAGAGCTTAATTGGGTATTTTAGTACCTCATCTAAATTAATATTAGCAAGTTCGTTATATGCATTTGTCACCTGCTTAAGCTCTTTACTTTGATCAGATAAAATAGCCAATGTATTAGTCGGTAACACTGTGTTTTTAGTGGTATCAACTAAAAAGCTAATACTGAAATAAAATTCGCTGCCGTGGCCTTTTTTACTCTTTAAAGCAATCTCCCCACCCATTAACGATACTGCATGTTTAACAATAGCTAAACCTAGCCCAACCCCTTGGTGTATGCGGGTTGAAGATTCATCACCTTGAGTAAAAGCATCGAATAAGCGACTTTGATCAGCTTCATCTATACCCATGCCAGTATCGATTACTTTAAAGCAAATATGCTGTTGCTCTAGGCTATCGCTTTCAATAAGTTCCATTTTTAAAGTAATGGAACCTGTTTTTGTAAACTTAACGGCATTAGTTAATAAGTTACCTAATATTTGCTGCAAACGTATACTGTCGCATATCAAATCAGGTGCTATTAGCGGGTCAATATCAATAACAAATTCAATACCTTTTCCTTCGCACAATGGAGCCGTTAAGCTTTCACAAATATCCACCAGCTCAACCATGCTAAAAGACGCTTGTTTTAAATCGGTTTGCGAACCTTCAATACGTGCAAAATCAAGCATTCTATTAAGCATTAATAACAAGCTTTGTGCTGCATGCTTAGCTTGATCTGTTTGTTGTAATTGCTTTTGCGTTAAGCCTTGCTCTATTAACATATCAAGCAACCCTAAAACAGCGTTCAAAGGGGTACGTATTTCATGACTTAAATTGGCTATAAAGCGGCTTTTAGCTAGGGTTGCTCGTTCGGCATCTAGTTTTGATTTAGTTAATGCACTCACATCCTGAATGTGTATAACATAATAAGCTGGATCGCGGTTTTCATCCCAGACAAGCGATACACTTAGTTGCAACCAGCTTGTTAAGCCCCCTTGAGCAAGCGTTAAATGGTATACGCGTTTTTTGTCATCTAGCAATTGCGCTAAAGTGCTTTTTATCTGCTTCCATTGGGAGTCATCAAATAATGCTTTCAACTGCTCCCCAACGAGTACTGGCTGATCAGAAAACTGCTTTCTTGCTGCTTTATTTACTTGCAATATGGTGTGTTCAAGCGAGAGTAAAACCACGCAGTTAGCCGCAAATTCAATTGCACTTCTAAATTTAGATTCAGATGATTTTAAGGCCAATAATGTTTGTTGCTGCTCGGTAATATCGCGACCAATGCCCATGGTTCCTAACAGGTGTTGGTGCTCGTTATAAAAAGGTGCAATAGTAAGTTGATACGATTTTGTATCGGTTTCTATTCGCTGTTCAACACTATTTCTGTTTTGTAATACTTGTTTTTCAAGCGCATTTATTTGCTGATCATTGTCACCTAAATCATCTACATATTTACCAACTAATGCAGTTTGATCTTTACCGATATATGCCTCAAATGCTTTATTGCATCCTAAGAATGAACCATCAATATTTTTAAAGTAAATAAGGTCTGGCACACTGTTTAGCATAGTGTTGAGTAAAGCTAAGTGGCGCTCTTTCGCTTCGTAACTGCGGCTTAGTTTTTCTGATTGCAGCTGAACTTGGTCGTCCAGAGCTTTATTTGCACTTTGTAATGAATCAACTAACTGTTTGTTTTTAGTAAATACACGCTTCACTTTAGAAAACCAAGGTTGCCAGCTCAGTGGTACTTTGTAATTTAGCTGCTCTTCTTGTTGTGTCCCGTTACTCTCAAGGTATGACATTAAGTGAGTCATCGGCTTTATAAAAATGCGCTGACTTAACCAAAAAAACACGCCAAACATAATACTTAAAAATAGCGTTAAAAAAGTAAACTCTAGTAATATCTCATACTTAATTGAGCTTATTAATTGGGGTTTGTGCTCGTAAAATGCTGCGTGAATAGGTAACTCACCCATAGGCTGCATAAAGTAATTACTATCACTAGTTAATACTGTTTTTTGACTCTGATGATCGGCCAAGCCTGGCCAATAATTTTTTAACGCAGTCGCTTGCTCTATTATCTGTTTAGAGCTGGCGATAATTTGATGCGATTGGTTCATAAAAACGTATTCACCACTGTTCGGTGACACCTTTTTTAACCATCCAGAAATTGCTTGAACATCATAAATTAAAATAATGTAATCGGCTGAGCCTGTGCTTCGTTGTCGACCAATAGCAAAATACGAATTATCATTCACTTTAACAATAGGACTTGAAGTAAGCTTGTTTTGCGCAAATTTTGGCTTAAATTTTCCATTTAAAATTTCAGTAAGCATAAAACTTTGGCTTTTGTTGTGCCTGCTTACATAAGCAAAACCATTATCATCAACATACGCTACAGCAGATAACGACTGCATTAATGCAAGCGTTGTATTAAACGAAGGCCCTAATGTAATAGCCTGCTGCCACTGCATTAATGCCTTAGCAGATAACGCAAACTCACCTTTACCTACAATTTCCGTACTTTGATCAATAAAATGACGATAATAGTAACCATCATATTGATTTATACCTTCGAGCAAATCTTGATTTATTTTGGGATAAGTCACTTGCTCGTATAAGTTAAACATGGTGGTAAGTAGATTACTCACCGAGTCCATCCCGTGGGTAACTTGCGCTGAAATATTTGTAAAGTCAGCTTGGCGTTTTTCAACCGTCCGCTCAAGCTTTATATTATATAAGTGCAAGCACAGTAAAAAAGCGACAATCAATGGCACTAACAGCGCAATAAATAATGAACGATAATAATGCTTCAGAGGTAAAAAATTCAATGTACTGCCTGCCATTTGGCTCGAAAATCAATCGATAGACTATCGAGCCAATTTGTTAAGCGCAAGTTATAAATTTTCTTCTGCAAACGACGCTAAGCGACTACGCACAACACCGTTGAGGTTTATTGTTGCGCTGCCTTCAAAGTTTTTAAAGCGCTCTACTATGTACGTCAAGCCCGATGTTACTGGCGTTAAATAGTTACTATCAATTTGCGCCAAGTTACCTGTACAAATTAATTTAGTACCTTCGCCGCAGCGAGTAATAATCGTTTTAAGCTGAGATGCCGTTAAATTTTGGCTCTCATCTAAAATTACCACTGCATTTTGAATGCTACGCCCACGCATAAAGTTGACCGATTTAAACTGTACATTAGCCTTCTCCATAATATAGTTTCGGCTTGATATTGGATTTTCGTCGCCTTTGTGCAATACCTCCAGCGTATCAGTGATAGCTGCAAGCCATGGCGCCATTTTTTCCTCCTCAGTGCCTGGTAAAAAGCCTATAGACTCTGCTATTTCAGGGGTATTACGGGTGACTATTACTTTATCGTAAATACCTTTTTCGATGACCATTTCAAGGGCGCTGGCAAGTGCTAACAAGGTTTTACCACACCCAGCAGGCCCTGTTAAAATAACAAGTTCAATACTTGTATCCAGCAGTGCATCTAATGCCATCCCTTGATAAATATTTTTGGGCTTAACGCCCCATGCTTGTTGATGCATTAGGCGCTCAACGCCAATATCTTTTAGCGTTATGTGCTCGTCATCGTAGCATTTAACGCGCGCCGCAAACTGCTCCCCTCCATCAAGTAAATATTCATTACAAAATACATCAGGGATTAAGTTTTTAGGCACATGATGAAATGTATCACGTCCGTGTTGCTGCGTATTACACTCCCCAACATGATCCCAAAAATCACCTTCAATTTTTTTATAACCACTAGTGAGCAGGCTTATGTCATCAATAAGTTGGTCGGTGCGGTAATCCTCAACATATTTAAGCCCTGCGCCTTTGGCCTTTAAACGCATGTTTATGTCTTTTGTTACTAATATAACTTTTGAATCACTGTGCTGCTTTTGTAAATACACGGCGCAATTAATAATACGATGGTCGTTTTCGTTACCTGGCAAACCAGAAATGGAGTCGGCAAATAAATGGTCGTTTACAATAATGAGGGTACCTGCAGAGCTCGCTTTTGCCTTTTTGTTACTCGGCAGCGCCACGCCTTGTAGCATTTGTTCAGGCGTTGCATTTTTAAGAACTTCATCTAATCCACGAATAGCGACGCGCGCATCACGGCTTACGTCGTGTTTTCTGTCTTTTATATGGTCAAGTTCTTCAAGCACCGTCATCGGAATTACAACGTCATGCTCTTGAAAAGACAAATAAGCGAGTGGTTCGTGAAGTAGTACGTTGGTATCTAGCACATACATTTTACTTTCAAGGTTCGAAGCTTTTTCCATAGCACTTTCCTTACGTTTTATGATTTTTATGCTATACCAAAATAACTAAGTAAAACGGGCAAAACTTAAACCTGCAATACTTAATTGCTAAGGCATAATGTAAGTTTAGTCTATTTGTCATAAAAGTCCGTTTTATTACAAACTGTAATTAGTTTTGATTTACCTAAAAAAGAGTCATAAACAAGCTGTTTTAATAGTAATAATTAACACTTACAAAATTAATTAAAAGTGAGCCAAATAGCGCCTTGCAGTGGTGTTAGCTTACAGGTAACATAGCCGCCTTTTTCATCATAGACGAGACATACATGAATTTTTCCTTAGGTCAGCGTTGGATCAGTGATACAGAGTCAGATTTAGGATTAGGCACCGTTGTTGCCATTGAAGGCCGTCAGGTCAGCATATTATTTCCTGCCAGTGGTGAAAACCGTGTTTATTCTAGTGCAGAAGCACCTGTTACCCGTGTGGCATTTAATCCTGGCGATGTGATCAAAAGCGTTGAAGAATGGGAATTAGAAGTAGAGTCTATTGAAGTACAAGGCGAGTTACTTTGCTATCACGGCACCCGTGTTGATAATGGCGAAACGGCTAAACTTAAAGAAACCTTTTTAGATCATTTTATTAAATTTAATAAACCACAAGATCGTTTATTTGCAGGCCAAGTAGATCGTTTTGATCGCTACACACTTCGCTACCAAACGTGGTTACATAAATTTGAACGTGAACAATCGCCTATTAAAGGTTTAATTGGTCAGCGTGCTAATCTTATTCCGCACCAGCTTTATATTGCACAAGAAGTGGGTAAACGTTTTGCCCCACGCGTACTTTTATCAGATGAAGTAGGCCTTGGTAAAACAATTGAAGCGGGCATGATACTACATCAACAAATTATTAGTGGCCGTGCAAGCCGCGTACTTATTGTGGTGCCTGAAAATCTACAACACCAATGGTTAGTAGAAATGCTACGCCGCTTTAACTTACGTTTTTCTATTTTTGATGAAGAGCGCTGCGATGAAGCGTTTGCAGATTCTCCAAACGTATTTGATACAGAGCAACTAGTACTTACCAGCCTTGAGTTTTTAACCAAGAAAAAACGTTGGTTTGAACAAGCAACGCTTGCTGATTGGGACCTTTTAGTAATAGATGAAGCCCACCACCTAAGTATCAATAACGGCAAGCCAAGCTCTGAGTACCAACGTATGGCAGAGCTTAGCCAAGATATTCCGGGTCTTATTTTGCTTACAGCAACGCCTGATCAACTTGGTCACAGCAGTCACTTTGCACGTTTACAGTTACTCGATCCGGATCGTTTTTACGACTACGACGTGTTTAAAGAAGAAGAAGCAAATTATAAAGACGTAGCGCAAGCGGCAAATCAATTACTGCAAGAGCAAGCTCTGGACGACGCAGCCAAAGCCACGCTAATTGAGCTATTAAAAGAAACCGACATTACTGATATTCTTGAAAAAGCACAGCAAGGTGATTTACCAGCGCGTAAAGAAATACTTAACATGCTACTCGATCGCCACGGCACAGGTCGTATATTATTCAGAAATAGCCGCAGCGGCATTGACGGCTACCCAAGCCGTAAATTACACGCCTACCCAATGGCATTACCAAAGCAGTATAAAACGGCTATGTCGGTTCTTGGTAATATGGGCGGTATTCAAAACCCTGAACTAAGTGCACACCGTGCTCTGTTTCCTGAAAAAATATTTCAAGAATTTGAAGGCGAAAGCGCAAGCTGGGGTTTATTCGATCCACGCGTAGATTGGTTAATCGACACCCTTAAAACACTTAAGCGCGAAAAAGTACTGCTTATATGTGCCAAAGCTGAAACAGCTATCAGCCTTGAGCAAATACTGCGTGAACGTGAAGCAATTAAAGCGTCGGTATTTCACGAAGGCATGTCGATTATTGAGCGTGACCGCGCTGCTGCATTTTTTGCAGACGAGTACGATAATGCACAAATATTACTGTGTTCAGAAATTGGCTCAGAAGGTCGTAATTTCCAGTTCTCGCATCACTTAGTGTTGTTTGATTTACCACTGAACCCAGATTTACTAGAGCAACGTATTGGTCGACTAGACCGTATAGGCCAAACACAAGATGTGAACATTCATGTGCCATATTTTGAAAACACCGCTCAAGAAGTACTGCTACGTTGGTATAACGAAGGTCTAGATGCATTCGAATCTACATCAACAACGGGGCAAATGCTTTATAAAGAGTTCCGTGATGACTTACTTGAATATATTTCTGCGCATAACTGCGATGAAGACGAACTCGATCCATTACTTGAGCAAGTAGCACAACAAAATGCGGTACTGCGTAAAAAAATGGAAAGCGGACGAGATCGTTTACTAGAGCTACATTCATCGGGTCAAGGTGCTGCCGACTCGCTTGTGACTGATATCGAAAAACTCGATAACCAGTTTGAATTGCCAAGCTACATGATCAACGTGTTTGACACATTTGGCGTAAGCCAAGAAGATAAAGGCGAAAACACCATTATCTTAAAGCCAACGGAACATATGTTAAATGCATCGTTCCCATCGCTTAAAGAAGACGGTATGACGGTTACCTTTGATCGCGACACGGCACTTTCGCAAGAAGACGTACACTTTATCAGCTGGGATCACCCTATGGTGCAAGGCACCATGGATATGATTTGTGACGACGACTTTGGTAGCGCATCGGTAGCATTACTTAAAAACAAAAAGTTACCGCCTGGTACCTTTTTTGTTGAGCTTATTTTTGTTGCAGAAGCAATGGCACCAAAAGTATTACAAGTTGGTCGCTTTTTACCGCCTACACCAATTCGTATATTGCTCGATAAAGCAGGTAATAACCTAGGTGAAAACGTGGCATTTGAAGGCTTTAATCAGCAGTTATCAGCCGTAGGCCGCCAAACAGCAAGTAAGCTTGCCGGTGCATTGCAAAGCGCTGTTCACCCAATGATCACTACCGCTAAAGATATGGCACAAGAAAAACTTGAAGTTATTCGCGCAGCGTCACTTGCTAAAATGCAAACATCACTCAGTGAAGAGCAAGAGCGACTTGTTGCCCTGAAGCAAATTAATCCGAATATTCGCCAAGAAGAAATTACCTTCTACGATAAGCAACGTAACGACCTAACTACGTATATTGAAAAAACGCAGTTACAACTTGATGCAATTCGCTTAATAGTGGTTTCACACTAAATATTTAGTTTTTAGTCTTTTGAGCCGACTCCAGAGTAAATTTAGAGTCGGCTATTAAGCTTAATTGATATAAATAGCTGTACCTTTTTAAACTTCATTTAAAAACCACGTGTTCTTATTTTACTATGAGCCACTTCTACCCTCTCTAGCTATATATTAAGCCCTTTGTTGAACTGTTGATTTTGCCCAACATAACCATATCTAAAAACTCAAGCTGCACTCTATACAACTATTCTGTGAGATAGTTGATAGGTTTATTTTCCCTTGCATAAAGTTGTTTTTTTGTTAACCTACTCGCCTTCCATTTTAGTCTTTTTGAGGTGTTTATGGCGTTTCTATCTCGTTCGATATTGGCGTTTTCCATAGCGCTCTCAAGCACTAGTGTCTTTGCTCAAGCCCAATGCGATGTTGAATTACGTCATGGTTTAATTATTACTGACGATGCAATTCGCATATTAGATAAAGGCCAAACTCGTGTCCAAATTAATAACAATAACCAACTGTTTATTCGCGGTTATTGGGTTGATTTAAGCGATGACGAAAGCAAAGTACTCGAACAGTTTAGTAATGGTATTCGCCACACAGTCCCCGAATTAGTAAACCTTGCTACCGATGGTGTTAACTTAGGTTTAAGCGCTATTGAACACGTAGTTGAAGGTATGTCAGACAAAGAACCTGAAGTACTTAAAACACAATTGCAGTATGTAGAGCGCGCGCTAATGGATAAGTTTAAGCGCGGAGATGACTTCTTTTTTATAGCCCCTCAATCACTTTCGCAAATAGATGATTTTTTCACTAAAGAGATCAGCCAGCAAATTCACTCTGCTGTTCATGGATCGTTAGGTGCTATTTTGGTATCACTTGGAGATGCGTTTAAATCGCGTGAAGGTAATATAGAAGATCGCATTAACGACATGGGGCAACGCATGGATATTATCTCAAGAGAAATTGATAAGTCGCTACAAAAAAAGGCGCATCAATTAGAGCTTAAGGCTTCTGAGTATTGCGAATGTTTAAATGCACTCGATGTAACCGAGTCTCGCTTACAGGCAATAGTACCTGGTATGGCCGATTACGATTTAGTGCAAATAAAATCTTAGAGTACGTATTCGTTTTTAGAATAAAATAACACCGAGTATAAATATACTCGGTGTTTTGCTTTGTAATTGATTAAAACTAAGCGCTTCTACTTTTTATTCTAAATTGGTGAGCCCGGCGGGATTGGCAGCACTTTAAAGTTGTTTGGCCATTGCCCTTTAATTAAAAACTGATTTACTTGCTCAGCTAAATATTGCTTAAACGCACTCTCGCCAGTACTTGTATGGCTCAGCATTGAGTTTTGGTTAAAGTCTTCACTTAACTTAACTAAGTAGTAACGTAACTGCGCTTGCACTTCAGGGCTTACACTATCGCTTGCTACTAAATCAGCCATGGCTTTTGCAGTTAAAAATTGCACGCGCTGAGTGATTTTACCTGTCATTGTATTAGGTGATGACGCGTTAAACACTTGGCTATATAGCTCCTCAAGCAACTCATCTAAACTATAAAAGTCATTACTACGTGCTTGCTGCTGCGCTAGGCGGTTTAAACGTTGTGCATTTAATAAAAGCGACAAGCTATGCTGCACTGCAACCTCGGGTAATGCCATTGCATCGAGCGTTAATCCTGTGCGCCCCACTATGCTCTCGCGCGATTTAGACTCACCATATGCTTTTGGCGGAATTAGCGATAACACAGATTCAGGAAGTAATAAGTTACTTGGCTTAAGCGTTGCAAAAATAGCGTTTACCGCTTCTTGCTGTGTTTTTTTATTAACGACTTGTGCGCCTTTTACGGCTGAGTCGCCGCGTGTTTCGTATTCGTAATCAACACCGGCTATGAGTTTCACTGCAGCCTCAACCTGAAAACGGTGAAACAGATAAAGCGGAACTAGTTTTTCCTCTAATTGCGATAATGAATCGCCCGTTTTAATATTATTAATACCAAACTTCGAAAGCGCTTTTTTACGTACGTCGAGTACTCTTAAAAGTTCCTGCGAAGGATTAGTGCCGTTATCCCATAGATGAGCTGTTGGATGCGCGCCACCTTTAGCACGAGCGTCGCTATCTGATATAAACTCAAGGCCTTTGGCTTTATTTTCTTTTAAAATAGCAGCAAGTTCTGCGCTTTCATCTTGGTTAGTAAAATCGCTATAACCATATTTAATTACCTGGGTATCCCATACGCCCATGCCTGTTGCATAGCCGCGCGTTACATCAAGCTTACCTTGTTCATTAAAACTAAGTAGCGGGTGTGGGTAATCCATTACAGAAGCTCTATCACCTACCGATGCCGCAAAGTTATGAGCAATACCTAACGTGTGACCAATTTCATGCGCACTTAATTGGCGAATACGATCAAGCGCCATTGCTTGCAAGTTTTTAGCAACTTCATTGCCTTTTAAATAAGGAGCAGCGAGTGCTTCAGCTATTAAAATATCTTGGCGAACACGCAATGAGCCAAGTGTTACATGCCCTTTAAGTATTTCACCTGTACGCGGGTCAATTACAGAACTACCGTATGACCAACCACGCGTTGCACGGTGTACCCATTGAATGACGTTGTAACGAATATCCATAGGGTCGGCGCTACTTGGCAGCACTTTTACTATAAATGCATTTTTATATCCTGCAGCAGTAAATGCGTCGTTCCACCATTTCCCACCTTCAAGCAAAGCGCTTTTAACGGGCTCTGGTACGCCAGGATCAAGGTAATAAACAATTGCTTTAACAGGTTCACTAATAGGTAAACTTGAGTCTTTTTTAGTTAAACGATGGCGCGGTATATAACGCACGTACATAGAATCACCAAGCGGCGCTGCGTAATCTTTATGTTCTATACTCCAAAAACCTGATTGCGGATTAAACTTACGAGGTGTGTAGTTATCATCTGGTAATTGAATAAGTGAATGATGCATATGAACAGTAAGCGCATAAGGGTCGACACTTACTTGGCGAACAAATTCACCTGGTTTTGTGCCCTTAAATGTAAGTACGGCTTCAAGCTCGGTGTTTTTTACAAATGCTTTTGAGCGATTCATATAAACGGCGCTACGTGATTCATCAAGGCTAAAGTTCCCTTGCTTACGTGCAGCAAGCTTGCGACTTACGCCATGTACATCACTTAATAAATAAGGCGTATAATCAATAAGTGCTGTGGCTTTATCCTCTGCAACCACTTTAAAACCAGCAAGTATACTTGATGCAAACGCTTCTTTAATACTTTGCTGTTCGGCCTTGTTACTTGTGTTAGCACGATAGTAAGTATTTACAGCCCGCAGCATTACTTTGTCGCCAAAACGCTCAAACTGCACAAGGTGAGTATTACCAAGCTGACCTCTATCAAGGCCTATATCGTTAGAGCCAATACCGTAAGGCAAGCTTTGTTGCAGTAAAAATTGTTGTTCAAACTTATCAACTTTTAAATATACTTTTCCCTTTTGGGTATCGTAAAAAAACGAATAATAGCCCGGAAAATGATTCATTTGCGTAGTAAATTCATCAATTGACTTAATTGCTGCGTGCGCTTGAGTTATGATAGAGCACAGCACAGTAAAGAATATGTAACTTAGTAGTGGTATTTTTTTCATAATCTTATCTTTGTTATTTGTGTTTTAAGTACGATTAGGTGGTCCCATTATAGGGTGCTATTTAAACAATACAGTTATTTAAGACGAATTTCAGCGCTCTAAGCTAATCTCTCTCACATTATGATTGGTTTTAACACGTTATCAGGAAAATAGAATGCGTAGACTCCCTCCAGTATTACTTGAAGATGGTTGTTCAAGAGAACTTTTATCATTAATTCGAACAGTTTTAGCGGCATGTAAAGAAATTTCGTTTCGCGTTGGTCAAGGCGCGCTTTCTGGCGTATTAGGCTCAACCCTTGATGAAAACATTCAAGGTGAAACTCAAAAAAAGCTCGATGTATTATCTAATCAGCTGTTAAAAGATATTTTACTGGAATCAGATACGGTTAAAGCAATCGCCTCTGAAGAAGAAGACTACACAGTAGCAGGTAACCCAGACGCTAAATTTATAGTGGCATTTGATCCACTCGATGGCTCGTCAAATACGGATATTAACTCACTTGTGGGTACTATATTTTCTATTATGGAAGCGCCTGAAGGCTCTGACGCTGCTGATCAAAGCATATTTATGCAGCCCGGCCATAAGCAAGTTGCTGCAGGTTACGTACTTTACGGGCCATCAACAATGCTTGCGCTGACTACAGGTAAAGGCACGCGCATGTTTACTCTTGATAAAACACAAGGCAGCTTTTTACTTACACAAGATTTTGCCGAAATCCCTGCTGATACAAACGAATTTGCCATTAATACGTCTAACCAACGCCATTGGCAGCCAGCTATGCAAAACTATATCAATGATTTGCTAGCAGGCGATACAGGCCCGCGCGCTAAAAACTTTAATATGCGCTGGATTGCAGCAATGGTGGGCGATGTACATCGCGTGCTTAGCCGTGGCGGTTTATTTACTTACCCTACCGACACCAAAGATCCTAAAAAGCCAAATAAATTACGCCTACTTTATGAAGCAAACCCAATGGCTATGTTAGTAGAGCAAGCTGGCGGTATCGCATCAACCGGTACCGAGCGTATTATGGATATTCAGCCTGATGCAATCCACCAGCGAGTAGCCGTTATTTTAGGTTCTAAAAACGAAGTAGAAACGTGCTTGGGATATCATAAATAATCGCTTAAAACGGTTGTCCTCAATTTAAAAAACCGCATTCAATTGAAGTGCGGTTTTTTTAGGTGAGGTTTTACACCTCGCTTTTTAAACAAATCAAACTTTTACTAACGCAACTATTTGAGCAAGCTTTTGATGATTAAGCTCTCCCATTTGCTCGCTATTACTGAGCGCATAAATAAAACCTTCATGCTCAGTACAATCAATGTCATCTCGCGATTCAATTACGTTTGCCCAAAGATCCAAATCATCTAAGTCTATTTCGTTACTTAAACAGCGTTTAAGCACATCAATTAAAACCTCGGTTGAGAGAGTATAGTGAGCTTTATTGCTATCAGCAGGGCTTGAAACGATAACCGATATAGCTTCGTCCCTTTGCTCTCCAAATGTAATAAATTCAGCTAATGCTTTTTGTGTATTCATAATATTTGTTATTCTTGGCTCACTGTTACTAAAAAGAATTATAATGACTCAACTTAACTGTACTCAATGCCACAGTACTCTAACGTGTAATGTAGACGATATATCAGCGTGTTGGTGCAATGAGCTGCCGGCTATTTTACCGCTTGATATCACAGCAACAAGTTGTTTATGCCGCAAGTGCACGCTTAATAAAATAAATACTTTTTTAGAGGGTGTTTATACACAACCTATTAAAACCCAAATAGACTTTGCAAAGCAATATAGAGGTAACGACAATTTAATTGAAGGGCTCGACTACACCATGCAAAGTGGTTACATGGTATTTAGTAAGTGGTTCTTTTTAAAGCGTGGTTCGTGCTGCAAAAATGGTTGTAAAAACTGCCCTTATGGTTTTAAAAAGTAAAAGCTATTTAATACAACTACGAGCAAACATTGATTTTTATCTTCTCATTTTCTTCTCTTTCACTTCTCCTTGTGAGTAATATTTTTAAATGCAATTATTCACAAAGAGGTTTAGAGGCGCTGCGCTTTTAGAGTAAGTGATTGTATAAAAATAGTATTCAAATACGAGTAAGCACTGGTTTTTACCTTCTCATTTTCTTCTCTTTCACTTCTCCTTGTGAGTAATATTTTTAAATACTGTTATTCACAAAGAGGTTTAGAGGCGCTGCGTTTTTAGAGTAAGTGATTGTATAAAAATAGTATTCAAATACGAGTAAGCACTGGTTTTTACCTTCTCATTTTCTTCTCTTTCACTTCTCCTTGTGAATAATATTTTTAAGTACTGT